>JAHFBQ010000017.1:0-11563 GCA_023249935.1 bacterium
TCATCGGTTTTATCAAGCGCCCTAAACTTGAACTGCTTACTGAGATATCGCTTGATAACCGTTGTGATTACAAAGTAAGCAGTCTCGACCTCTTTTTTATTAGAAACATCTTTACTAGCAATGACTTTCAAATCACGTAGTGCTATCTGTCCTGGTGAGAGCGGTTTTCTACGATGTTGAATGATGAGGTAAACGAGCCCGGCAATGATGAGCGCTACAAGGAGGCCAATACCGATCTGTATCCAGACATTCTCAAGGAGTGATGGTTCGTAGAAATCGTAAATCTCAATATCTATAGATTGATTATTATTCATGGTTTAAATCTGTCGTTTGGTGCGAGCATGAAAATATTTAGCCAAATGTCCAAAAAAATCATCTTTCAAGGGTATGTCGACGTAATCGATCTTGTACTTGTCAAATAATCGTTTTTGCTTGATTAAGCGAGCTGATAATGCTTCCTTTAGAGAAAGGCCGGCGGTGTTTTTTGCGGATGTATCGATAGTGACGCGTTGTCCAGTCTCTGGATCTTCTACCTCGAGTAGTCCTATGTCGATAAACTCATGTTCTCGATCATCGAGGAAACGTAATGCCACAAGATCATACTCGAGGGCTGCAACGCGTAATAATTTTTCATATGCTGGAGAATCAAAGAACCAATCAGAAAGAAAAAATAGGATAGAATTTTTTTTCTTAAGATCGATTAAAAACCGTAGAGCAGCTTCGGCGTTTGTTTTTTTACTGCGTGGTTTGATGCTAAACATTTTTTCAATGATGTTACCAACCTGTACAGAGCTACGCTTTGGAGGGATCCATTCTTCAATAACATCAGAAAAAAAGAGGGCGCCAACTTTGTCTTTGTGATGATTGGCGATAAAAGTGAGTGCTGCACCAACTTGAGCGATCAGTTCATTTCGCAGCAGACCCGCCGAGCCGTAAATTCCTGAGGCAGAAACGTCAATACACAAGATAATGGTGCGATCTCGCTCTTCAATGAATTGCTTTACCATGAGTCGATTCATTTTCGCGGAACTATTCCAATCAAGATTTCTGATATCATCGCCGATTTGGTATTCACGCAATTGATCAAATTCAAGACCGGAGCCTTTGAATGCTGAAGTGTAATCACCCGACAGCGTCGTATGCATAACGCGGCCAGTTTGAATTTTAATCCGTTTTATTTTTTGGCGAATTTCTTCCGTAATCATGGCAGCAGCTCCTCACTAACATGGGCATAAGCCATTGTTTTCAATTTTTTTCTAGCTATGTGGTTACCTGCTTAATATTCACATTTATGGTACCGTTACGACGTGAGCATAACCGGTTTGAGAATCTTTGGCAAAAATTCTCAAACCGGAAAATCGTGTTATCTAAGATTTACTTAATTACGTAAAGATGCTGTGTGAATACCGCATTCTCCACCAGCTTTAGTAGTGCCTCTCCAACGGCCCGCTCTTTCTAATTCTTGTTCATCCAGCTCAGGCGTTGAACATCTCATACAGCCAAGACTTCTATAGCCGTCTTTGTAAACTGGATTTACCGGAATGTCAAATACGGCTAAATACCGCCATATGTCCTGTTCTGTAAAGTTTAAGATAGGGTTAATCTTTGTTAATCCGTCCACTGTTTCTATTGGCTTAAAACTTGCTCGAGTTACTCCCTCTGTATTGCGAATACCAGCCAACCAAGCGTTATATCCACTTAATGCCTCTTTGGTTGCTTGTACTTTGGGCGTTCCGCAGCATTGTTCGGCGCTTCCTATTTGTTCAAAGCGGTGTTCAAGATAGTTCAGCTTATAATCATTTGCTACTTTCTTGGCAAATGAATAAGTCTCTGGAAACTCAGTATCAGCCATTATCGCGAAAACTGGAATATCTTTCTTAACACTAAGAGCAAGATGTAAAACCACCATTGAATCTTTACCAAAAGAGCAGCCACAAGTAATTCTCGGGTATTGCTCAACCGCCTCTTCTATGAGTCGCTTTGCCTCAAAGATCTTTTCTGTAAATGTCATCACAGTACTCCTTTTGTTAAGAGGACATTTTATGTCAGGTTTTCACCCAGCTTGATACATGAGAGGTTTAAGCAACAAGATTTGGATTGTTACTCCATTCCTGAATAATCCCTGGTAACTAGTATTTGGATATGCTTTTTTTATCAAGCATAAGGGGGAACTTTTTACCATAAGGCATCCATCTCCTTCTGGAGTGCTGAAGGAAGTACAATTGATCCGTCTTCTTGTTGGTAGGTTTCCATCAGTGCTACCATAAGACGAGGTAGTGCAAGTGATGAAGCATTCAATGTATGAGCAAGTGCTGGTTTACTGTCAACGGTTTTGCGATATCTGATAGCGGCTCTGCGTGCTTGAAAGTCTGTGCAATTACTTGCTGAAGAAACTTCATAAAATGAACCTTGTCCAGGTAGCCACACTTCGATATCAAAAGTTTTTGCAGATGAGAATGAACAATCTTGTGCCGCAAGTAAGCTGACGCGATAATGTAAGCCAAGTTCTTGCAGTAAGCTTTCTGCGCAGGTAACCATGCGTTCAAGCTCATTGAACGATTCTTCCGGTTCAGTGATTGCAAAAATTTCAACCTTTTCAAACTGATGAATGCGAATGAGTCCACGTTCAACAGCGCCGTACCCACCAGCTTCACGACGGAAGCAACTTGTCCAGGCGGCATAGCGAACTGGTAGTTGATCTGCGTGCAAAATTTGATTGGCATGAATACTGGTCAAACTTACTTCTGCAGTTGGAATTAAACAAAGGTTATCATCCTCTGGAAGTCTATAAAAATCACCAGCAAATTTTGGTAAATTGCCGGCGTTGTACATAGCTTTTTCACTGATGAGGGCGGGAGGAATGACCGGTTTAAAGCCATGTTTTGCGTTGTTGCATAGCATCATGCGCGTCAGTGCATAGATAACTTTTGCGCCCTGTTCTAGATAGAGAACAAATTGCGCACCAGAAAGTGCGGTAGCGGTTTCTAAGTCGAACCAATTATTTTTCTGATTGAGATCAAGATGATGTTTGGGTTGAAAAGACATGGTACGCTTTTCACCATAAAAACGCACTGGCTTGTTTGCTTCTTTATTGCCAGCTTGTACATCGGCATTGAGTAAGTTTGGGCAGGAGAGCCACAATGCTTTGAGTTCATCTTCAACCGTTTTTAAATGATCCTCTTTTTCTTTGAGGTCTTTGCCCAATGACTGAGCTTTTTCGCGTAACTCTGGCGTAAGGCCTTTGGCGCCCTGTGCTGCCAAGCTGTTTTTTTCTTGGCGGATTGCTTCAACTTCGGCGCGAACGGCACGAGCATCGTGATCGAGCTTAACCAGACCATCAACGTTAAATGATGGTTCTTTGCGAAGGATAAGTTCTTTTATTTGCGCTGTATGTTCTCGTAATAAACTTAAATCGATCATGACAACTCCAAAGCTGGGCTAATGAGTGTGATACATTGTGCGGTCTAGAATAACCCGATTGAGATTTTTGAGCAATACGCGCTGAGTGTTCCTCTGGGCTGAATGAGAAACGACCGAGGATATTCCTCGGCCGTTTGATTTTATAGGATAAAATTTATTAGTACTCATAGCTCACGTATAAGAAATGGTGGGCCGAAATCATCGGCATCGTCAAAAACAAAAGGGGCTACTGGTCTTGCCAATCCTCTAGGTCGTACATCGACACGGGGTTGTCCATTGAAATAGAATAGTGGACAGTGTCCATCCCCAACAAGTCTACCTGTTGCCGGATTTTCATACCCCTCATAATGGTAACCATGAGCATCTACAGCTACTCCAAATCCACGCATTATTCGGGCATTCTCCAACGCTATACCGCAATGGAAACAAAAATGTTGTCCGCATTCACAAGTTCTGTAATTGCATCCGTCTGCTACGCCTTGAAGGTCACTTCGTCTAAGGCATTGAGGGCACACTTGAATTTCATGTCGTGCTATTGCAGCCTGTTCGGCAGCGTCTGGTGGAATACCCTCTGCTGCGCGTTCCTGCGCGGCGCGGTCGAATTTATCTAGAACATCTTTTAGGTTGCAGCCTTCTTCTTTTGCGTCGTCATCTTTTTCTATACCATCTTTTCCGGTAAGCGCAGCTACTTCGTTACGAGTAAGGTGGTGCTTGCAATCTTTATGGAAGCATTGCATCTGATCAAGATTTCCATCAACTGAGTGGAACGCTCCTCGAATTTGAATGCGACGGCAGCCAAGGCATTGTGCGGCGTGGCCACAGCCGAGAACTACAACTTGGCCTGATTCGTCTTCGCATCCATACATCGTACATTTTCCGGCTTGGATGGGGAGTGGTTTAACTTCTTCTTCCACAGGAGCTGGCTTATCTCCAGGTTTTGGTGGTTTTGGAGCTGGCTCTGGCGGACGATTAAATTTTGCTATGTCATACGCTTGCATGATATCTGGAGCGTTGTTACAGGCGCCTTGGACATCGATTCGTGATAAGCGGTGATTGCATCCTGGCTCGTTGCATTCAACGTGGTCAAGATCTTCCGGATCACTATCAAGCTGTTGTCTGATGCTGTCTTGTAAGCAATCAACGCAAGCTCGATGGCCACAACGTAACCGTCTCAGGTCGGCGTTATGGCACTTGGATTTTTCGTTCTGAACAACATAGTTTTGTAACTCTCCGCACTCGCCCATGTAAAGGCTGGTTTCGCCAACAAGCCATAAAGCATTAATAAGTAAAGCTGCTATGAGCGGTCTGGTGAGTAGAGAATCTTGTTCAAGGTTGCTGTATTCATCGAGTAGATTTGTAAAGCAATGTGCAGCGGTTGCGGTGAAGCGTGCCTGTTGGCCTGAGTATGATGTTGCATATTCTTGGGTGCATGCTAAAGCAAAAGAGGATAGTCCTTTGAGGAGCGGAAGTGCAACGACTTTGCGTAGGTAATCGAGCTTTAAGTGAGGTTTTGATTTTTGTTTTTTTTGATTGGTTTTCTCTGCAGCGATTTGCATGTCTAGAGCAGCTTGCAAAGTTTCTGGAGTGACGTTGCCAATGTCGGCAATGACATCTTCTGGTAGCGATGTATACAATTGATATAGGTGCTGAGCAAACTTGGTAGTATCGCGCGCAGCGAGAGCTGCATTGAAATAACAATCTCTACTATCAAAGCTCCAGCCACCGAGATCCTGTTTTGCCGCTATGTTGTTGTGAAAGAAAAGGCCTTTGTTCACTAGGCTGAGTCCACTTGTGGCGCATTGCAGCTTAAGTGCCGTAGATGGCTCTTCTTTAAATGCGTAATGACGAGCGGCAATGTCGGTAGCCATAGTGGTGAGAGCAGCTACCATTTCAGCATAATTTGCTGCAGTGGTAGCCAATAATGACGAGCAAGGGCTAACTATAAGCAGTAAGCCTATCGCTACGCGTTGGAAAGACCTTAAATTTTTAATGTTCATACAAGACCCCGTGTCGTGGCCAAGATGGCCAATTTAGCTTATTTCGAGAAGAAAGATTCTAGTAAATCTTGGGCAAAAGACAAGGGGGTAGATCCCAGCGCAACAGCTGGGATGACAAACTTGCTATCCCAGAAATTTTTTGAAAAAACCGGTGATGCCGCCATCACTGTCAGCACTGGTATTGCCAAGCTTATCCGCATACGAAAGGAGCACTTGTTTGGTATCTTCACTCAGGTTTGTTGGAATGTGACACTGAGTAATAAAAATCAGATTGCCGCGACCTTTGCCGTGCAGATTTGCAAAACCTTTGCCGGCGACTTTGATTTCTTTACCTATCGGACAGCCCTTTGGAATTTTTATCATTTCTACCGTGTCATCAAGTGTCTTGACCTCAATTTGGCAGCCAAGTACGAGTTGAGGGTAAGTCAGATTAATTGTCGTGACCAGATCGAGCTCTCGTCTGGTGTAAGCATTATCCGGTTGCACCTGTACAACGACATACAAATCTCCAGATGGTCCACCAAAAATGCCGGCGTCACCTTTACCTGATAGACGTAGTTCTGCGGCATCGTAAATACCAGCTGGGATATTAAGACTGAGCTTGTCATGTTTTTGTGTGCGTGCTTGACCGCGACAGTCTTTGCATGGGCTTGGGATAGTAAACCCTTGTCCATGGCAAGGTGCACACGGTTGGCTGTAGGCAAAAAAGCCTTGGCGATACTGTACAGAACCGGCACCGCCGCACTCAGAGCAAGCTTTTGCCTTTGTGCCTGGCTGGCAGCCGCTACTTTTGCAGGTCTCACAAGCAGTAAAATGATAGAGCTTGAGCTCTTTTTTGCAGCCGAGTAAGGCCTCTTTAAGAGAGATACTAATTTTTTGTGAAAGATCGTGACCTCGCTGTGGAGCCGGTTCGCCGCGTGAGCCGCGACGTCTGCTAGAGCCCTGCCCTCCAGCTCCGAAAAGATTTTCAAAAATGTCGCCGAAATTTTCAAAAATGTCGTTAACATCTTGGGAATGATGGAAGTCAGCGCCACTATGCATGCCAGCATGGCCATATTGATCGAAACGTTTACGTTTTTCTGCGTCAGAGAGTACCTCATAGGCCTCAGCTGCTTCCTTAAACTTTTCTTCAGACTCTTTATTGTCGGGATTGCGGTCAGGGTGATATTGCAAGGCAAGTTTGCGGTATGCCTTTTTGATCTCATCGGCAGAAGCCGATTTTGAAACACCTAGAACCTCGTAATAATCACGCTTTTGCTTACTCATGGGCGTTCTAACCTTCACAATAGACAATAAAAATAAGGGATTGAGAGCATTAAAATTTAAGGGTGAGTATAACCAAAAAGGGCTAAAAGACAAGATTGTTGACTGGCAAGGCATAGAATTCTTAAAATTGCAAATAGACTTTTTATGAGAAATTGGGCTCATAAAAATTTTGTCATCCCGAGCGGGAGCTTTATCACTCCGGACTTCGATCTGGCGCGGGATCCTATCAACAAAAATTAGGGGGAGCTGGTATGAAAAGATCTTTTGCGTTCATGGGACGCGCGATGTTGTTGGCTTTGTTACTAGCGCCTTCATTACAGGCAACGTCGGGGCAGTCGCCAACAGACGGGGGACGGTTTTGTCTTGCAAGCCTTTGGCATGCTGTAGAAGTTGTTGAAGGGGCGGTAGTTGATGGGTTTCATGCGCTGCAAGATTCAGTTGAAGGTTTTTTTGGTGTTTCGCATCACCATAGTCGTCCGATATTTAATTACGATGTAACGATTGTTGGTTTTGTTAATGCTGCTGATGGCATAGGGAATCACCCAATCCTTTTTAAAGAGTGTCTTGGTGATCAAATAAAGATGAATTTTTTGAGTACGAGAAATATTCCTGCAGCTGTAGAAGATGCGCAGCTTGGGTTGCCGCGTCTTGATATGGCAGACAAGCACAATGTTGGGGCTGTCTCAATTTTGGTTGATATTCTTGCCGACAAAGCATTGAGTATCTATAAAAAGGTGCCCAAGAGTATTATCAAGGTTGCATATACTATGTTTGAATCAACGCAGATTCCGCGTAATTGGGTGCCGATTTTAAATAATGAATTTGATATGGCGGTGGTCCCAGATCAATTTCTTGTTGATGTGTACAAACAGTCAGGAGTTTCCATACCGGTTTTTGCGCTCCCGCTGCCATTAAAACTGCATGACTTTCTGGCTATTCAACCAGAGTCTGCTGCTCATAAACCATTTGTGTTTGGTATGACTGGCGGCATTTGGCCAAGAAAAAATCATATGAAAGTGCTTGATGCATTTGCTGCTGAATATGGTAACAATAAAAACTTTAAGTTGAGATTACATGGTCGATTTGGTGACGAAGAAACTATTTTAGCGCTGACTAGTAAGATTAATGAGCTCAACCTGACTAATGTGGAGCTTATTGTTAAGCCGTATACTCGCCATGAATACTTGGAATTTTTCAAGTCTTTGGATTGCTATGTTTTCCTATCAATGGGAGAAGGTTTTTCAATCACGCCACGTGAAGCGCTTGCGTGTGCAAAGCCATGCATTCTAACCAATAATACAGCTCAGATGACAATCTGTGATTCAGGTGCAGTCAGAGTAGTGCCTGCAGATATTGTGGTGCCGGCATTGTTTGATTGTCATGGTGATGATGCCAGTATCTTTGATGACTTTGTATATCATCATGGTAACGTTGAAAATTACAATGCAAGCTACTACACCATTGATTCGATTATGAACCTTTTTGCATTGAATAACATTTCTTTAACGGATCTTGAAATTACTGAGCTGCTTAAAACGGTAACGGTTGGTGCACAGCTGGATTGTTCGGTTGAAAGTGCTCGCCAAGCAATGCGTGATGTGTATGCGCACTATGATCATTATTTAAAGCGCGCAAAATATGGACGTGAGTGGGTTAAGCGTTATTTGACTGAAAATTTGAGTCCAAAGTATGTTAGTTTAGTTAAACCAAAAGCTGTGGTACTTGGAGCTGTAAATATAATCAGCGATGACTTTCTGATGACAGACTCACAAGAACTGTATGATAAATACAGATATATACTGGGTCGTTAATGACGTGGTTATTGATGGTGCTTTGTATTGGCTCGGTAGCGGTTGCTGGAGAGCGGTCAATACAAAACTTAATTGATTCTGGAGAAATCCAGAGCTGTTTTGTTGGGGGAGGCAAACTTCAGTTAGCAAATAAGAAATTGCAAAGTTTGCAAGGGTTAGAACAGGTGCCCAATGCAGCATCAATAACAGCAATTGATTTGGGCCATAACGAAATTAGATCTCTAGCTGGCTGTACGTTTGAAAATTTTCCAGGGTTAACACATCTTTGGCTTGACGATAACCAGCTAGAAGATCTTTCGGCTATTGCCAATGGCATGGGCCTTGAAAACTTAGTGCAGCTTGATCTTGCACGAAACAAGATAAAGCTGCTTCCTGAAAAAGTTTTTAGCAACATGGCAAAACTTAACACACTTGTCTTAAATCATAATCAAATTTCAACAACCATATCGGCATACGATTATCCATCTTGTCTTGCAGAGCTGCATATTTCGCATAATACATTGCAGATGCTTGACCTAGAAAAGCTTCGAGGTCTTTCTATGCTCTATGTTCTCAACCTAGGGTTTAATGAGATTAAGAGCATACATCCAATAAGCAATGGGGCACTTAAAAACCTCGAGATGTTATTTCTTAATAACAATTATATAGCCGAATTACCATCATATGCCTTTGCGGCATGTCCACGACTTCAAGCGCTTTATTTGCAGGATAATGTCATTGTGCACATGCAGCCTTATAGTCTGGCTGGGCTTGTCGAACTGAGAGTTTTGTTTTTACAAAATAATTTTCTTACAAGGCTAAGAGCAAAAATTTTTGAAGACTTGAATAGCCTAAAAGTTTTGTATATGAGAAACAATGCTATTGAGCAGTTTGAAAATGATTGGGATATGGGATTGCAACCATGTTGTGTGCGAGATCTTTCTCGCGATGCATATACAGAGGCTGGCGCCGTTGATGCTTTTGAAGTTAAAAAGATTCTCGATCGTTATAAGCGTCCCTTCACGGTGCTGGAGATTGGAGGGGGGAGTTTTGCTTTGCGTATTGCAGCAGAGTATGATTGCTCGGCTGCCGTAATCGAGGGGGACAAGCGTTTGCAGTTGTCTCAGGCGTGCATGCAAGGCAATATCAATAATCTTATAATGCTTGAAAAAGTTATGACAGCTCAAGATTTTAAGGAGCTGTCGGCGTGCGAGCATTTTGATGTGGTATTTGTGCATGACATGAAGCGGTTGGATGTAACGATAGATAATCTACTGGCACTGGGTGACCATGTGCTGATTGAGCGGGATGCAACTACTTATTTATTTGAGATGAGTAAAAATGTGTTACTTAAGCCGACATGGGGCTCGCCAAATACTCGTTTCTATGCGGTCAAAAGTAACTTTACAGAGAAAACACTTTACAAGCCGCGTGGTGATAAAACAACTGCATGGCAAAAAGGTATTAATCTTTGGACCTTTAAAAATTTGCTTGGCGCGTATCCAGCTCGAGAGGTTATTGAGCAAGAGATTAAAAGGCTTGCGACGTTTCCACATGGTGACTTTTTTCCGTGGAACATAGTGATTCAGGGGAATCATCTGGAACTTATTGACTGGGATGATAATAATGCGCCTGGAAACATGTACAATGCTTCTGCTTGTTTAGCTGCATTTGGAAGTTAATGCCGAAGAGGGGACTCGAACCCCTACCCCTTTTACAGGACTAGACTCTGAATCTAGCGTGTCTGCCAATTTCACCACTTCGGCAAAAAAATGATGCCACAAGGATAACAATTTTATTGCTTATGACAATCTTTCGGCAAACATTGGTGTTGGTGGTTGCTGATGGGTGTGTGTCTTGCCAGAAAGTAATTGAGTGTATTTGTAGTTGCTCGCACTGGAGTGTTTGATATCTCCACCACGGGGTTCTTTGAACAGAACCCCGTTATTTTTCAGGGCAAGCTCTTGTTCGAGTTGTGTGATGAGTTGTAATAGGTTGATGCTTGTGCCGGTTGCAACATTGATTATGTCCCCGGCGTGATGAAGTTGCATACCAGCCAAAAGGTTTGCTGTAACGACGTTAGATACGTGAATAAAATCTCGTGTTTGTTTGCCATCGCCAAAAATAACGATTGGTTTTTGTTGACGAAGGTTGTCGGTGAATTTTGCTACGACAGCGGCGTAGTCGCCGTTGGGATTTTGTCGTTCTCCATAGACGTTAAAATAGCGCAGACTTGTTGTGGCGATCCCATATTGCAAAGAGGCTTCTCTACATAGAGCTTCGCCAGCTAATTTGCTGATGGCGTAAGGGCTTTGTGGATTGGGGGTATCATCTTCATGGCAGATCGTTGACTTGTTGCCGTACACGGCTGCTGATGAGGAAAGCACAAAACTTTTGATGCCATTTTTTATACAGGCGTTGAGTGTATTTGATACACCAATCTCATTGACTAGTTGGCAGTGCGCTGGATATTTAATTGAATTTGGTACTGAAATAAAAGCAGCTAAGTGAAAGACTACGTCCTTGCTGCGGGTACCTTGAAGCGTGCTGTAAGGAGAGGTGATATCGGCGTACTGAAGATTGATGAAAGGGAGGACGTCTCGTAAATTAGTCATGAATCCTGTCGAGAAGTTATCAAGGACGGTAACCTTTGCATCGAGTGCAATAAGTGCTTCTACTAGATGTGAACCAATGAATCCAGCCCCGCCGGTAACTAAGACTTTTTTACCCGCGTAAAACTCTCTAAGTTGGTGTTCCATGACCCTCCTTATGCACAATCATTTCTTCATTACAATGAGCTAACGCTCTGGGTATTTTCAGGCATCGAAGATTTTCGAGCAGCAGCAAAACGTGGCATCAATTGTTCACTAGCGATTTTGCCATCAATAACTGCTTCCTGCATACTTGAATATTTCCAACCGCCATAGCGTCCTGTCGATAAGATACCATCATGTGCCAGGTTTTTTAAAAGGTTTTCAAGATGTTTTTCGCGCCATGCGTCGTAGATGACGTACGCGTACTTTAGATGCAAATCTTTACGCACTACCACATCTTGTTCGTGTAGGGTAAGGTGAGTAAGTGCTTGTGCGA
>JAHFBQ010000017.1:11573-12694 GCA_023249935.1 bacterium
CTGGATTACTTATCTTTTTACCAAGATACGAAACTTCTCCATAGATGGCGGTGTGGCCAGGCTTAACTGACGATGGATTGATATTGTGCCAGAAGCCCATGCGATAAAATGGGTATCTGTTTTCGGGAAAGTAGACCCAGTGCTTATCCCCAAGATCTTTGTCTTTAAAGCCAAGATTGAAATTGAGAACGCTGTTGCAGAGTAAGCGTGATGCAGCATCACCATACCCACGATGAGAGCTGCCTTTGATTATCTCTAGTAACTCGTTGAGTGGCAGTGTGCTGATGAGTGAGTTATAGCGAGTGGTTGTGCCATTTTCAAAGGTGATGGTTTTTGTTTTTACATTGATTTCAACCACTTTGTGGTGCAGTTTTGGTTTTGCTTTGATAGCGTCGCTAAGGCTGTTGATAAGATGTTGTATGCCATCTTTTTTAGGGTAAAAAAACTGGCTGTTGTAGCCAACATTCCTCGTGTCTTTTTTTTCAAAAGCTCCACGTAAGACAGCATCTAAATTCGTTTGAGGAACAAAGCGGCCAGTCCATGATGGCAACACGCGGCGGACATCATACGCGAGGATTTTGCTGTTGTAGGGAAAGAAAAAGTGCTTGCCCATCCCGGCACCAAAATATTTGAGTACCCATTCATGAAAATTTTTTGGCTTGCGGATGGAAGTGCTGCGATTCACATAGCCGGTGATGCATTCGTAGATCACCTCGTTGGGAAGGCCATGCAAATTCATTTGAAAAGGGTAGTTGGTAAAGTTGCCGTGTGAGTAGATGGCAGTGTTGCGTGTGACTTTTAAAAATGCATCAATGCTTGTGATGGCGTTGATGAACGATGCAAAATAGTCATCGTTGATATGTAGCAGATGGCCTGTGTAATCGAACGTGAACCCATCGACATGGAACGAACGCAAGAGGCCGCCAGCAGCATCCTGTTTTTCAAAAACTTCAAAGTCTGAAAATCCCGCCTGTTCGAAATGATACGCAGCAGAGAGTCCGGTGAGCCCTGCACCAAGAATTACCACATTAGCCACACAATCTCCTTTTTTGGTGTGATGACACGAAGGATGATTATAGACAACGGGCTGTTGTTTATGAAGAGCTTTTTATTTTCTGTTA
>JAHFBQ010000017.1:12704-19149 GCA_023249935.1 bacterium
TACCTCTAAATCCAAGTAGTGTAGGCTTTTCTTGTTGCGTAATCTCAAACGAACCCATCTTAAGCTTGGCTTCAAATTTTTTTGGGACATGAAGCATGAGGTAGTATGTATCGCTTGCTACCAGTTTTTTGTTTACGGGGAAGACAAATTCCTTTGTCTTTGCGTTCCATGTGCCGTCGCAGATGAGGTTTTCATCGATTGGGACCGGTGCTTTATGGTCAGTCAATTTTTTTGAATAGAGCGAGGCGACCATTTTACCAACCGTGGCGCCATGCCAACGGGCGGTGAGTCCTTCAACAAAGGTGGTGTCGTTGCTCTTGAGATTTATTTCGCTGATGAGAATGTGTTTTTCATGAGGTTTATTTGCTATGCGTTGTGCCAGCGGTGCTTTAAATTCGCGCCATGTGCTTGATGATGTGAGGCTGAACAGCAGATCATGTTGAATAGCAGCGGTTGTTCCCGTAAAAAGCAGTAAGAAAATAAAGCCGAAAACCATGATCTCCCTCCCCTAGATCTTGTCATCCCGGCCGTCGTCGCCAAAGCTATGCCGCCCACAGCAAATTGTTTGACGTTTGCGCCCGCCGAAGCTTTTAGCGAAGGCTGGGACTTTGATCCGGGATCTACTCTATAGTATAAGCAAGGGAGATAGGGCAAAGTAAATAAAGTTGCAAAATAGAAATAAATATCAACTAGGCTTCATCTTCGTCAGAATCATATCCGCTTGGTAGGATTCCTTGTGTATTGGTGCAGTATACTACGCGAGCAGATGGAAAATTCATGAACACTTGCTTTGAGTCTGTATATAAAAACTGGTCTCTAAACATGTTTTTATGTCCTTCTATTAGAAGAAACTTTAAACCGGCTTCTGTTTTAATGATGTGAGTAAATGTTCTTTTTACCGTTGGAAAAAACATGTATTCAAAGTAAGAAACGACCGTATCTTGTTTTACTAGAGAGGAAAAAAGGATGAGGATTGCTTTGACAAGTTCCGGTTCGAAAGAATTAAGTGGCAGGCCGGAAACAAGATAGTCATATCCCGTAGGATCATAATCTTTGTGTTTTGGCCACTCGAGAACATCAAGACAATAAATATGTACGTTTTTTAGGTGGCCAAACTTATTAACCAGGATTTTATAAAAATCTTCATCAAGTTCTATAACGATGAATGTATCTTCTGATTTTAGCTTGTTATCAATAATAAACTTGGTGAATTTTCCAGAGCCAGCTCCAACTTCAATTATTTTTTTGCCACGTTTGTCTCCATCAATATGCTGAATCATTGCTTTGGCTAATGCGTCTGAGCTTGGAACTATTGCACCAACTGATTTTCTCTTTTCATATGCTTTTTTAAGAAAAGTTAGAACTTCCCGAGTAGGAGATATGGGTTTATGTAGAGCTGCGAAGGATTCTTTTTTTGGGGTAACAACGCAAGTTTGACCTCCATTGGCCATCTCGATGTGGAGTGGATAACTCAATGAAAAGAATAATGCAATGGTAACGGTTTGAACGTGATATTTTTTAAGTAGAGTAAACGGGTTCACAACATTCCTTTGTGCTGGTCAGACGTATTTAAAATGGTTTATTTTTTGAAGAATCAGGTAGTTATATCAGGGTACGTGTTGTGTGGCAAGGAAGAGTTGCATAAAAATAGAAAATCCCAACTTGAAAGCTGGGATAATACGATGACTTAAACTGTGGAGTAACCTTACTAGCAGCAACCACCTGATAGATCTTGTATGAGCTGGTAGTAGTTGTTGTCAGTGTCTTTAAAGAACAACATTTTGACGTGGCCTGGAATTTCGATAATCTCGCCTTCAGTTGCGACACCACGCTTTTCTAGTTCAGCTTTTGCTGCAACGATATCATCAACGTTCATAGTGAGCACTGCATTGTGACCTGGTTTTATCGGGCCACCGCAATCATCGCCTGAATCTGCGCCAACGCCGAGTAAAAAGTTGCCTTTTTCTGCCTTAAGTTCAATCCAACCATGTTCTGATGAATCTTGAGAAATGCTAAGACCTAGTTTGTTGGTGAAAAAGTCTTTTGCCTTAGTCATGTCTGTAGTGATGACCCACGCAAGGCCGAAACTTTTTATTTTCATAAGGTCCTTTCAGTTGTTGTGATTAATTGGAAAGTATCTGATTTTTTGTAGAGCGCCCAGCTGTTGCCAAGCATGTGAGTGCCTCCTCGCGGTGAATTGAGAAAGCGCAATGCTTCATCAATAAATCCTGCTGAGAGGTTGAATTGTACTCCGTTGGTGATGAACAGTTTTTTTAACACGTGTCCCTGGAGCATGGGGCTAAGTTTTTTGAAGTGCGGGAGGTTTCCATTTCCATCTGTATCAAAAATCTGTTCAAATGTAGATTGAACAAGTTCATCAATGAGTGTTTGTTCTTGTTGTAGCTGCTGTAGGGTGCGTGCAAAATTTGAGGTGAACCGCGGATCGATGTTGCGCAGAACCGGTAAGAGTTCGTGTCTGATACGATTGCGCAGGAATCGTGGGTTAGTGTTATCGCTGTCTTGGCACCATGGTTGATCGATGCTTGTGAGCCACTGCTCAATATCAGTTCGTTGCACTTCTAGGAGGGGGCGAATGATGAGCCCATCTTTGGGTTGCATACCGCACAAGCCTTCGAGTGATGCGCCGCGCAGGAGGCGGATAAAAAATGTTTCTTCTTGATCTTGTGCTTGGTGTCCAAGTGCGATGACATCTGCATTATGTTCATGGAGTACTTGATGCAAAAATGCGCGGCGTTGGTGGCGGCCAAGTTCTTCTTGTGAGCCGTTCCATTTTTTTTTAATGACAATGTCGCGCGCATCCTTGGTGACGAATTGAACGCCAAGTTTTACGGCAAGTTCTTTACAGAACAGGGCATCGGCTACATCTTCCTGCCCACGCCAGTCGTGCTGAAGATGAGCGGCGATGATGTTGAGCGGAGTGCTTTTGCTGAGGAGGACGAGTTGATGCAACAAGAACACTGAGTCGGCGCCGCCTGACAGGCCGACGATGATACGTGGTCCCAAAATGAGTTGCTTGATATGTTCTTGTAACGCATTAACATCAATCATAGAATTTATTTTCCGTCTGATTGTGTTGCTTGGGATACAAGGTAGGCTTCAATAAAATCCATGATCTCACCATCGAGCACAAGGTCGGGCTGAGAAGATTCAAAATCGGTGCGATGATCTTTAACCATCTTATAGGGATGCAAAACGTAAGAACGGATTTGTGATCCCCATTCAATTTTTTTACGATCGACCGCATTTTCAGTTACCAATCTGCGTTCTTCTTCTTGGCGTTCAAAGAGTTTTGCTTTAAGCATCTTGAGGGCGATTTGTTTGTTCTGTCCCTGAGAACGTTCGTTCTGGCATTGAACTATGATGCCGGTAGGCATATGTGTTATGCGAATTGCCGACTCAGTCTTGTTGACGTGCTGTCCGCCTGCACCGCCAGCGCGGTAGGTATCGATCTTCAGATCTTTCTCTAAAATTTCAAAGTTGACGTCTTCAACTTCAGGTAAGATGGTGACTGCCGCAAAAGATGTATGGCGACGTTTATTGGAATCGAACGGGGAGATGCGTACGAGGCGATGAACACCACATTCTGCCTTGAGCAAGCCGGTGGCATTGCGTCGCTTGATGTAGAGCGTAGCCGATTTAATGCCGGCTTCTTCGCCTGATTGGTAGTCGAGAACATCAACATGGAAGTTTTCTCGTTCACAAAAGCGAATGTACATGCGCAGGAGCATGCTTGCCCAATCTTGTGATTCGGTGCCGCCGGCGCCAGCATTGATGCTGAGGTAGCAGTTGGTGGCATCTTCTTTCTTGTTAAGGAGAAGTTCAAGTTTGAATTTAGCGATATCCCGGCAGAGCTTGCCGATATCATCTTTAATAAGTTCTAGTTGTGCATCATCATCTTTAAACATCTCAATAAGATCACTGCTCTCTTTATAAGCTTTAATGATGATATTGTAGCGTTCAACTAACTCTTTAAGGCCATGATGTTCCTTGAGCAAGGTGTCACGCTGTTCATGTTGCCAAAAGTTTTCTTGGGAAGTGATTTGCGTAAGCTCGTCAAAGCGAGCTTGAAAGTTGGCATTGTCCCAATAACTAGTAATGGTCTTAATATTTGGCTGTGCGATAGCCAGAATCACATTTAAATCATCAATTAGCATACCACAGAGTCCTTACGCATAAGGGTTATTGATGGGGGCAAGTCTAGCACGGATTATGATTTTTGCGATCCCTGTGCTTGCAGGCCTATGTTTATCTCGTGGGATGTTGTATTACCAAGGGAAGTATAGGGGATGGTGAGCGTCGTTGCTTTGGCTGGTAAGATGATGATGAAGTCCCCATGGTCATGTGCTGGTACGAGGTAATCGTGGACCCCATCTATCAGCAGGTGGGTGATGGTATGGTGGGTGTTGGCGGGGAGGTGATTGTTGTTCATGCCGATGACGCCGGCCAGGATGATGGTGGCGCCAAACATGATGCTTGGGATAATGGCAAAGCCGATTACTTTGGTGAGCAAGACCGCCCAGCCAGCACCAAGCAGCCAGGGGGCGGCACTGAGAGACTGTGACAATTTTTTTTCTACCTCGCTGGGGTGCAAGGGTGCTGGGGTGCAGGTGTTACTTTTAAGCAGTAGGGGTTGGTCAGTAGGATTGGTGACCACAAGGTTATGGGCTTTGAACTTGTGTGTGAATAAAAGCTTCTTGATTGGGTTGTTGCAGCCAAAGTGATCATTGATCTGTTTTTTAGTGAGCGGAGAGCTTGTGATGTGCGGTACTGCCATGATCTGTATAGGGAGGAACGTTATGATTAATGCCGCTAGGAAGCCGTAGGATATGTATCTTTGGTTATTCATGATCGAACTCACTTTACGATAAGGTGTAAGAGGGTTGCAAAGACTTATGACAAGTCAGCAAACACAACTCATCACCTTTGGTGGTAAGCAGCTTTAAGGAGATGGTTGGCTGGTACGCATCTTTTTTGATTGCGATTAAAAAAGACGTTGTTGAGTGTGGGGGAATGACCTTGTAGCATGTTGCATCGAGTAAGTACGGCGCTGTGCTGCTTAATGTGCGCTGTGCGGCACGTTGAGACTGGTTGATACCAAAGAGGGTCAGGAGGCCCGCCAGAGGAATGCCAACTTGCCACAAGAAAAGGAATCCGCTGAAGCCAAGGATGGCTGCCGGGATAAAGTAGCAGCCGTATACTTTTGGAATGAGCGGGGCTAGTTCAGTCAGTTTCATTATATGGGGCTGTATGGTGGCTGGGTCGATAGATATTGAGGAATCGGTTTTATTTTTTATCGACAAGACGAGAAAGTTGATTGTGCTTGTAATGCTGCGTGCTGCTGAGCTCAGATCGGTCGCTTGTAAGTGGTGAGCGGTTACAGTAGTTGTAGTAGAATCATAGGATCCTTTTGTTTCAATAAAAGACTGTTTTTTTAGTTGTGCTGGTTTAAAATGGGTGCAGGCGGGGAGTAATAGGAAAAGCAGCCAAGCATAATGAAATAATTTCATATCCTTTATCCGTACCTTAAATGATGAATGAATTTTGAAAACTATAATGAATTTTGGAACAACGCGCATCTGTTTTCTGATTGCTATTGTATTGAGTAGTGATTTCTGCGTTGCAGGTATTTTTGATGATCTGGCAGCCTTTAATAAAGCCAATAGAAGGGTGATACGTGATCAGCTGCAGAATTTCTTTGAGGTTGATCCTGGTAAATTTTATCGTTGCCAGCAGTTGACGCCAGATGTTCTGAAATCGTATGTGAAGCGATTTGGTATTAAAACGCTGATCAATCTGCGTGGTGTGAATGAAACGGTCTGGTATCAGCGGGAACAAGATGTCGCTTTGGCGATGGGTGTTGAGTTTCATTCCATTGCCATGAGCGCGGTGGTGCTCTCGATGCGGCAAGATCTCGAACAGCTATTAAAATTGTATGATGAAGCGCCGCGGCCTATCTTAGTACATTGTCTTGGTGGTGCTGACCGTACCGGCGAGGCGGCAGCATTGTGGGTGATCGAGATGCAGAAAAAATCTAAGGAAGAAGCTCTGGGGCAGCTTGCAATCACGTATGGGCATCGTAAGTTTGTTAACTCCGCCAAAGATTTTCTTATTCAAATTTGGCAAGGGCGTGAATGGCTTGCAAAAATTTATAACCCGTATGACTATCCGTGGTTATGTCGTGAACAGAAGTAAAAAACATCTTTTCTATCTGTCTGTATTGAAATTTTTATAAAAAAATAATATTCGATTTGGCTTGTCAGTCGTTGTTTACTTGCATAGCTGTGAATTTTTTTAAATCTTTTTTAAAATAGTTGTTGAAATATGAAAAAATGACGTATACAATACCTTCACTTGATTATTGAAATAACGCGAAACGCAAACAACGATGTTGTTCGAAACAGCTGGCGCAGTCGGTTGTGGCGAG
>JAHFBQ010000068.1 GCA_023249935.1 bacterium
AATGCCGGAGCTTTTGGTTGTGGTTTATTGATGATGACATAAAAACCTGGTGTGTATTTTTCAAGTTCTTGGCAGATGGTCCTCAGTTCATCCCCACCAAACTCTTCAATCGATAAATATAAGAACGGTACACCATGTTCGTTGGTCATCTCTGCAGCCCAGCCAGCAGCACTTGATTTCATCATGTGCTGACGTAGCTGTTTGATTGTTTTTTGAGCATCATTTAGTTGTTGTTGTTGTCGTTCAATAGCGCTGACAACCTCTTCAGGTTTGACTTTGAAATGAGTGCTTAGCTGCTTGGCGATATCAAACGTTTGTTGAAAAGCCTTGATCGCCTCAGGGCCGGTGATTGCTACCATGCGACGTGTTCCGGTCGCAAGTGCAACATCACTGGTTATTTTGAAAGCGCCAATGATGCCAGTGCTTGGCGCGTGTGTGCCACCGCATAGCTCAGCAGAAAAGCCTGGTATCTCAACGATACGTACGCTTTCAGGGTTGTATTTTTCACCGAAAAACGAAATAACGCCTTTTTTCTTTGCATCGTTGAGATCGGTGTATTGAATATTTGTCTTGATGTCTTCCTGGATCTTGGTATTAACCAAATTTTCTACAGCAACAATTTCTTCATTCGTCATTGCTTTGTGGTGCGTGAAGTCGAAGCGGAGGTACTTGTCGTTAACAAGCGACCCTGCCTGTTTGACTTGTGGTCCCAGTACTTGAATTAATGCGGCTTGCAGCATGTGGGTGGCGGTGTGGTTTTTTACCGTGTGTGGACGTACATTGGCATCAACCGTGTTGGTGACCGTGGTACCGTTGGCAATAACGGAGAGCTTTTTGCCGTGTTTAGAAGTTGTTGCAATTTTGACCATAATCGCTGGTTTGAAGGTATCGCCAGCTTTTGCCAAATTGAGTACGGGATAATTTTCGTTCTCAATAGTTACCCAGCCATCGTCATTAACTTGGCCGCCACATTCAACATAGAATGGTGATTCCACCGTGCTCAGCCATGCATGATCACCGCAGATGATGCTGTACTGGATTCTACTTTGATTGGTGAGGGTTTCATAACCAACAAAAGTGGTGTGCATGTTTGCTGGGATTTCATACTCAGTGCCAGCATCTTTTACTTTTTTGCCAGACTGGTCTTGTTGTTTTTTCATCTCAACTTCAAAGCCGTCACCATCAACTACGAATTTATTACGCTCAGCGATGATGCGCGTAATTTCTAGGGGGAAGCCGTAGGTGTCGTACAGCTTGAATGCTTGTGAGCCGGTGATTTGTGTGCTACCAGCTTTGTGCTGCTCATCCATATAGCGATCAAGAATATGTTGGCCGGTGATGAGGTTTTCAGCAAAGCGTTCAACTTCGCTGTCGAGGACTGAGATGATCAATCCGCGATTGACTTCAAGCTCTGGGTAAACGTTTTTCATTTGATCGATGAAGAAGCCTGCAAGCTTCGAGAAAAGTTTCTTGTCGCTGCTTAGTTTTTGTGCGAACAGGGCAGCACGGCGTATGATTTTGCGCAAAACATAACCACGACCATCATTTGATGGCGAGCAGCCATCGGCAATGAGTAATGATGTTGAGCGGATATGGTCAGCGAGTACGTGGAACGCTGCTTGGTCTTCAAGGTCCTTGCCTTGGTACTGCGTACCTGTTGTTTTGACCATGAACTCGATGAGTTCTTGCATTGCATCGATTTTGAAAAGGTTTTTGACGCCTTGCATGATCATGCAGAGTCGTTCAAAGCCCATACCGGTATCAACGCCAGGCTTGGCGAGCGGCTTAAGTTGGCCATCTGCTTGTCGGTCGAATTGCATGAACACAAGGTTCCAAATCTCGGTGAAGCGGGAGCAGTTTGTAACTGCTTCAGTGCCATCGCAACCAGGCTGACAATCTTTACGGCCACAGCCTTCTTGCGCGCCCTGATCAACGTAAATTTCTGTACATGGACCGCATGGACCGGTGTCGCCCATCTGCCAAAAATTATCTTTTTCTCCTAAACGAACGAGCCGCTCAGCGGGTACACCCATCTTTTTATTCCAGATATCGTATGCTTCATCATCTTTTTTGTAGACGGAGATGTAGAGGCGTTCTTTGGGGAGCTTGTACACATCGGTTAGCAGCTCCCAGGCGAATTTGATAGCATCATCTTTGAAGTAGTCGCCAAACGAAAAATTACCCATCATTTCAAAAAAGGTGAGGTGCCGTTCGGTATAGCCAACCTGATCAAGGTCATTATGTTTGCCGCCAGCTCGTACGCATTTCTGAATCGACGTAGCTCGAACATACGATCTTTTTTCTTTACCAAGAAAGCAGTCTTTGAACTGGTTCATGCCGGCATTGGTGAAAAGTAGTGTTGGGTCTTCGGCCGGAATGAGCGAAGAGCTTGTAACGGCAGTGGAGCCTTGTTTTACAAAATAGTCTAAAAATGCTTGGCGAATTTGCGCAGAATTCATAAGTGATCCTACGAACAGGTTAGAGTTGTACTTAAGGTCATCAATACGGAGGAGTCTATCACGTTTTATGGCGGAGGTGAACGGCATAGATAGTGGTTGATTGCGGGGCAGTTTTGTGCTTTGTTCATAAATTGTGTTCGTTCTCTATTCAGATTGGGTATGCTACTTCACTGGGGATCTTATTGGGGTTTAGGGGGGATTTTATGAAAATGCTCAAACAATTCATTGCTGTGATGTTCATTGCGTCTGTTGGTATTGTATCAGCCGATGGTTCCAATGCATTATTGCATCTTGGCAAGACAATTCGGGATCAAGAAATTGCCAGCCACGTGCTTACGCATGCCAGGCAGTTTGTGGAAAAAGCTCAGGATGATGGGTGGACAGCAGCGGAAATTGATCAAGCGGTGCAGCTAAGCATTGATATTATGAATAGAAATCATCAGGGTAATGCGCAGCTTGATCTGCGTGCAGATCTGCTTAAAACTGAGACCGCAACGCTCAAGGTCATAAAATATTTTAACGTGCTTGCAACGCTCACTAACGTAGTAGCTGCTGCAGCCTTATTACTCATGATACTTCGCTAAGGGGTTGCTATGAAAAGCTTGTTAGTTGCCACAGGATTTTTTCTGGTATGTATGGTTGGCGGTTTGGCGGCAGAAGAAAATGGCTCAGAAGGTAAGGATCTGCAGCTTGCTGTGCAAGAGGAGTGTTCACCATTAATTGACTGGGATAAGTTGATTGATGAGATGTGGTTTTTAATCTTTGAAAACGTCTCACTATCGCCGATGCGGCGAGAAGTTTTGAATAGTCATATCAGCAAAGAAGAATTTGCTGCTCTTGTGCAAGAGAATTTAAAGGAACAGAACTCCTATCTAACGACGGTACGATACTTGACGTACGCTCTAGCTGGTACAGCGTTAGTAACGGGGATAATTTTTGGTAGTACTATAAAGAAAATGCTTGGCAATTAGTTAGCAATTTTTGGTGTTGCTCTACGGCACGCAAGACGCTATGTTGAAAACCATCTGATTAATTTTTTACAGATGGAGAAGTAGTATGAACTTGTTTTCTGGTATGCGTGTAATTTTTGTAGGGATGCTTTTTTGGCATATGTATCTTGGTGCGCAAGATGCAAAACAACCGAAACTGTTGCCTGTCGATATCTCCTTCTTTGCAATTGACCTCAAATTCAATTGCGGCGATGTTAAAATGCTAGAATTTCAAGATGGTCCAACAGCTGGGCTGCGCGCACATGAATTTGTTTTTGGAAAAGGTGAGATATGGAAAGCTTTCTGGGACGAACTTTTTGTATTCGGTTTGCCCGTGTGGTATGTGGGACCGCAGCCAATTCGTGTTGCACATGATGAATTTAACCATGATGACTATGAGCATGTAGCCTTTGACTACTTCAAAAAATTGGGTGGCAACTATGCCCCATCATTTAGCAAACTTGCTAATAATAGAATATTTAGCAATACATCTGTGGTTTTGCAGAATGACAGGTTTCCCAAATCGGTCAAAAATATTGTAATGTTTAAATTTGATGATCCTGGTAGTTCTCAAGTGCGACAATTTGTTGTTGACCATCCACACTCATTATTGGTAAACCGTTACATGCGTAGTTTTACGGCAGATAAATTGGTGATGCAATCGTTGTGTGCCGCTGCCGGTATCAATCATCTGCGACCGCGCTATGGCGTTTTTCCTAAAATCTATACCTCAGATCTTGCGCAAAAAATCAAGCAAGAAATTGGGGGAGATATGTTTGTTATTAAGCCGCTAAATTCATCACGTAGCAATGGTGTTGTTGTGGTAAAAGCAGAAGATCTTGATCGTATTCTTAAACAGCATGTTACCAATCCTGCGCCGCGTGCAATGACTGGTAGAACCTTTCAGCCTCCTCATACAGAGACGCTTGTATACTGGCGTCATGATCCAAATCAGAAGTTTATTGTAGAAGCTTTTTGTCCATCTCAAGAGATTAGGGTGAATGGAAAGAGGTATGATCCAAGTATGCGTGTTGTGTGGTTCATGGCCTCGAATGGGGAAAAGATTGCTGTTAAGCGATTGTGTGCATTCTGGAAGGTGGCACTTAAAAGTCTTGACGAGAGTGGTTCTTTGAGTGAAAAATATGTATCACAGTTTAGAGGGGATTTGTCTGGCTTAAATCCGCAAGATCTTACTGTGAGTGATGATGATCTTGCATTACTTGATGTTGGAATGATTCCGGCGTTGACAAAAATGTATGAGTACGTGTTGCAGCACCCTGTGTGGTAGAGTTTTGTTTTTAAAGAAGGAGTATTGATGGACTGCAAAAGTTTAATGCTGGCGGTAGCACTTGGTATTACTGGGTACTGTTATGGGCAATCGCAAGATGAATTTATTTTTAATATGAGTGATCTTACAAACGACGTTATAGCCGGTTTTGTTGAAAAAAGTGATGTAGTTGAGGATGAGGCGCAGATTGTTGTGCCAGCTGATCTTGATCTGCGTGATTTTTCTGTGAGCCAACGGGTGGTTTTTAATGGCTTCTCGCCACGTACGTTGACGGCAAAGTTGGGTAACTTACGTGCTCTTATAAATAGAGCACGAACAATTAAAGCAGAGGTCTCATATTTATTTGCAGATGTAAAATTTGATGGTACATCTCTTAAAATCTTGGAGCTTGGTGAAGGCAAAAACGGCGGGTTTAGATCCTTTGATGCGATATTTGCAGAAGGTCGTATTTGGGAGAAGTTTTGGAATTATATAACAAGCTTGAATTTGCCAGTATTTTATATGGGGCCAGTGCCTACGGATGATCCTATCAATAAAATTGGTATTTCATTAAATGAAAAAATAGCTTGGCCAACGTTTATGCAAAAAAGCGGTCGTGTTGCTTTTTCCATGGGAGAGTTAGAAGCTCGTGAAGATTTTAAAGCTCTAGATCAGGGCGCTCCTCGTGGTGATGGTTCACGTATTGCCGATTATAACGGGATATTGGTTTATAAATTTCGCGATGACAGAGAGCCGGACAGTTTGGTTGAGCTTGAGCAGTTCAAGCAAGCGCATCCAAGTATCTTGGTTCTCGACTGTGTTTCACGGCCATTTGCTGCAAATAAACATTTAAATGATATTCTTTTCCGTTCTAGTGCCGATACAGCTCAGTATCGACCAGCATGTGGACTGTATTCTAAAAAATATCATGCTGGTCTTGCTCCTCAAATTATAACTGAACTTGGAGGCGAATATTTTGTTATTAAGCCGCTTGATTCGGGGATGAGCAATGGCATCATTGTCTCTTCGCGAGAATTTCTTCCAGTAGACTTACAGCGTGTTTTGGGTTTTGCTTCCGCTACCAATGATCCTCATCCATATACATTTAATTATCGTCCAACTGAGACGCAAAGTTATGAATATTGGAAAGGAGATACTCATCGTAATTTCCTTGTAGAGGCCTATGCTCCCTCTCGTATTATAGAGGTACTTGGTAAGAAATATGATGCAACTATTCGTGTTGTGTTTGGGCTTGTTCATGATGGAGACCAAATACATGTTAAGTTTTTTGAAAACTGGTGGAAGTTACCACCAAAAGCGCTTGATGAGTACGCAACATTAACGCTTAAGCATGTTTCGCAGTATCGACCAGATCTTAAGCAGTTACCAGCGGCACAGCTTACGCTGTCAAATGAAGATGAGTGTGGCTTACGTGTAAAGATGGCTGATGCTATGGCTCACGCATATGTAAAGATGTTAGTACTCGATAGTAATCGTAAGCGCAGTGACATGATAGGCTCTAAGGTTGAATAGATAATACAGGCAGATTAATGCACAAGCGGCGAGATTTTAAAATCTCGCCGCTTGTGCATTAAAAAAACTTTTTTTGTAACATTGTGGCTCAATCTTGCATAAAAATGTTAAATATCGATAGTAAGCCTCACTGAGTGTGTTGATTGGTATCGAGGACAAAAAAGGGGAAGCTTGTGAAGCAACTGTTTGGCATAATCATGGCATGTATCTGTTTATTTCATCCATTGGTGGCCGCATCATCTATTGGGGTGTCTAAGCTTGCGGGCGACCTGGCCCATGAACTCAAGATTGTAATGACTATGGGGGGAGATGATCGGCTTGTTACTGGGGGTGGTGGACTTAACAAATATTTTACCGGTCCTCAACCT
>JAHFBQ010000018.1 GCA_023249935.1 bacterium
TGCCCACTTAGACGTACCACGCAACATACGACCCATCGCTGGACTACCAAAATCAGTTGCCTGACTGTTTGTCCAGTTAGACGTACCGCGCAACTGATTACCCAGCGTACTTGATCCAAAGTCTACAAACTGTTTGTTTATCCAGTTCGAGTTCACACGAGCTAATCTTGATACATCTGATGTTGTCACCAAAAGATCGCGCGTTACCAAGCCACCATTAACGTTTGAAACTATTCCTGAGCCCAGAGAAAATGTCCAGGCATTAGAAAACGTATGGGCTTGAGAGTTACCTTTAATAACTGATTGTTGATCCCAACCAATAAGGTTTGATCTTGAATTGGTTTTAAAATACCCTGGAAGTGGCGATCCACCACCATTAAAATCACCTAGTACCATTTGGGCCGATGGGTTAGTAAACTCAAACACTGCCGCCTCAAGACCCTGTATCATCAAGGCCTGAGCCAGCGTCATCACTGCACACCATAACAGGTGTTTCTGAATACGCATGTATCTCATTCTACTCTCCAAAAAACGTTAAATTTTTGACTACCTTTTTTACTTTTTGACCCTGTCGTTGCCTAATTAGAAGCCGTAGTTAATAGATGCTGACACCTGTGTATCTTGTGCCACATTTTTACCCCAAAGCACTTGCTCAAGACCGACACAGACGGTCGCTGCGTGGTTAACTTGCCAACGCCACTCACCACCAAGACGGTGCTCTATCATGTCTGAATCTTTCTCATAGGCAGCTAAGTTATAGTTGCTCGCTGGCAGATTGTAGACGCGATCGCGGCCTTTGATTTTGAAGTTGTAAAACACATCAAGCTCGGCACGACGCACAAACACCTGTTCAAAAAGATTGCCAACCCGCACATCGAATGCCAGACCTTTTGCTGTTTTAAGCTTTGAAACGGTATCACCAAGCCCACGGAATGGGGAATTGAATGCTTTGAAATCTCTTCCAGCATTATCAAGACGATAACCAAGCGGCGTAAGAGCGCCCAATGCAGCCTGGTCCATACCGTTGGTTACTTCAACTAATTTTGGCACTCGTTGGTTTGTCATAGCAGGTAACGAATATACTCCCTCAATGAAGAAGTGTGGATTGATGGAGTTGCTGTAATGAGACTGCCCGCTAAATGAGAGACCTGTTTGAAAAAAGCCACCATTTCCACGTTCAGGCCCCCAAAGATTAGATGATGATGCTGTTGGCGCGCTTGGACAAACAAGCCGTACCGCAACCAACGCTCTGTCTAGGTGCTGCACGTCAATGCGCGCTTGAGCATACAATTCAACATCGCCGATACCGGTACTTGTACCGCCCAACGTCGACATCCCCTTAGCCGCAAAAAAATCTTCCAACATTTCTTGGTCACCATCGTAGCGATACATAGCAGCGGCGAGTGAGTCTATCTGACCTTTTACTCGTGTTGTTTTTTCAATATTATCGTCAATTTCTAATCTCATCATATGACGCACATCAACAACAGGTATGTTAACCCCTAGAGCAAGACGATGATCAAAGAAATAATGATTAACATTGAGACCAACATCCAAACGTCTGCGCTCACTAGTAAACTTGATTGCATCGTCAGCGAGATAGCCTAAATAAGCATCGTTAGAAAAAACGCCGATGGAATTGGCGGCTAGCGATGACGCAGCCAAGATAGCAGCGGTACGTGCATTATTAGTTGCAGCTAGAGCTACCGCAGCATTTGCACCACCACCAATAACAGGCCGCGCTCCAGTATATGCAGTAATAGCGGCTATTATAAGGCGCGCGCGCGTCGCGGCATCTATAGGAGGAATACGCGTCTCTATAGCTGCTACAACCACCGGTGCAACCGCTGCAGCATCAGCAAGAATCTGAGGTGCTGTTCTCGCTCTATCAGCTTCTACAGCGCCCAGAGCAAGAGCAGGAACTGCCACAGTTCCCGCAACAAACATAACTGGCAGCGATTTCGTTGCCGCCGCACTTGTGTCCACAGCACTGCTTGGCGCATACGTGCCATCGTTCACCGGCACATAATCATGTCTGTGCTGCGTAACACCTTGAGCAACCAGCTCACTGGCAAACAACATGTCACGTAAGCGAACCTTGTCATCACTCACCGCGGCATGACCAATATCCATTGCTGTACCCGCATTATTGAGCGCCTTGGATGCAACTGCATATTTAACCTCAGCACTAAATGCCATATCCTGCTTGGTATAACGAGCATGCGCTGGTCGCGCTGGCTGCAGGTACAAATCAGCATATTTGCCCATTTCAGCTTCACGTAGATCTTCTTTGTGTTCATGCTCACGCCAATGAGCAGCCATGTAGCGATGCTCACGTTCAAGACCATGATGCTTACGCTTAGGATCATTTTTTTCGTGTGCATGGTCAGCATGCACTGACGACAACAGCACAAGCGCAGCGCTCAAAGCGACGGCGCCGGCTATCAATGGAATAGACTGTTTCATTACTTTCTCCTCTGTATCCTTTTTTTATTCTTATAATCATGCAGGTCTTAGAAAAAGTTTTCTAAGACCTGCGTCTGAATCAAACGCTAATCTAAGAAGCAACAAGAATGGCCGCCGGCAATACTTGTTGAGAAATAGCTTTAAGTGTTAAATTCGCAATTGGACTTGTCTGAGTTCCGGTTGTCAATCTAACAGGATCTTGGCTAAGCACCGTAACAGCACCACCACCGTCAATAAGCGACTCTGTTAAATCAACCTGAGTTTTTACATCAGCAAAATGTTCATCCAGTTTATTTGGCCCAAATAATAACGATCCATACAGTTTCATAGTCGCCAACTGCATGGTGAATGATTTAAGCCAGCCTCGCTTAGGAGCATTGGCAGCGTCCACATTAAATGCCAACGTCCCAGTATTTCCAATGATCACCTGAGCCCCATCGGCAGCAAAGGAAAAAGCGCCGTTCCCAATAAACCGCATTCTGCCTGTGCCACTGGCAGCAGTTGCAGCAATGAGAATCTGGCCACCTTGATCAACCGTAAAGTCAACATTGTGCACTCTATCTGCAGCTAATGCTGTTGGTAGATCAGCAATATGCAAACTTGCACCCTGATCAACACGCAAACGAGCATTCCTTGTAACTTCAAATGCTCCATTGCCACCAACATAGGCACGCCCATTGGCAGCAACTGAAAGCTCTGCTCCATCTCCAAGAGAGAACAATGCTAATTTATCAGTAGAGCTGTTACCGTTAAGTGAAATGGCTGCACCATCAGCAAAAATAAACCGCCCAGCCCCTCTGAGCTGAAGTACCGATCCTTCTGGTAGATCTAGTACACCACGGAGAGAAACAGTCGGCGCCGATGTACCAATCTGATCACATTGAATAATAAGTCCTGCGTTTTTATCAAAGCCCAAGTTACCTAAATCAATCGACGCATTACCGGTAACTTGAAGCCGATTACCGGAACCTTCAACGTTCATCTGATGTTGAGCATCAACAAGAAGTTCAGTACCTACTTTTTGATCAATTTCGGCACCATCTTGTAGAGTAATATTAAATGCAAAGGCACTGGTTGTTTCAAAATTCTTGATATGAGCCCCTTTATATAAGGCAGAGCCCATTTCCGGACCAGCACTGTCAACAGCAGTACCAACGAAAGTGTGTTCGTATAAAACCGGTGTTGCCAAGCTGCGAACATGCACCCCATCAAACTCTTCCATACATGCAAACGATCTGGTCGGCAGCTTGCTGTTCATTTTTTTATGCTTAGCAGTTGCAGCATGCACACGCTCTTTACTAACCCGTTCTGGAGCAATTACTTTTGGTTTAGCAACTGGTCTCATAGCTCGTCGCTTAGCGCAGTATTTGGCAAATGCAGTAATCGGACGATGAGATCGTGCCTGACTGACAGCTCGCGGCGAACGAACGAAAGACTGATCAATCCCAGTACCAGTAACTTGATCTGCCTGAAGTGTAAAGCGTGCACTATTTTGTTTGATTGGATGCCCAAGAACTTCTAAATTCGATGCTTTGAGGTATGAATTTTGATCTATAACAAAACCATTGGTATTTGTATTCAAACCATTAGCAACAGAAACCGATTGGTCTTCAAAAATCATGCCGGCAAGTGTTGACGAGTTAGTCAAAAACACACCAGTATCACCGTCGAATACAACCAGCGGATTTCCTTTTTTCACTGGAAGATACGTAATATCTCCATTCGCATCAATCATAGTTACTGTTTTATTGGTAACTGGCGCATTGAGGGTGAATCTAACTGACAAAGTATTTTCCGCTGCAAGCCCATCAAACCCAAAGGATCCTGACAAGGTCAAACCATCTTGGGTTAATGCAAGCATGTTCCCGGTATCCTCAACGTCGATATTAAGATCGGTCGACACTTCAACATCAAGTACCGCGTTACCAGCCAATGCTATCGACGCACTTCCTCCATTTGGCGCAATAAATCCCGTACCAACAAGTTCAAGATCTTGTAAGGCAACAGAATTACCATTCAAATCAAGAAGTGTCGTTTGGTTAGAATCTGATGGGGAAAGCGCAAACAACTTACGGCCATTGTTTCCACGCATATGCACCACATTAGCGCTACCATCAGACTTGTTCACAATTTTGATTGTACCGCTGGTCAAAACAACATCACTACCGAATTCGAAGATGACATTCTCACCAAGCTCCAGCGTTGAACCAGCACCAAGATTAAATGTGTCTTGTGTGATGTTGGTTAATGTAGTATTAGAAAGAAGATACGTCTCTCCTGCTGCAACAGCAACTGAAGAGGCTGAACCACCTTCCCCATCACCATCAATACCGGTGCCATTCAGAAAATCAAGCGCCGTAACCCAGCTTGTATCATCTCCAGCATGTGTAAAAAGATTAAAATGTTGTTTATCGACAGTACCTGGACCAACAATTTTTGCATCTTTGGCCATAACAGTATCGTTTGTCAGCTTAAGCGTACCACCATTCAACGTTATGGTACCCGAGAAAACGTTGCTAATCCCAAATTCCACAACTGTATTGGCATCACTTAATACAACGCTCCTGGCAAAACATTCACCGGAGATAACATTATCAGCACCACTGAGAGAAAGCTCATCTGCTGTGGCGGCGTCAGGAGAAAATAAGCCACTCAGTAACGTTCGTTGACCAGCATTTTCTAAAACTCCAAGATCAAAAGCTAGAGGCCCGCCCTGAAGCGCCCCAAGATTTCCCGCAAATGCTAAGGTACCACGGACATCTAACCCATCATCACCAATATTCAATTCAGCATCTTGCTGTAGCACAATACCTGACTCTCTACTTCCCCAATTGATACTCGCACAAAGCGATCCAACCCACGCAAATACAGCAATTGACGAACATAGCGAAAGTATTCCTATGGACTTCCTCATTACATTACCCTCCTCGTGGCCACTATACTCAAAATATCGCCCACACGGGGCTCACTCTTCTTTTTCTTTTTTAACACACACCCATACCGTAACGGTTATGAGTATTATTTTTTTTTAAAAAATAATACTCATACTAGGTAGCCAATATTTCCTTGTAAAGAAAACACCAAATGCTCGGCTTTTTGATTTCAAATCGAATTTAAACATTTTTGTGCGTCCACAATCCCTTGGCAAATTTGTTGTGCACTCAAACGTAAGGCATTATCTTCTTGCTCAGACAATACCACTGGTAACCGTACATGATTCCCATCAGCTCTGAGCACCACCGGTAAACTCAAATATACTTCTTCGGGCACAACATCAGTCGTTAAGGTGGACACCGTAAAAACACGTGATTGGTTAAACATGATAGATTTAATAATTTTTGCGACAGTCAATGCAATCGCATACGAGGTAGAACCCTTTTGCGCTATAATTTCATATGCTGATTGCCGTGTATGATCAAGCATTTCTTGCTCAAATTTTTTATCGTACTTTTGCTGAGCAGAGAGCAAAGATCCGGCAAGCGACGCCCCACTCCACCACACAAATTCAGAATCCCCATGCTCACCAAGAACATAGGCCATAACGTCTTTGGGGCTAACACCAAACCGCTTTGCAACTAAAAAACGAAGGCGTGCCGTATCAAGCACCGTGCCAGAACCAAAAACACGATTAGCAGGAAACCCTGAAAGTTTATAGGTTACATAGGACAAAACATCCATTGGATTTGTCACGACCAGAATAAAACAATCTTTATTGTGGGCGATAATTGCTGGTACAATCTTACTAAACAACGCAGCATTTGCGCACAATAAGTCAATACGCGATTGCCCCTGCCGCTGCGCAAGACCGGCAGTGATAACCACAATATTCGCTCCTGCCACAAGCTCAAATGAATCTCCGGCAACAACCAATGAATTCGGAACAAATTGCTGACAATGATTCAAATCCATGGCCTCACCCCCAGCCCGATTTTTATCAACATCAATCAATGCTATTTGACTGGCTAGGCCTTGCAACATGCAGGTATAGGCAAGCGTACTCCCTACATGCCCAGCACCAACAATGGCAATTTTTGTATCAAAACAACGCATTTTTTACCCCGAGCAAAAACTTTAAACCATGCATAAAAAACAAGTGTCGAAAAAACACCTCTTGCTTTGCAAGGGATAAAAAAAGAGCCGCTGCAAAAATCTGCAGCGGCTCTAAAATGAATTATAAAAATGTAATGAACGACCTATACCCACTCAAGACGAGCAATGGTTGCCGTATCACTTACACGAGTACCGAGAGGGATTACACGAGTGTAACCACCAGCTCTATCTACATATTTTGGTGCAATCTCTTTAATGAGTTTGACGACTGCATCTGCGTCATAAGGCAATTCCTGTTTAACACGACGGATCGTGTTAAAATCATAACCCTTACGTGCAATAGTTACGATTTTTTCAGCCTTTTTTTGCACTTCTTTAACTTGTGCTCTAGTCGACTGAAGAATACCAAACTTAATAAAATGGATTACTTGGTTACGTAAAAGAGCCTTGCGATGAGCACCTTTTACATTGAGTTTTTTTCTGCCAATTTGATGGTTCATGGTTTATTTTTACCCTCTTGCTCTTTGATGGCTTTTTTAAGATCTAGTTCTTTAACATTCATGCCCAGGTGCAGACCAAATGCGGAGAGGATCTCTTTCACTTCACGCAATGATTTGCGACCAAAGTTTTTAATCTTCAACACATCTTCATCGGTTAAGTTGACAAGATCAATAACACGACGAATTCCTGCCCCAATTAAGCAATTGTGTGCACGTACCGAAAATTCTAATTCGTCAATTGGTTTGAGGAAGAGTTCAACCGGCAAACCTCTTGTCGGACCTTCTGCATCAACTTTAGCAACAAATTCTTGCTCATCACCCAGTTGTGTAGAGATATCATTAAAAGGAATCTCTTTTACATCAAGGAAATGCTCAAATTGAGTACGCAGCACAGAAGTCCCGTAGTGAACAACGTCTTGCGGAATAATTGCGCCATTGGTATAGATACGCAACGTCAATTTATCATAATCAATTTCTTGCCCAACACGTGTTTTTTCAATAGTGTACTCAACACGTTTGATCGGTGAGAACATTGCATCCAGATAGATTCTATTGTCCGCTTGAATGGATTTGCCAAACGGCCACTCGGCTGCTCGGTATCCACGCCCTGTTTCGACAAAAAATTCCATATCAAGTTCAGCGTCACGACCAAGATTGGCAATAACATGCTCTTTATTTAATACTTCAAGGTGATCATCGCTTTTAATGCTTTTAGCCTTTGCAACGCCTTCGCCCTTAACTAAAAGGTGCATACGGCCCGGTTGGCCTGTTTTATTTTTGACAATCAAACCCTTAATGTTCAAAAGAACATTAAGCGTGTCTTCGTTGACTCCTTTGATTGTCGAAAATTCGTTATTCACCCCTTTGATGATTACCGACGTGACTGCTGATCCTTCAACTGACGCTAAAATCACACGACGTAGTGCATTCCCCAACGTGATACCAAAACCTGGCTCAAGCGGTTGAACAACTAATTCACCAAATGATTCTGAAGAAACCTTCTTGTTCCAACTTAATGACGGCAGCGTTAACGGCTTATAATTCATTTGTGCATCCACCTTCTAAGTTATGCTTAACTTGCAAAGTCCACCCTGGTTGCAGTGTACAAACACCGAAAACCATCAACTCTTCTCTTACTATGACCAACTTACTTAGAATAAAGCTCAACAATCAGGTGTTCTTCGATTGGCAAGGTAACATCTGCACGAACCGGCAGTCTAAGCACTGTACCCGTACGATCCTTCTTGGAAAGTTCTAGCCATTCTGGCACCTTAATGCCCATGTTCATACGTTTATCTATGATAGTCTCAAGCATAGCCGCGCTGCCCAACGCTTGCTTACCGAGGCTGACAACATCGCCCTGCTGAAGCAAATATGAAGGCGATTTAACGCGAGCACCATTAACTAAAATATGCCCGTGTACAACAAGCTGACGCGCCTGAAAACGCGAGGAAGCCATTTTTAAACGGTACGCAGTATTGTCTAAACGACGCTCCAACAAGCTGAGCAATACCTCGCCTGTTACGCCACGATGCTTAGACGCAATATCAAAGAAACGCTTGAATTGGCGTTCAAGCACACCATAATGCAATTTAACTTTTTGTTTTTCTTGAAGTTGTTTGCCGAATTCAGAGAGCTTCTTTGTCCCTGGCTTTTTGCCATGCTGACCTGGAGTCAATGCTCTGCGCTCAATCACACACTTTGGTCCGCGCGAGCAAAGCTTCTCACCCGTTCGACGGCATTTTTTGCAACCTGATACGAATTTAGTAGCCATACTATTTAAAAACCTTCCAAAAATCCTACGTTAGAGAAGCTATTTACACACGACGCTTTTTAGGAGAACGGGGACCATTATGAGGTAATGGGGTCACATCACGCAACATAGTGATGGTCATACCGGATGCTTGCAATCCACGTACTACTGAATCACGAGCTGACCCTGGACCCTGCATGTTCACCTCTACAAGGCGAACACCCATCCCAGACATATCCTTTGCCAATTTATTCGCAATTTGCGTCGCTGCGAATGGCGTCCCTTTTCTGGCACCCTTAAAACCTAGCTGTCCTGAGCTACCACGAAGTAGCACATCGCCCGAGGTAGTTGTAATGGTAACCAAGGTATTATTAAAGCTTGATTTAATATGGGCTATGACTGAGTCAATATTTCTATTCTGCTTTTTCTTACTTTTTTTGTAAGCCATGCTATGCAATCCTAATCTGAGCTACAAAATTACTTCTTCGAAACTGTTTTCTTATTAGCAACAACGTTACCAGCCTTACGAGGGCCTTTTCTAGTACGTGCATTGGTTTTTGTGCGTTGACCACGTACTGGCAACGATCTTTTATGTCTGGTACCACGATAAGAGCCAATTTCTTGTAGGCGCTTAATGTTGATGGTAACTTCTTTGCGCAACTCACCTTCAACTTTGTAATTTTGTGCAATGCATTTAGAAATTGCAGCAACTTGGTCTTGGGACAAATCCTTAATACGGATATCAGGGCTTACCTTCGTTTGTGCCAAAATTTCATGTGAACGAGTTAATCCGATACCAAAAAGATAGGTCAAGCCTATTTCAACTCGCTTTTCACTTGGTAACAATACACCTTCAATACGGGCCATGTATAAAACCTCTCTTACTTACTTAAGACTCGCAAATTGCATTTCACGTTGACTAACCTTGACGCTGTTTATGTTTTGGTGTTTTTTCACACAAAACGCGAACAACACCGCATCTGCGAATAATCTTACAATCGGAACAAATTTTCTTAACGGATGTTCTTACCTTCATGATCTGTAACCCTTACCGGCCTTCGCTCTTTACCACATCAGCCATCAAATAAACCTTATAAACTTTACTTCTACACTTTATACCGAGAAATGATCCGACCCTTTGATAGATCGTAAGGCGAAATTTCAACAGCCACTTTATCACCAGGCAAAAGCTTGATGTAGTGCATACGCATTTTTCCAGATACATGAGCTAAAATCATATGATTTCCCTCAACCAGCCGCACCTGAAACATAGCGTTCGGCAATGCCTTCTCAACGAAGCCATCAAGAACTATAATGTCGCCTTTTTTTTTCATACCTATTTAGCACCCTTTTTAGTGACTTCCTATAATCTCGTCAAAATTTCAACACCATCTCGCGTTACTACCACGGTATCTTCAACATGCGCAGCTAACTTTCTATCACGAGTTTTAGCCGTCCAACCATCGGGCATAATTTCAACCTCATAACTACCTTCGGTAATCATGGGCTCAATCGCCAACGTCATACCTTCACGTAAAACAGGACCAGAACCCGGTTTCCCATAATTAGGAATCTCTGGTGCCTCGTGTATTGATTTACCAATACCATGCCCAGAAAAATGTCTAACAACCCCAAAACCAGCCTGTTCTACCTCTTGCTGAATACACGCAGAGAGGTCCGAAAGGTTGATCCCTGGCCTTATAAGACTTATTGCCTTATCTAATGCTGTCTGAGCAACTTGCGCAATCCTGCGTACTCGTTCATCTACAACTCCAACGAAGAAATAACGCGTCAGGTCCGCACAATAATTTTCAAAAGATCCAACGACGTCAATCTTAACAAAATCTCCAGATTTTAAAATAGTATCCTTTGATGGAATCCCATGCACAACAACCTCATTTAACGAAATACAGGTTGCATGCTTGTAAGTACCATATCCTTTACATGAGGGTTTGAGCCCACTGGATCGCATATAACCCTCAATCAACAAATCAAGTTCCCATGTAGACTTACCAGCAACGACTTCTGGAGCTATTTTTTCTAATATTTCAGCTAGTCGTTTTCCGGCAGTGCGCATTTTCTCTATGGCAATTTTATTTTTCAGCTGTATGTGATGCATAATTAACTAATTCTCACCTACAACATTGCCTTAAAAGTACCAAACACCTCATCCATGCTCATACCAGCAACATCAAGCTCCTCTATACGAACAGCCAGGTTGCGATACATCGTGAGCAACGATTCCTTATATGCAGGGTAAAGACGTAAACGCTCACGAATAACTTCTTCTTTATCATCAACACGTCTAACAAGAGGTGCCCCGCATTGTTCACAAGTAACACCTGTGTGGATAGCGCTATAAATTGCTTGACAGTCCTTGTTGCTACAAACCTTACGCCCGAGCAAACGCTTAATTATCTCTTCATCAGCCAACTCAATAAAAACAACCCGAAAATGGTTATGTCTCGTCTTATTCAGATGTTCTATCAAAGCAGTTGCCTGCCCCGGCGTTCTTGGAAAACCATCGAGTATAACTGGCTTTCCCTTGCTAAGACGCTCATCCAACCATGCTTTTACCATCGAAAACATTAGTGCATCAGGAATCAAATGCCCTTTATGCACTAATTCTTCTAACTGTTTTCCCAATGGAGTTTGTTGAGCAATATGAAACCTGCAAAGATTTCCTGTTGAAAGAATTTCAAATCCTAATTCAACACGTAATCGTTCAGCCAGAGTTCCCTTGCCAGAACCAGGAGGACCGAAGAAAGAAAAAATCACACTTGATGTTTGTTGCTGCACTTGATTCATATAAAACTAACGACTCCAACGTCCCTTTAAGCGCCCTGTTGCCAAAAACCCTTCATACTTACGCTCAATGAGATGAGACTCAATTTGAGCAGAGGTATCAAGTCCAACACCTATAACAATGAGTAAACTCGTACCACTGATCATTATAGGAAATGCGGACCCACTCAATAAACTTGGCACAATAGCCAAGGTTGCGAGGTATAAGGCACCAGGAAAACCTATACGAGTTAATAAATAATCAAAAAATTGAGCCGTTCTCGCACCAGGACGAATTCCTGGTACAAAGCCTCCGGACTTTCTCAAGTTTTCTGCAAGTTCCGTTGGATTGAAAATAATCGCGGTATAGAAAAATGCAAAGAACACAATAAGGCCTGCATTTAATACGTTATAAAATGCACTATTATATGAAAACCAGGTGTTAACAAGAGCATTCAAACCAGGCCAACGAGCTGCAACCAAACCAGCAAGCGTCAAAGGCATGCCAAGAATTGCGCCAGAAAAAATAACTGGGACAACCCCGGCAGGGTTTAGCTTCAACGGGATAAACGAAGTCTGCCCACCGTATAATTTATTACCAACAACACGCTTAGCGTATTGAACAGGTACCTTACGCTCACCCTTCTCCAAGAATATCACGCATGCAACAATAGCCAACGCAAACAACATGAAAGCTACGGCTACAAGCGGATCAGTTTGCCCCATACGTATTGTTTCAATAAGACGAATACCCGCAGAAGGCATACCCGCAACAATACCAGCAAAAATGATCATCGAGCTACCATTACCAAGTCCATGTGCATTAATCTGTTCACCAAGCCACATCACAAAAAGTGATCCAACCATCATTAAAAACACAGATACCAGTCTAAATGTCCAACCAGGGGTTATGATAAGACCAGGTTGACGCTCGATGTACATAACCATCGATAGACCCTGCACAAGACTGATAAATATGGTCAAGTACCGCGTGTACTGACCAATAATGCGCCGACCATGCTCACCATCTTTCGACAATTGCTCCAATGAAGGCACCATGATAGTCAAAAGTTGCATCATAATCGATGAACTAATGTATGGCGACATCCCCAATGCAAAAATAGAAAAATATTGCAAAGCACCGCCAGAAAACATGTTTAGATACCACAACATACCACTGGTCGCCCCTGAGAAAAAACCTTTTAGGGCTACTAGGTCTACACCAGGCATGGTTATGTGAACACCTAACCGATACACAGTAAAAACCATCAATGTGTAGAAGAGCTTTTTACGAAGCTCTTCTACATGAAAAATGTTCTTAAAATTACGCAGTAACACTACCACTGCTTAACTCCTCACACAACTCTACTTTCCCACGATTCTTTGCAATAGCATCAGACGCTGATTTGCTAAATGCATCCGCTTTGACAGTCAAAGCTTTTGTAAGCGCACCATTACCAAGAATCTTAATTTTATAGCAACCCTGCCCCTTGATGAGCCCGCAAGCCATTAAAGATGTGCGATCAACAGTTGCGCCGTTTTCAAAGCGCTCCTCTAAATCGCCCAAATTGATTACTTTAACGACAGTTCTCGTGAAGTTTTTAAATCCACGACGAGGTATTCTTCGAGACAAAGGCATTTGTCCGCCTTCGAAGAAAGGCTTGATCTCACTGTTAGAGCCGGACCTAGATTTTTGTCCTTTGCTACCCCTACAAGACTTGCCCCCGCGACGGCCGCCGCGACCAACACGTTTTCTTGGTTTTACAAGTTTCTCAAGATTATTCAGCAGCAACATTCTTCTTATCTCCAATCAATTCATTGAGTGACTTACCACGAAGTGCTGCAATGTGTGCCGCTGAACGAAGTTTGCTCAATGCATCCATCGTTGCCTTCACAACGTTTTGAGGGTTTGAAGCGCCAATGGACTTTGCCAAAATGTCTCGCACACCCATAACTTCCAACACAGAACGCACTGCTCCACCAGCAATCAATCCAGTACCCTTTGAAGCTGAACGAATAATAACTTCGCTTGCACCATGTTTACCGATTACTGTGTAAGGAACTGTCGTTTTATAAAGTGGATAGCTTACCATGCTCTTTTTAGCTCTACGCAGAGCTTTAGAAATCGCGGAGGCAACCTCACGACTTTTTCCAAGAGCAATGCCCATACCACCTTTATGATCGCCAACAACAACAAGGGCTGAGAACGCCAAACGACGGCCCCCCTTTATAACCTTTGCCACGCGACGAACATTCAAGACAACTTCCGCAAACTCCTCAACGACAGGCGCCGCCTTTCTTGGCTCACGTTGTTGTCTTTTGTTTCTTTCTTCTGCCATGTAAAATCCTACTTTTCTAATCAAGAGCAGTAATTAAAACTGCAACCCACTTTCTCTCAAACCATCAGCGAGCGCTTTAACACGTCCATGGTACAAAAATTGCCCACGATCAAAGAACACGCTGGAATGATTTTTCTGCAACAACACCTTGCCCAATTCAACACCAACTTGGCGAGCAATTGCCGTCTTGTCACCCTTAGCTTTAGTCAGGTTAAGTGACGAGAATGATGCCACTGTTTGATGATTTTTATCATCAATGGCCTGTACATAAATCTGACTAAGCGTACGATGTACCGATATCCTGATTCGTTCGCCTCTTGAACTTTGCGCATTACGCACACGAAAAGCTCTACGAGCTGTACGTACCTGTATTTTTCTTAACAAACTCATTTTTTTACCCTGCAGCAGTCAATTATGTGGATTTAGTTTTACCAGCTTTTCTGCGAACGATTTCGCCTTCACGCATCACACCGGTACCTTTATAAGGTTCTGGTGGTCTGAAGGATCTGATAGCATCTGCCGCATTGCCCAGCAAAAATTTATCCGCGGATTTTAGAACCAATGTTTGTCCGGTCTTATCAACTTCAACCGAAACACCTACCGGCAATGTGTAATCGATTTTATGGGTATAGCCAAGAGAAAGTGTCAATTTTGAACCTGCTTGCACAGCTTTAAATCCAAGCCCAACAATGATGAGCTTTTGTTCAAAACCTTTTTCTACACCCTTAATTTTGTTTGCGAGAAGAGCTCGATGCAACCCCCAAAGTACTCTATTTTCTCGCGTATCACTCACAATTGATAATCGCATTTTATTGTCAGCAATATCCACCTTAACAGCGTCAGGCAGATCATGCTCAAATTTTGCGTTACTACCATTAATAAGAATCTTCGATCCATTAACAGTAATCTTTGCAGAGGTAATAGCTATAGGCATTCTTCCAATTTTTGACATAGCTTAATCCTTACCAAACCTGGCAAATTGTTTCACCGCCAACACCCAGCTCACGAGCCTTACGATCTGTAAGCAAACCTGCGTTTGTTGACATTATTGCAATACCTAAGCCACCAATAACCGGCTTTACACCATTCGCGCGCTGATAAAGGCGGCGACCTGGAGTACTTTTTCGAACAATCTCATGAATAACCGGCTCTCCATTAACATACTTGAGATACACGGTCAAGAAGCCTTTAACGCCTTCTTGTTCGAGTTTAAAATCTTTAATATAACCTTCGTCTTTAAGCAGTTGCGCAATGCATTGCTTCATTTTCGAGGTTGGAACGGCAACCGTTCGTTTACGCGCAGAAATTCCATTGCGAATAACGGTCAAAAAATCTCCGATAGAATCCATCTAAACACCTTGTTTCAAAACAATTACCAACTTGCCTTTTTAACACCAGGCAACAACCCCAGCAACGCAAACTTTCTAAATGCCAATCTTGAAAGCTTAAACATACGTAAAAACGCACGCGGCCTTCCTGTCAACGCACAACGATTACGCATGCGCGTGATTGAAGAATTATTTGGAAGTTTATCGATTGCCATCTGCGCTTTACGTTTTTCTTCCAAAGACGTCGAAGGATCTTTAACGACTGCCGTTAGCTGTTTTCTTTTCGCCCCATATTTTTGATACAAGAGACTACGTTTTTTCTCTTTTTCAACAAGCGCTTTTCTTGCCATAATATTCCCCGGCTTTGTCTCTATTTTTTGTTACGAAAAGGCATACCAAACGCCTTCAACAATGCATAGGCCTCTGCATCTGTTTTCGCAGTTGTTTGAATAGTAATATTCAGACCTCTGCTGCCTTCAACCTTATCATAGTCAATCTCAGGAAAAACCATCCAATCTTTGAGACCAAGATTGTAGTTGCCTTTCCCATCAAACGTAGGTGATACGCCTTGAAAATCTCTTACTGCCGGCAAAACTGCATTAATTAATTTCTCAAGAAAATGATACATACGATCATTTCTCAACGTAACCATAACACCAATTGACATACCTTCGCGCAACTTAAATCCTGCAATGGATTTTTTTGCCTTCGTTGCAACAACGGATTGCCCAGTGATCATAGTCAAAACATCTTTAACACCGTTAATGACTTTGCTATCAGAAACAGCATCCTTAGCTCCGATGTTTACCACAATCTTTGAAACACGTGGCGCCTCCATAACATTATGTTGATTAAGTTCCTTCATCAACTGCGGACGCACCGTCGTTGTATAAAATTCTTTCAAATGAGCTTTCATAGCCTATCCACCGGTCCTAAAACGTTTCTTTGCAACGACTACACATGCGTGCTTTCTCTGAACCCTCTTGAAAATGCACTTGTACACGACAAGGCTTTTTACATGATGGGCAGATCGGCATAATTTTGCAGAGCAAAATTGGTCGTTCTTCTTTTACAATGCGATTTTTCTCACCAGCTTTACGCGCTTTAACATGGTGTGCAACAATACTTACATCTTTAACTAACGCGACTCCGTTTTTTTGATCAACGGATATAACCATGCTTTGCTTGCCCTTATCCTTGCCGGAAAGAACAACTACAGAGTCATTTTTTTTAATTCTGCTTAACATAATAACAATGCTCCTAAACCTTGCTTACAGCACTTCTGGGGCCAAAGAAATTATCTTTGCATACCCTGCCGCACGCAACTCTCTTGCTACGGGACCGAAAATACGAGTCCCAACCGGCTGTCTATCTTTATTGACAATCACAGCAGCATTGTCATCAAACCTGATATAGCTCCCGTCAGCACGACGGTATTCTTTTCTGGTTCTAACAATAACGGCATCGAGCACTTCGCTCTTTTTAACCGTACCGCCCGGAATAGCTTTTTTTACTGTAACTTTAACCACTTCCCCCAAATACGCAAAACGCTTGCCTGTACTACCAGACACCTGAATAACTTGAAGCTTCTTTGCACCAGAATTATCCGCAACTTCAAGCATAGTTTGTCTTTGAATCATATTCTAAACCTTTTAACTATTTGTTTGAAGCACGCGATTCAATACCATGTGCTTGGTCTTTGATAAAGGCCGGCACTCCATAATTTCAACAGTATCACCCATCTTAGCGACGCTTGCTTCATCGTGAGCTTTATATTTCTTAAAATGACGCACAGTTTTGCCATATAACGGATGAGCAAACGTTCTTGTCACCTTTACGGTGATTGTCTTATCCATTTTGTCGGAGATAACTTCCCCAACCAACAGTCTATTTTTGTTCTCAGCACTCTTAACCATAAGATCTTGGTCCTAATTCAATTTGTTTGTTCTCAAGGAGCGTAAAGTAACTCTTTACTTCCGCTTTGCCTTTTGTTTCACATCAGTTTTTGCCGTTGATGCAACAAGCACGCCGCCCTTGTTAATGAGCGTCAAACATTGCGCAATTTTTACTCGCAATTTACGAAATTGCGAAAAATCTTTAACCTGGCCCGCCTGGGTAGTAAGCCTTAAGTTAAAAAGTTCTTTTTTCGAGGATTCAACTTCATTACGTAAAGAAGCTGTATCCATTTTTTTTAATTCTGCAAATTCCATAGCTTACCCTTACTCTGCTGTCGCTGCTATAGCGGTTGTGTCAGCAATTGATTCTCTGAGGATCAGCTTAGTCTTCATAGGAAGCTTATATTGAGCTGCTTGCAGAATTTCTTTTGCGACTTTAAGATCAAAATCACCTTTAATTTCCAAAATAACCCGTCCACGCTTAACTGGCGCAGCCCAAAACTCAGGACTTCCCTTACCTTTACCCATACGAGTTTCAGCAGGTTTTTTAGAGATCGGTTTATCTGGAAATACGCGTAAAAATAATTCGCCTATTTTCTTCAATTTTCTGTTCACAGTCACACGCACTGCCTCAATCTGTCTTGCCGAAAGATAGACTGGTTCTAAGGCAACAAGGCCATAATCGCCAAAGTGAACCGTACGAGCACCTTTTGAACGCCCAGTCAGACGTCCTCGCTGCGCTTTACGAAATTTTGTTTTTTTGTGCAATAACATCGCAAGATATCCTTATATCTAAATAATCAATCTTAGTATTCACCTTTGCAGATCCATACCTTGATACCGATAATGCCATAAATCGTTTGGGCTTCCGCCAACGAGTACTGAACATTTGCTCGCAACGTATGCAAAGGGATAGATCCAAGACGCAACCACTCACAACGAGCGATTTCTGCCCCACCAAGTCGACCCGAGACACAGATTTTAATACCTTTTGCGCCACTTTTCAAGGCCGCAAAACCAGCTTTTTTCATCAGCTTCTTAACGCTAACACGTTTTTCGATTTGTTCAGCAATTCCTTCAGCAACAAGCTTAGGATTCATTTCAGGAATCTTTTCTTCTTGAACAGAAATATCTACATTTTTGTTCAAGATTTTGTGCAAATCGAACTTAAGCTGATCAATTCCCTGGCCTCTTTTACCGATGATTAGGCCTGGTCTCGAGGCAAATAATGTCACACGTACATTGTCAACAGCCTTATCGATCACAACCTTTGATAGATCAGTTCTGCTCAATTTCTGAGCAAGATATTCCCTGACCTTAAAATCCTCTATAAGGTTTGCTCCATAAGCATTTTTTGTAAACCAATGAGCCGACCAATCTTCGTGTATTCCAAGTCTAAACCCTAATGGGTGAACTTTTTGTCCCACCTAACACCTCAGTAAAAAATTTTATTCTTTGTTTATTTACTTTGTTTCAACAATAACTTTTATGTGACTCAACCGTTTGCGTTGAATAACACCACGACCCATGGCACCCGGCTTAAAATACCGAATAATTGGCCCTTGATCGACGCGTATTTCTGCAATGCGCAAATCATCAACGGAAACAACGTCCCCGCCTTTGTTTTTTGCATTTGCGGCAGCGGACATAACCACCTTCAACAATGGTTGTGTACGTCTGTTGGCGCACGTTTGGAGCCAAGCATACGCTTTTCCAACGGTATTGCCACGTATTACATCTGCATAAGGCCTCAGTTTGTAGGGCGAAATGCGAATATATTT
>JAHFBQ010000019.1 GCA_023249935.1 bacterium
AGGGTGATCACGCCATCAGCTACTACTTAACGCTACCGATACCCCCTGCACTTGTTTTCATTCGTATGCTTGTATACAATGCGCTGTTTTTTACAGCAGTGTGCTTAGTTCTTTTTCCTGTCTGTAACCTGTTTTTACCAGCACCCATCATCTACAGCACGATTCATTGGCCAAAGTTTATTGCGACATTGCTATGCACAAATTTTTTTCACGGGGCGCTTATTTTATGGTCAGCAACCTGTGTAGCTGATATGCGCATGCTAGGCAAAGTTTGGTCGCGATTACTCCATCCACTCTGGTTTTTTGGGGGTTTTCAATTTACCTGGGCAGCCGCGTGCAAGAAATCGGTATGGCTTGGGTATCTGGTACTGATCAACCCTCTGATGCATGCTACCGAAGGAATGCGTAGTGCATTGATAGGTGGTGAAGGATATTTACCATTCTGGGTATCAACAACAATGCTTACTGGTACAACAGTGCTTATGATGGTACATGCTATTGCACGTTTCAAACGACGACTTGATGTGGTGTGAGAGCCACACCCCATCGTCCTATCACCATATCAAGTAACTATTTTTAGGATGGATCCCAGCTCATAGGCTTGGATGACAAACTACATCAAATACTCAATTTAGAAATATTTGCTTGTCTAGAAAGAACAAACCAAGGCCGAGATTTTCATTCCGGCCTTGGTTTGTTCTTTCTAGACAACCCGTCGCAGGCGCAAAGCGCCGGAGATGGGTTAATTAGCTATGTAACAACTGATCATACGTTGGCATCGGCCAGCGATGGTGCGAAACAAGCTTCTCAAGTGCATCAACAGCAGCACGCAGTCCCCTGATCTCTTCTTTGATTTCAAGTGGTACAGGTGTCGCTTCATGAGCTGCAACCAGTTCTTCAAGCTTAGCAGCATGCGTATGTGCCGTTGCCAAGTTCTCATCAATGCGCTGAATGGTCTGTCCGAAAAGCGTTGCACTACTGGTAACACCGGCTATTTTCAGGTCCTGTTTGGTCTGACAAAGATGGTGCAAGTAGGCGGTACAGGCTGGTACGATGTGCTGATGAAAGAGTGTTAACGCAGTACGACCTTCAAGTTGTGCTGTCTGTTCATACTGAGCTCTGAAGATTTTTTTGCGCGAACAGATTTCTTCTATGGTCATAACACCATTGAGTAGATCGATTGTTTTTTGATTTTCATATTCACTGAGTGCTTCATAGGTTGAACCATAGTTACTCAATCCGCGTTCGATCGACTCTTTGTGCCAAGCCTCACTGTAGTTGTTACCGTTGCATATGACATATGAGTAACGTCTAAAGGTACTACGGACCAATTCGCTCACCGCTTCGTCATGGGGTTTAACAGTCAGTGAGCTTTGTAATTGTTCTGTAAGTTGTTCCATCGCTTGCGCAACAGCGGTATTGAGGATGGCGATAACATGAGCGGTATGAGTGCTTGATCCAACCGCACGGAACTCAAATTTATTGTTTACAAACGCAAATGGACTCGTACGGTTGCGATCGGTCAAATCGATCAGAACATCTTTGAACGGCAACTGGTTATTGGTCAGTCCTGTGCGATGAATAAATATTTTCGCAGCGGTTTGCTCGTACTCACGCAGATATTCAGTAAGTCCTTGTCCTAAGTGAACAGCAACGATTGATGGAGGCGCTTCGTGGCCACCAAGACGGAAATCATTACTGTATGAACCGATTGCAGCGCGCAGCAACCCGTTGTTAGTAGCAACTGCTTGTAGAATCGCAGCTAACAGGACAGGAAAAGTCCCCTTGCCATCATCATTATTCGGGTCAAGTAGGTTGAGACCCATGTCGGTTGCGAGCGACCAGTTACAATGTTTACCCGAGCCGTTGATGCCGTGGAACGGTTTTTCATGAAGTACCGCAACAAGACCGTGCTTGCGAGCTATTGATTTAAGCAAATGCATGAGCCAACTGTTCTGGCTGCTTGCCTGAATGCTGCGACTAAACTGAGCTGCAAATTCATATTGTTGTGGCGCTACTTCGCCATGGCGGGTTTTGATGATGATGCCAGCTTGCTGTGCGAGGCGATCGACCTCTTCCATGAAGCGGTGTACACGTTCATCCATTGGTGCGTAGTATAAATCACTGAACTGTTGGTCTTTTAGCGCTGCAGCACCAAATACGGTGCGTTCACATGCTTGTAAGTCGGGTCGTTTGGCGACAACATGTTGGTCGAGTAAGAAAAATTCTTGTTCGATGCCAAGGGTTGGGATAACACTGCGAGCTCGTACTTCAAGCAGTTGTAAAAGCCGTGATGCAGCCTTGCCAAGGCGTTCTTCTGAACGTAAGAGTGGAATTTTGAAGTCAAGCGATTTACCATCGATGCTATAAAAAAGGGCCGGAACATACAAAGTTGTACGATCGGCCTGTTTATCGAGGAACGGAGGATTGTAGATATCCCAGAGCAGGTAACCACGAGCTTGTGCAGTTTGACGCATGTTACCATTGGGGAATGATGACCCATCAGTTTCAGACATCAAAAGGTTGTAGGCTGAAAAAAGATTGATCAACGTGTTTGGTGCAAGGCGCTCAACAAACGCTTCTTCCTTTGTACCCAGGGTGCCGCGCAGTGGTAAAAACCAATGACTGAAGTGTGTTGCCCCGTGTTCAACAGCCCAAATCTTTAAAGATTCAGCTATCTTTGATAGCGCATTGAGTGAAAGCCGCTGTTGGCCCAGCTGTGCTGCCTCAAATTCTTTTACAACATCGAGAGGCAACAATTGTTGCATGATATCGGTTGAAAAAACGGTCTGGATGCTACTTGGTTTTGCGCGTAGCCCGAGTCGGGCTCCCTGTACATGTTCCATATAAACCCTTTTCGTTTGTTGCCATAATTTTGAGCAAGCAATTGTGCTTGAGACTACGGCGGGTGCATAGAAATGTCAAAGAATTATGCGGTTGTTTACTGGTTATAATGAGAGTCTTGCTAGAAGTATGTACGAGCACTTCTCTTTGAGAGTTTATTGGGGTACGATGAGGGAAAATTGGACATTGGAACTTGGATAAAAGATTAACTAAGTAAAGAGGAATCTTGACACTATTACTACGTCGTCCCGGCAGGTATATAGTCAATGAATTTTCTTGAACCAATTAGAATCGGAAAGGTAAAATATGTCAGAAGTAGTTTCTGGAGCAAGTTTTGATACCAAGGTTATCCAATCAAAGCTACCTGTCGTTGTAGATTTTTATGCGGCGTGGTGTGGGCCGTGTCGTCAGATGGCACCAATTTTTGATCAAGTGAGTCAAGAAGTAGGTGCAACGTGCACTCTCGTCAAAGTTAACATCGATGATGATCGTGACTTGGCAATCAAGTATGGTGTTTCGTCGATTCCCACCTTGCTATTCTTTAAAAACGGAACAGTAGTGGCGAAGGAAACCGGTTTTATAAGCAAAGATGTGCTTTCAGAAAAAGTAGCAGCGCTTTGTAAGTAGCCCAGAGTTAATGATGGAAGAAAATCTCGATGATCTCTCTCTGAGACTTTCTTCCATCTGTCCTTACAAAGTAAAAAATGTACTTATCGGCCTTAACACTCAGGAACTCATCATACTTAGATGATCTAAGTAGTTTTGTAAGACAAACGCCGCAGCTTTAGCGTGCTGCATTAGCTTTTCTTCTTTTGAAAGCGGTCCCTTATTTAACGCAGCAGCTCGCTTTGAACTAAGCCGTTCATCCCACAAAACCCAGCGTAACTCCGTAAACCCAGCATCAATTGCAAGCTTTTCAAGACGAACTGCCTCTGCACGAATTTTTTTCGTCTGATCGCTATCGCTACCACCACCGATGGTAATTGGCAAACCAACAACAACGGCCTCAATCGGCTCTTGAGCAAGAAGCACAAGCAATCCCTTATCAAAATCTGCCGTTGCAAATGTTTTGAGTGGCTTTGCCGCAATTTTAAGAAAATCAGAAGCAGCAACACCAACCCAGGCATCACCAAGATCCAGCCCAATGATTTTTTTCATAAACACTCTTTCAATCAAGATTGAGAAAATCGAAGGCTACCAAAAAACCGTTGTGGTTACAACCGCACCTCAATTTGACACCCTCACTCTTGACCGGCATCATAGCAAGTAATCGTCTCATCAGCTCCCTTACCAACGTAGTGAAGAGTACATGAAAAATAAAATTATGATCCACCCAGAAGCACTGTTTCTTATCGATGGTTCCTATCTTTTATATCGCTCATACTTTGCCCTCAAAGCTCTGCAAACCTCCACCGGCGTCCCAACCAATGCGGTATTCGGATTCTGTCGAGCGCTTAAAAAATTACTCGACACCTTCAAGCCATCGCATCTCGCAATCGTCTGGGATAGCAAAGGCGGCTCATTTCGTAATATAACTTACCCCGCCTACAAAGCACATCGCCCAGCACCACCGAGCGATCTCATGCAACAAAAAGAACTCATCATGCAGTTTATCGACATTGTTGGCATGCCAAACGTGGCAATGATCGGCTACGAAGCTGATGATCTACTCGCCACTCTGGCACGGCAACATGTCGCCCCACAAACAGTGATTGTATGCGCAGACAAAGACATGTACCAACTGCTTGATGACCCAACGGTATTAATCACCGACCTCTTCAAAGATGAAATTTTTGATGCCGCCACTTACACGCAGCGCAAAGGCTATCCACCAAGAAAGATACCGTTCTATCACGCACTGATCGGCGATGCTTCGGACAACATTCCTGGCGTACGCGGCATTGGTGAAAAATCTGCTACCGAGTTGGTACAAGCATTCGATTCATTAGATGATTTATACAAACATCTTGGCAGAGTTGACAAAACACGCATAAAAACAGCACTCACTGCACATGAGGCGGATGCACGCCTCAGCCTTGATCTATTTCAACTTGCTAACGCCCCACTCAACATGTCGCTGAAAGATTTCGCATTCGCTCCTGAACAATGGAACCGCGCACAAGATTTTTTCCAGACATATGAGTTTTCAAGTCTTGCTAGCACCATCACCGCCCCGGTTGAAAAAGCTCAACAGGACTTTTCCAAAGTGGTAAAAACCCAGGGATGGAAGTGCACCATCATCGAAACTGAAGCAGCAGTTAAAACGTTATACGAGCAGCTATGCAAAGCAAAGATCTATAGCTTTGATACCGAAACTACCGGTCTTGATCAAAACAGCAACATGGTTGGCATGGCATTTTGCTATGAACCTGGAGAGGCATTTTATCTTCCGTTCGCACACCCAGCAGAGGGCACACACAAAAATTTAGATCTGGCAAAAACATTGGCAACGTTGAAAGACACGCTCGAAAACGACAAGCACCACAAAGTACTTCAGCATGCAAAGTTTGATGAGCACATCATTCATCGCTACGGCATCATGACACGCGGCGTAGTGTTTGATACCCTGATCGCAGCAAGCTTGGTCAAACAGAATTGGTCTTCCATCGGTCTAAAAGAGCTTTCCATGCGCCTTCTCAACGAACGCATGGAAACCTATGATGAAGTAGTTGGCAAACGATACAAACATTTTGGTTTGGTGCCAACTGAACATGCCGCCACCTACGGCGCCCACGATGCCCGCCAAACACTTGCTCTCATGCCCATACTCGAGAAGATGCTCCACGAACACAAAGAACTTGAAACCTATTTCTACACCATTGATATGCCATTTTCTGATTTACTCTTCCGCATGGAATTAGTTGGCATTTTACTCGACCCTCAGGTGATGGCTAAGGTTGATGAGCAGGTTGCCGAAGAAATCAAGCTCACTGAAGAAAAATTAAACGCCGCAGTACCAACCAAACAGCTTAGCATTGGCGAAGAGCCAAGATTTAACTTCAACTCACCGCGCCAGATTGAATTTTTACTGTTTGATGTACTCAAATTGCCCGTTGTCAGCAAGACATCAAAGGGCAGCAGATCAACGGATCAGGAAGTTTTAGAAAAATTATCTAAGATACATTTCATCCCAAGCCTTATCGTAAAATATCGCGAACTAGCCAAGCTGCGCAGCACGTACACGCAACCACTACCAAAAGAAATCAATCCCACAACAGGCAGAATCCACACTACCTTCAGCCAGACCTTGGTAGCGACAGGACGGCTTTCAAGCTCAAACCCAAATCTACAAAATATCCCTACCTCCTCCGGCTACGGGCATGCGGTCAGAAGCGCTTTTATAGCAGCGCCGGGACATCTACTTCTATCGGCCGACTACTCGCAAATTGAGTTGCGCGTGCTTGCACACGTGACCGGAGATCAGGCGCTGTGCGACGCGTTTAACCATGACCTCGATATACACATAAAAACAGCATCCCAACTTCTCAACATTCCTCAAGATCAAGTAACGCAGGAACAACGTCAGATCGGCAAAAAAATCAATTTTAGCATCATGTATGGCCTCACTCCGTATGGCCTAGCACAGGATATGAACATTTCTCACAAAGAGGCAAAAAGTTATATCGATACCTATCTGTCAACGTATCATCGTGTAAAAGAGTGGATGGATGAAACAGTGGAAGCGGCCAAACAGAGCGGCTATGTCAGCTCACTATGGGGCCGTCGACGTTATATTCCAGACCTGAACGATAAAAATCGTTCGGTGTTTGAAGCAGCGCGCCGCGTTGCGATTAATACGCCAATTCAAGGCACCAGCGCAGATCTTATGAAAATAGCAATGCTGCGTGTTGATGCGGCAATCACAACACAAAAACTCCAAGCCAAGCTACTCCTGCAAATTCATGATGAAATCATTTTAGAAGTTCCAGAAAATGAAAAGAGTCTAGTTGAAACCATTGTGCGACAAGCAATGGAGCATGCGGTGAGCTGGCGCATTCCGCTGAAAGTCGCATTGCGTACGGGTAAGAACTGGGGTGAGATCACAAAATAAGTTTTGACTTTTATGAAAAAAATCAGCAGAATAATCGATGTCTTTTTTATGAAAGACCATGATTTAGCTGTTAAAGCTGAGTCTTTTCGCATCGTTAATAATAAGCGTTCAAGATGGTAAGGATTTACGATGGCAACGAGTAAAACGGGTGGTTCTACGACGAATAACCGCGAGAGTCAATCTAAGCGGTTAGGCGTTAAAAAATTTGGTGGTGAAGTAATCGCCGCTGGTAATATTCTAATTCGTCAACGCGGTAGCAAGTTCTACCCAGGCGTTGGTGTTATGCGTGGCAAGGATGATACCTTATTCGCTGTTACGGCTGGCTATATGAAGTTCTACACGGGCTTCAAGGGTCGTCGCTTTGTGAAGGTTACTCCTGAACGAGAAAATTAAAAAAAGGATAAGCACTATTGAAAGATAGTGCTTTTATACTTAGTGGAGAGACAATGCAAGAACAATCCGTACAATATCGGTTTGACTTTCTCAAATATCGTTTTGCTTGTTTGTTTTTTTCCATCGCAGTACTCGCTGCCGGACTTGTGTACTACCTTTTCATTGGTGGATTCAAGTATCATATAGATTTCACTGGTGGCGCGGAAATGCGTGTGGCTTTTTCAAAGCCTGTTGATGCTCATAATTTGCGCACAGCGCTCACGGCTGACGGTTGGAAAGACGCGGTCATTCAAAGCGTCGGCAAAACTGGTCAAGAATTTTTGATCCGTGTCGGATCGTTAGATAGCTCACTTGAAACTGATATCAAGAAATCGTTTGCAAAAAACTTTGCCGGCAACGAGATCTCGATCGGCAATATTGATTGGATCGGTGCCGAAGTTGGTAAAGATACTAAGTGGAACGCTATCAAGGCAGTTCTTTTATCGATGTTTATTCTTGCCTTGTACATCGCGCTACGCTCCGAATTTAAATATGGCATCGGTGCTGTACTATCGCTCATACACGATATTCTCGTAATTATGGTGTACATTCTCATAACAGGCGAAGCTATTTCATTACATATCCTCGCTTCCATCTTGGCGGTGATTGGATATTCGCTTAATGATACAATTGTTATTTTTAGTAAGATCCAAGAGAACTATAAGCGACTTGCTGGCACTGCCATCTCTGATTATGACCTAGTTAACCTGAGTATTAATCAGACCTTGGTACGTACCACATTAACCAGTTTTGCAACCCTTCTTTCTGTTGCCTCCATTCTATTCCTCGGGGGAGAAACATTGCATGGTCTGGCATTGATCATGTTCATCGGTATCATCATCGGTACCTTCTCATCGATCTACATTGCAAGTCCAAGTATGCTTTGGGCTCAAACTAGAGCAAAAAAGGCGCTTGCTAGAGCCGTTTGATTTCTTATAAAAAGCCAGTTAAGATGCCCCACGAGTTATAAACCGTGGGGCATCTTTTTTAATGTTTCTATAAGAAAATTTGAGGATTTTTATGAAAAAATTTTTTTCTATAATTTTTGCTATTACATTTTTTAGTACACAAATAACCACACTAAAGCCCATTAGCCAAACCGCTGTTAAAATCTATAGCGCTATAGGAGCTGGTTGTGCTGCTGGCGCAGCAATGTTTTGTATCAGCGAGTGCACAAACGACGCTGATAAGTACTCTTTAGTTGTTCCAATAACTGGAGCGATTGTTGGAGGTCTTCTCCGTTATAAACTTTCCTCTTACACCCCAGAAGCTAAAACTGACACCGCCGAAAATTTCATCAATACTTTTTCTAAAGAAAAGTCTAATGATCTACAATTGTCTAATCTTGATCTTGCCAAAAATTTATTAGACTCTGCAGAAGAAGAAACAAGTAGCGTCGAATTAAAAAAGAAAATCGGATCATTACGGAGTCAAATGGCTTCACTGAGAAGCAGTAACTAACTCACCTTGCACGGTAATTTACAAATAGGCCAATTTTCCAATCAATTTCGTTTGACATGCCTTCAATTTGGGCACTTAGGCTAGAGCAATAGAGCCGTTTGATTCTGACTTTAAAAATAGTTAGACTGCCATTGTTTTTAGTTATTCAAAACAATGGCAGTCTGACTATTTAAGGGTACCCAGGGAAATAATACTCATGAAGAAAATTTTTATAAAGGTGGTCTTTGTTGTTTTTTTCAGTATGACAACAACCATTAACCCCCTCAGCGAGAGTGGGATGGGTGCTCTTGAAGTCATTGGTGGTCTTCTCTGTGGAACCGTCGTAATTAAAATGAGCAATCCAGAAAGTACATCCGCTAAGTGTTGCGCAGGAACCGCGGGTTTCTTTGTTGGTATGGGGATAGTATCTTTGCTATTTGACACGGTAACACCTAAAGCTCGAATCAATGCTGTAGAAAATATGATTAATAAAATCTCTTGCAGCAAAATAGGCTCCCGATTATCGCTTTTTGAAGCGGAGCTTCTTTCCTACATACAAAACAGATTCGATCCCCGATGGCCCCTAGCCACAGCGTATAACAACTGCATAGAAAATTTATCTGCGCTAACCAAAGCACAAGACTTGCTAGCCCTTGCGACAGAGGACGCTGATACCTCCCTAAAAAACAAAATATCATCCCTATCTAGCGAGATAAATAAGTTAGAAAATGACCTATTAAGTATTAAAAAAATGATAGCAGCTCAACCTTCTTTCCTCGCTGAGGTAGCAGCAAGAGAAAATTCGCATGAATCAACTCAAACACAAGATTCGCCCCTTTTGGATGAACAAGTAGCCGATGACCATTTTAAAAGCACAATCACGTTGCTATTCGACCGAATAGCCGCGCTAGAAAACAGTTTATCGAACACCCAAAAAAAATTAATAGAACAGGAAGAAGATGTTGATTTAAAAAACAAAGTCACATTACTAGCAGATCGTATAACAGCCTTAGAAAATCACTTATCAAACACATCAAAAGAACTAGCAGCCCTATCTTTTTTGTGCTCAGCTTTACGTTCAGAGGCAAATCTCAAAAAAGATTTGTCTACCCTCGCACAAAATTTGCCTCTTGTTGATAAGCAGGTAGCAAGTAACAATTCTAAAGATCTTACAGACGCAATCGAATCGCTAACCAAATTAAACGATCTTCTAGCTACCTTAGAAAATTTTACAGGTACCTCAGTCTAAGCCTAACCTCCTTACTAGACCGGGGAAAATTCGCTTGAACCTCATTTTAAAATTGAACCTGAAAAGGTGATTTTGTTACTCTTTCCAGGTTCAGAAAAACCAATTAAACTAAACGTTTTACTTCAGTCAGCGACTATGCTATGATTCTAAGACGGGGTGGGAAACCGTTCCGTCCAATTCGTAAAAATCTCTAAATTTTCAAAAAGATTCCAAATTTTGTAGTTTCCTTGCCGGTTTCTTGGTTTTGCTACGCCTTCATGGCGTCAAGTCCATGTGCTAAGGAGAGTTTTTCTAACGCTTAATTAATGTTGGTTATATGGTTAAAGATAATAATGATAAGTCCACGGTTCCTAACGCCGGTACGCAAGAGCCTACCGATAAACCAAAACAGCAAAGATCTCGCCCTCCTCAGCCTAAAAAAAATACACAAGCACTTGTAGATCAAACAGCTTTAGAACTCAGCCAGCTTCCTGAAGTCCAAATCGTAGCAGAAGGCTACCAAGACGAGGACAATGGGACTGCTGAGCAACAAGAAACTCCAGTTGCGCAACCTGTTGAACAACCAGCACAACAGCAACAACCGTCGGCGCCACAACCACACTATCAGCGCCAACACAATAACAATCAAAATCGTGAACAAGGTAGAGACCGCGAACAAAGTCGTGATCGCTACCACAACAATAACAATCAAAATCGTGAACAAGGTAGAGACCGCTACCACAACAATAATCAGCAACAAAGTCGCGATCGCTATCACAATAACAATTCACAACAAAATCGCGATACCCGCGACAATCGCAACAAACCAGACCAACGTCAAAATCAAGGACCTCAACAACATCAACAACCACGCACTCATCAGCAACAACAACATGCTCAGGCTCAAATACTTGATTCAGATTTGCTAGAAGAGACAAATACAGTACAGGACACCACCCCAAGACAATCAATGAACATGCAAGAGCTCAAGGAGATGAACATCACCAAGCTCATCGCCTATGCTCAATCAATTGGCTTACCTGATGTCGCTGCACTGAAAAAACAAGAAATTATTTATAGAATTTTAGAATCACAATCAGAACGTCGCGTCGAAATTTTCTGCGAAGGCATCCTTGAACGCCTTCCGGACGGATTTGGATTCTTACGTTCACCAAAATTTAACTACGTACCAGGCCCAGACGATATTTACGTTTCACCTATCCACATCAAAAAGTTCGGTCTGCGCACTGGTGATGTGATCAGAGGTCAGATTCGCAAGCCTAAAGAAGGCGAGAAATATTTTGCCCTGCAGCGCGTAGAGACGGTTAACTATGAACCAGCGGCTCACTCAAACACTAAGACGATGTTTGAAAACTTAACACCGCTATTCCCAAATAAGAAATTCAACCTTGAAGGTGATAAAGGCAACGGCCTGATCTCCATGCGTATCCTCGATTTACTCGTACCGATTGGTAAGGGACAGCGTGGTTTGATCGTTGCACCACCTAAGACAGGTAAAACATCGCTTCTTAAAGAGCTTGCCAACACCATCGTCAACAACCACCCAGAAGTGATTGTGATGATTTTGAATATTGATGAGCGCCCTGAAGAAGTAACCGATATGCAACGCTCGGTCAAAGCTGAAGTAGTCAGTTCAACGTTTGATGAATACGCCACACGCCACGTACAGGTCGCTGAAATTGTGCTTGAAAAAGCCAAGCGCCTTGTTGAATACGGTCGCGATGTAGTCATCTTACTCGACTCGATTACTCGTCTTGCCCGTGCGTACAACACGCTCGCACCATCATCAGGGAAAGTCTTAACAGGTGGTATCGACGCCAACGCACTGCAACGACCAAAGCGCTTTTTTGGTGCTGCACGTAACGTTGAAGAAGGCGGATCGCTTACCATCATCGCTACCGCACTCGTTGAAACCGGTTCGAAGATGGACGAAGTTATCTTTGAAGAATTCAAAGGTACTGGCAATATGGAAATTCACCTCACAAGAAAATTAGCTAACAAACGGGTATACCCAGCATTTGATCTTCAACCATCAGGTACCCGCCGCGAAGAGCTCATGCTCAACGAAGAACAAGTTAATTACTTGTGGGTATTACAAAAATTCATGAGTACGATGAACACAGTTGAAGGTATGGAAGTGCTTATTGATAGACTTTCTAAAACCAAAACCAATGAAGAATTCATCGAACTCATGCTCAAGAAAAAACAACAAAAATAGGTCTTAAATTGCATGCTCATACTTGGTATTGAAACATCATGTGATGAAACTGGCGTTGCCGTATTTGATACGCAGCGCCAGTTAATGCTTTCTAACGCATTATATTCACAGATCGATTTGCACGATATCTACGGTGGCGTTGTCCCCGAGATTGCCTCACGCTCACAGCTCGAAAAAATGCAACCGATGGTTGATCTCGCGCTCGAGCGAGCTGGCATAACGATCAATGACATCGACGTTATCGCCGTCACCGTCAAGCCGGGCCTTGTCGGATCGCTGCTTGTTGGACTCTGTTACTCCAAAGGTGTCGCTTGGGCTGCTGGTAAAAAAATTATTGGCATTAATCACCTCGAGGGTCATATTTTCTCAACCTTTCTCAGACCAGATCATACGGTCTCTACCGATATCCCCTTCCCACACGTCAGCTTAACAGTCTCTGGTGGTCATACCGCAATGTATATCATTGAAGATTTTGGTAAGTACACGATGATCGGACATACTGAGGATGATGCGGCAGGTGAAGCGTTTGATAAAGTTGCGAAGATGCTTGGCTACACCTACCCTGGTGGTGCTCGCATTGAAAAGATGGCGGCCAGTGTTGGATTTCAAGATTTCTTCAAATACCCTCGCACAAAAAATGTTGGCGGCGAAGTTTTTTTTAGCTTCTCTGGTATCAAAACAGCGGTGCTCTACCACCTCGTACGCGAAGATGCTTATGATATGACAAGTGGCCCTATTGCCGGCATATCAGAAGAATTTAAGTCACAAGTTGCCAGTTCACTACTGGTCTGCATTACCGATATCTTTCTAAAGAATATTGAACTCACGTTCAAAAAATATCCGGACATCAAAGGATTTACATTTGGTGGCGGTGTTGCATGCAACAAATACATGCAAAGTCGCATGGCCGACCTCTGCGCAAGATACAATAAATCATTTCATTTCCCCCCACCAATGTACTGCACTGACAACGGCGGCATGATCGCTTTTGTTGGTGGCTACAAGGCTACGCAGGGACTATTTAATGATTTTACGCTTGATGCGGGAAAATAATTCTACTGCGCGAATCGCACTGACACTTCACCTTTACCATCTCCAATTTCTCGGCTCACATGCTTAACATCGGTGTGAAAAGGGCTCATGTCTAAGCCATGTAACAATGATTTTATTGCTTTGCGTTCAAGCTTTGCTCGATGCCCAGCCTTGAACACAATGCGCGGTAACTTTAATGTACTTGAACCATAATCTCCTGGCCATGTAGTTTCAAGACGATCGAAATATACCGGATTAACAGTTATAACAATGGCGTTTCTTGGAATGCGCAAATTTCTTCTACGCAAATCTTTTTCTTGCTGTGTCCATCCTGAAGAACCATCTTTGTTTCGTTTGAAATAAAAATATCTATAATTCATATCCGGAATCAGACCAAATGAATCAACGGTGTTATGCCCACCAAAGGTATGCTTAATTTTGTTACAAATGATAATGGCGTATTTTTCGATATTTCCACAATCAACAGGAAACTTAAAAAAACCTTCATCGTTATTCGTCGTTTCCATGCCTTCAAAATAAACTTTGAATTGTGGTACATCTTCACTATCGTGATCAATCTTAATACACCCTACCATCTCACACAGTTGCTTACTGCCTAAACCTTGGGACCCCTTAGAAAAAACACCACCCAAAGGTCTACCATCTGCGCGCATGACAAATGAGGGAATTGATTCTGGTGCTTGCGTACGACGATTTTCAAGCATTGTGTCAATACGGTCATGTAGGGTTGACTCTTGCACATGCGCCCCCTGCCGCAGTGAAACATCTACTGACTTGCCAGCTTCATTACTTGGTCTGGCAGCCAAACCCTCTGCACGACTTTCTTCCATACGCTTAGCCGCACGAGCTTGTACTGCAGCTAAAATTGCATCGAGCTTTGGAAGCGGTTTTGGATCTACATCGACTGCAAAAAGAGGGGTAACAGCCAGTGCTAAAGCAAGTCCCAATATTGATCTAATCATAGGTTTCATGAGTTCCCTTCTCAAAAAAGGCTTGGAGCCCATCAAGCCTCTCGCCGTGGCCGATGAACAGATGACGTCCTTTTCAAAATCAAGTAGACTAGTCAGGAGGATACACTATGATACGAAAAACAGTACCGAAAATAAAAGAAATTCTGCGCAAGGCGCTGCTAGACGGCATGACGCCAAAAAACCTGGCCGTCTCTGCAAGTATGGGGATCTATATCGCTCTTTCCCCCTTCCCTGGCGCTCATACCGTCATGATGCTCATAGCCAAATGGCTGTGGGGTTTACACTTTCCTGCACTTTTTATTTTTACATCGATCAACAATCCGTGGACGATGATTCCCATGTTCTCACTCGACTACGCCTTTGGTTATTGGCTCATTCATAAATGTATAGGATGGGAGCCAAGTTGGGTAATCTCACTTGAGAAACTTTTTGGAAGCGGATCGGTCTGTATTTGGTCATTTTTAATCGGTGGCAATATTTTAGGCATCGTCGCAGCCCTCATCTCTTTCCCTCTCTTACATCTTTTCTTTCAACGTATGCACACACGCGCACTTGCGTCTCGGGGAATCTTATGAAAATGATCTGTTCTAATAAAAAAGCTTTTTTTAATTATGAGATCCAAGACACCTACGAGGCTGGCATCGCACTCAATGGAGACGAAGTTAAGTCTATTCGCGCCAACGCTATGAACATCAGCGATGCATTTGCCGTGGTTCAGCGCGGACAGGCACAACTGCTCAATTGCCATATTGCACCCTATTCGCATGCCTACAGCAAAAGTGATGAATCGACACGCCGTACACGCACACTCTTGCTTAATAAAAGAGAAATTATCAAGCTGATGAGTGAAATCGCTAAAAAAGGCCTAACGCTTATCCCGATCAAAGCATATTTCAACGAACGCGGCTACGTTAAAATCGAACTTGGACTGGCCAAGCACAAAAAATCTGGCGACAAAAAAGCAGTACTCAAGGAGCGCGATATCAAGCGTGAGACGTTGCGTGAAATGAAAGTTAAACTGAAATAAGTGAGGCTCTCATGAATTGCATTGGTCAGCTCATTATCACTCAGCAAGCGTGTAATGATTCATTTGCATGGGCACGAGAACTTCTTCCCACGGTAAGTGATGGCACCGTGCTCATTGCACGACATCTCACTGCAGCACGCGGCCGCCAAGGCCGTTCGTGGATATTAGCTGAAGGCCAAATCACTCACACTATTATTTTGAAGCCGTTTATGAATACCAATGAGCAAGCTCTTGCCACCCTCAATATGGCACTCACGCTTGGCCTGCGGGAACCATTTCAGCAGTTCGGCGTCACACTCAAGTGGCCAAACGATCTCTACCTTAATGACAAAAAACTCGGCGGTATGCTATTTGAAAATCTATGGCACAACAACAAACTTGTTGGCATTATTTTTGCCTACAGCATTAATATCAACAACAGCTGTCTCAACCACAACATGCTCAAATCGATTGCAACAAGTCTTGCTGATGCAACGGGCACACAACACGACCTTGGACAACTACAAGTTGAGCTATTCGCTTCACTATCTAAATTTTACGAGCAATGGAAACTTGGTCAATTTCAAGACATCTTTCAACTCTGGCGCCGCCAGCAAGGTTATCTAGGAAAACAGGTCATGGTACACAATAAAGATGGCTCTCTGCTTGAGGGCATAGCACAGGACGTGCTGCCTAACGGTGATCTTGTGCTCAATGTTGTCGGCGCTGATCGCACAGTGGTTGTTACGTTTGCCCAAGTAGAAGAAGTAAAAATCTGAAAAATAAGGTAAGTTGTATGAGATTTGTACACTATGCAGTATTGGGTATTTTGGCTTGCACAAGCATGCTACAGGGAAGTGATGTTGTTAGACAGCTAGAAGCCGCTGCTCAGAGTATCGAAATAAAATATTTTGCAGGGGAAAATATCCGTACTAGATCACTAGACGATCTCAAAAAAGAAGCACTCACATATCGTACTAGTGCCGGCGTAGAAGTAATTGAGGAAAATAAAAACCAATTTCTGACGCGTGCTCAAAACCTAGAAAGCTATATAAGTTTTCGCGAACAAGCAGAAGCAGCTCGCAGGAAGGATGCTGCTAAGCAATCCCGACCACGTGCAGCAACCGTAGAGGTAGCTTTGATCACATCGGTAACATTTCTTGCAAGAGAGATTCTTAAAAACAGAACTGCCATCGATGCTAGATCAACCAAGAACAAGACAGTGCATGAGTTTTTTCTCAACGGACAAGTAATCGCTGCTATTGATCTGATGAATGACGCCGATTATGGCAGTCTTGCAAGGCTTTTACGAGAAGCAACATGCCCGATTTTGAGTCTATCCCCGAATGAAAGTACATTTGATCCTGTAGCCGACAGTGATGAATTCATAAGAGCCCGAGCTTTTGTTCAAAAACTACTCAATTCCCATTGAACATGAAACTGGCCTGAGTATGCTCAGGTTTTCTTCATAATTTTTTAGACTTGAAGTTGCGACTGACTACTACTTATCTCTGTTACTACCTGATGGTACACATTGGCGATGAACCGAGCAACCCCTGCTGTTACCCGAGTGCTCATATCACCATCATCGTCATCACCATGTAACAGCCGCTGCATAAGTCCCTTGCCCCCATGCACGCTCGTAACAAATTTAAGCTTTGTATCATCGCTAATTTCTAGAATTGTTTTCATGTAATCAACTGCATTACGACCAGAGCCAAGCTCATCGATCAATTTGAGAGCCAATGCCTGATTACCAGTAAAAACTTTACCATTGGCCCACAGCTTGTGTTGTTCTTTATCGAGACCACGAAGCTTTGCAACATCATCTACAAATTGATTATAAGTATCATCAGCAATAAGTTGGAGATAATCTGTATCAATTTTTCTAATTTCTTGGAACGGGTCCAGAGCAGCCTTATATTCACCAGCTTTAATACAGGTACTTTTGACTTTCCAAGATTCAAACAAATCTTTAAAATTCTGCGCGCGCATTGCAGCACCAATGCTCCCAACGAGAGACGAAGCATTAGCAAAGATTTTGGTTGCACCACACACCGTGTAATAAGCACCAGAAGCACAAAGATTTTCAGCAAATGCCACAACCGGTTTTTTCTCTTTGCAACGCAGCACCGCTTGTGACATGACCTGACTTGATGCAGGCAATCCACCAGGAGAATCTACCTTGATCATAACCGCTTTAACATCAACGTTCTTTTCAAACTCTTCAAGCTGCCTGACAAAAGAAGCAGAGTCACCGATCTCGCCGCGTAAGGTCACAAAACCAACCTCGATGTATTTATGGTCAATTGTTGCAATCGTATTTTTAATGCCAGATATCAAAAACGGTAGCACCTGAATAAATAACAACCCAAAAAATAGATTTTTTAGAATGCCGATAAAAGTCCAGCCTGGTTGGTGCTTCATGATTTTTTCCTGCCGTTTTTTGCATGGTTTAAGAGATATCGCTAGATTTCTTGACTTAGTACTTTTATACAACGTCTATTCCCGCCGACGTCGTCCCAGCGCAGGCTGGGATCCAGTCCTCGCTTAAATCTTTCCATTTTGGATTCAGCTCTTCTATCATTCTAATTTTCCACTCACGCTTCCAGGCTTTTATATTTTTCTCTCTTCGAATAGCGTCTTGAGGTGAACCGAGTATTTCATAATAAACCAGCTGATGTACGGAATATTTTTCAGTAAACCCGCGAATAATATTCTTCTTGTGCTCTTGAACACGTCTTGTCAAATTGCTTGTTACACCCGTGTACAAAGTACCGTTTCTTCCAGAGCACATAATGTATACATAAAAACTTTTCAATACATTTTTACTTTATTATTTAGCTTTAATAAAAATTAGGACTGGATCCCAGCCTGCGCTGGGACGACGAACTAGCGGTTGGCGAGTCAAATCTATTCTTTATCAGGCTTCCTTTTGTCTCGCTCAGATACAGCAACCTCATTCTCTACAACCACTTTAAATAAATTTTTTAGCACCCCACATTTGGGACACCGCCATGTTGCAGGCAAATCTTGAAAAAGCAAAGACCGGTCGGACAGACTCGTCCGACCGGTTTGATTATATTCATTTCCACACACGGTGCACTGAAACCTGTTGTTTGTCATAGTTCTCTAGATATCTATTTTGATCTTGTTTACTTTGCTTGTTGCAAGTCGCTTAGACAATTTTTCTGGATCTCGATCAAATATTGCTAATGTTCCACTATTCGGTTTGTACACAAACTCAACAACACGATCAAGCTTGCCATCGACGGGTACAAAATCAACAGACTGCGAATCTGATTTTTTACGATAATCAGCGTAGTGAACTTCCGTTGAAGCTGAAACCGGTTTATTATCCTTTATTTTGTACTGACACGAGATTCGGTACGGCGTACCGGACGTTCTTGCCCGCTTTGCAGTCTTTCTAATCATGCGCAACGCATTATTGTAAAGCTGCTTTTCCGACTTTATTTCACCAGCTACCTGTTCTTTACGGGTCTCTTTTGGTACATCTACAGTAAAAGCTGCTGATGTAAATGTTATAAGACCTACCGATATCACAAAAGCTCTAAATGAAAAGAAAGAAGTT
>JAHFBQ010000020.1 GCA_023249935.1 bacterium
CTTTGGCTTAAAATCAATCGTGCTACCGGCTGCAAATGGGCCATTGAGTTTGGCGTATTCAGTATCGTGATCCCAGGTGTTCCAAGTCTCTGGAGAAGCATACTTTTTCCAGATTTGTTCAGCGGTTTTGTGCGTTGTAATACTGTGCGAAAATTGCCACATGGATTTACTCCTTGGTATGACGTTTAATAAGGTTTAATAACTCTTTTTTAAAGCCTTCGCCGGCCTTTAATTCAGCAAAAAATTGTTCATCCATTTCTTCAACTGCTTGGAGCGCAACCTGCAAGCGCGCCGTGCCGTTGGCTGTTAATTTGAGGGCGTAAGCACGGCTGTCGGTTGGGTGATCAATACGGCTTAGGAGCTTTTTGTCTACCAACGTTCGTACGACTTTGGAAGTCATCATAATGTCGGTCTTGGCAAGAGCAGCAAGTGCAACCTGGGAAATTGGGATGGCATTGATCTTGCTTAGCCACCCGGTGCCTGCGAGAAGTACGAATTGGGCATGGGTCAGATCGTAGGGTGCTAGTGCCTTGACGATGGCGCGTTGCCACAGCATGGATGCCTGCCAGAACAAAAAACCGGTGCTAGCATCAGCAGAGGCGTGCTTGAATTTTATTGGTTCCATGGTGGTTTCCTTATTTTTAATAACCATGATTATAATATATGTGATTATTAAGTCAAGTGGGTAAAAAGAGAGCGCCCTGCACATGTGCAGGGCGCTCTCTTTAAAATTGATCGGGAAAGTTGCTAGAGACTATCTTATCCTTTTCTTTTTAGGAGTTGAGCTTCTTGATCCACTGCCTTTGCCTTTAGGAGCAACCGTAGGTTCAGTGTCGTCGCCAGCAGTCTTGCCCGTATCAACGGCTTTGCGACGGAATGGTGATGCGACACAGCTGCAGACAATGGACGCAGTTTGGATTGGGTGGCAAGCGACAAAACAGACACCTTTACACGTTGCTGCGACGGCAGCACATGTGCCTGTGCATAGATTTTGACTTGCTTGTATTGGATGGCAAATGGCGAACCGAGTGCCTTTGCCTGCTTGCTTAACAACCTTGAAGGTGTAATAAACGCCAATGGAAGCAAGAATAATGACAACGCCTCTGGCTACGTAAATGCCAATTTCGGTGACGATTGGATTAAGACCATAAGACGTAGCTACAGCGGTAAGGCTTTCGCGAATAAACTCTATAAGAAACCACTGGCCGGTTTGATATGCGTAGAAGAGAGTACATTGGATTGTGCAAAGCGCTTGATATGCCATCTCTCTGGTCATGGTTCCATAACCTGGTGTAAGAACTGCAACAGCATCAGCAGCTTGCTGGGCTACTACTTCGGGGGCTGTGGTTAGCGGAATTATTGGGGGTGTGGTAGCTACTGTTCCAGCGAGATTGCTGAGTGCTTCGCTACCGGCTTTGAGTGTGGCTGCTGTGACACCTGAGTTAGCAACTTCAGCAGCCTTTTGTATCATGTTGGGATTTGGAACATTTGCAGCATTAAGGCCTTGTTGCACTATCGCGGTTGCAAGAGCAAGTGCTAGATATCTTAGTTTCACGCCAGACTCCTTTGGTCATGTAGGTTTTTGGAAATACACTAGCGGCAAGATTAGAAGAAAGAGCTTATTTCTGTCAAGGACTGGCAGCGTTTTTTGGTGCGTGGTGGTTGATTAAATTCCTCGTATGAAAGAGGCAGCAACATTTTGTCCCCATTGATGGTTTTTTTCAGACCACTCATAGCGATCTAGGTTGGCAGCTTGTAAAAGCTCTTCGCATGTGCGACTTACGGCTGTATCCATTGAGCTATTAGCTCGTCTGAGGAGTATGTGCAAGGCGTCTATGCAGTCGCGTAAATTAAGCTTTTTTTCAATTAAAAAGTCTTCAATTTTTGCTAAGGCTCTGCGTGGATGAGCTGTTTGTGCGAGGTTCTCTATCTGTTTTTGTAGATTACTTTTTCGATCGCTTGCAATCATTGTGTTTGCTGTTAATAACACGAAAAAGCCTATAAAAAATAGTTTTTTCATACGTCATCGACTTGGTTAAAAAAGTAGACCCCCAAGTTTTTCTTGGGGGTTTTTATTATAGCATAATGATAGAAATTATTTTCTACCGACGGCGCTTACAAAAGCTGCTTTTTCTTCTTCTGTAAGAGACAATCTAAATGCAGACTGTGGGTTAAAATACTCAGCCAAGAGTCTGCTGCATTCTGTTGTGGTTGCTGCGTGATTTTCTCTAATCTCAGTATGCAAAATGGTCTTGAGAGCTTTTCTGTAATCATCGAGAGAAAGCATATGACTTTCACGTAAATTTTTTGTCAGTTCAAGAGCTGTAGCAAGATCTTGTACTGTACCTTCCGGCGATTTTATTTTCCAAAGAAGAGCTTCCAATTCCTCGGTTTTCGTCAGTGCTGCTTGCTCTCCTGGAGCTGCTTGCTTGTGATATGTTTGATGTAGCTTGAGAAGTAGTTCTGGGTGTATTGGTGCTTGTATGGGATTGCCATCTTTATCTAGTAAGTGTCCATTTGCTGCAAACATTGATGTAGCCGATAGGACAAATACGAAGCTCAAACTAAATAATTTTTTCATCATAAAAATCCTCTCAAGGGTCTTGTTCAAACGGACGTTCATTGCAATAAGAAACAACCCGATTTTACTCTGAAGAATTCTTTTTTCAATAGAAAGAAACAAATGGCGATGTTTTAAGCCCATTCAATGGGTAGAGTAAGTGGTTGGTTGGTCCATGGATTTGTTATTATTGCTTCCCAGTCGTTATTATCGAGTTTTCTTGTTTCGAAAAGAGCAATGTATGGGATTGCAAGATGCTGATTTGCTGTAAGAAGAGGCTTTCAGGACATTTTCTTGGAGTTAATGCGTCCTGATACCATGCCGAAATTGTCTGTATCTATATCAACAACATCTAAGTTTTTTGTATACCAAGCAAGATAGGCGCATGTGCTACAGATGCAAACTGTGCATGAGTACCAAGTGCAACCGAAATAGCAGCAGCCAACGCTACAGCAGCAAAGTGCTACCAGATGCTCTTTGATTAAATCTTTAGATGTTTGACCTGCATTTTGCAAGAACTTCAAAGCATTTTGTACCTCTGGTGATAAGAGGGGGAGTCTTGCATGTGCTGCGGCTTTTAGTGCAGCAAAAGCTTTCCAAATTGCGGATTCTTCAGTGCGATCTGTTCTATCGGCAGGGGATTCAGGATTGTTTTTGGTAGCAAACATTGTTGTTGAGCAGAGTAATATGAGTGCTGCGAATATGATCTTGAAACTGTACATAAAGAATCTCCCGTGGCAGTTATTAAATAATACGATCGGAAGATTATTGGTATAGTGGCAATGAGTCAAGGATTTATTGATTTGTGTAGCGGAAGCAAGTGACTTCGTGTTCTTGAATAAGGCCACATGCTTGCAAGTGTGCATACATGATGGTGCTGCCAATAAATTTGAAGCCACGAGCGCGCATATCTTTTGATAATGCATCGCTTGCTGCGTTGCGCGTATGATATTCTTCAACCGACTTTGGTGAATAAACAATTGTTTTGTTGTTAACAAAATTCCAAATGTAGCGATCAAAGCTACCAAACTCTTTTTGTATGGCGAGGAAAAATGCCGCGTTGGCGATAGTTGCTTCGATTTTACCGCGGTTGCGGATGATGTTGCTGCTTGCCATAAGCCGATCAACGTCTACTATCGTCATTTGAGCAACTCTTGTGGGGCTAAAATGTGCAAACGCCTTGCGATAATCGTCGCGGCGTTTCATAATCGTTTCCCAGCTGAGGCCGGCCTGAGCACTCTCAAGCACGATAAACTCGAAGTGTGTTTGGTCGTTGTGAACAGGGGTCCCCCATTCTAGATCGTGATATTGGTGGAAAATAGATTTTTTTGCTGCCCAGCTGCAGCGCGTTAGTTCTGTGGTCATGTTGGGTACTCCTAAATTTTCATGAAGCAGTAGCATACACGCAAGTGAGAAAGAGTAAATTGGCTGTTTTTATGACTACTGACGAGTAATTCAGAAGGGACAAGTGTGCAATTATTTTTCACCGAGAAGTTTCTTGGTGAAATTATGCGGTTTTTACTCGATATCAAAATCGAAATAGGTAGTTGGAAACGGCTCGTTGACTAGGGTGTAGTGCCACCACTCTTCTGCATACGGTTTAAATCCATGTTTTATCATTTTGGCGCGCAAATAATTACGAAGTGCCGTGTATTTTTGCGGCATCAACGGACTGTCGTGGTGTGAAGCTGGGCCAAAAAGATCAAAACTGGAACCCATATCAACGGTGCCGTCATCAAGAAACGGGATCAGCTTTTCGTTCATAGTACGCCAACTTAATGTTGGTGTCTTAAGTTGGTCGCCAACTTTAATGATGGTCAAATCAATAGTGCTACCACGTGTATGACCAGATTTTTTACCGATATAACCAAGCTCAAAGCATTGTTCTTTGGCAATCTCGGGGTAGTATTTTTCTTTTATTGTTTGATTATCTGGTGTGGTGCTCCAGTGAACGAAATGATCAACCGCTTTTTGAGGGCGGTATGCGTCGTAAACGACGAGGCAGAAACCATCAAGTAGAAGCTCTTTTTGTGCATTGCACAGCGCAGCAGCAGCTTTTTTGGTCATGATGATGCGGGCAGTTTTGTACCCATCTAGGCGGCTACCGACAAAATTTTCTGTTGAAAAATAACGCATTGAGATTTGGATGGTTTTATCTATCTCATCTAAATACACAAATTCTTCAGGCAGGGCGGTGAGCGAGGAAGTGATGAGGAGCAAGGCCATCGTAACTTTCTCTGTAATTTTTGTGATCATGAAATCTCCTTTTGTACCAATTGAGCTGCTAATGTTCCAATTGTGCTACGTAACTTTTTTACATCGCCTTTACCATCCGGGTGTAATCGGTTGGTTAAAATCACTACGACTGTCTGAGTAGAGGGGTCAATCCATAGTGACGTGCCGGTAAAGCCGGTATGGCCGAATGAATTTTTAGCAAATAGTTTGCCGCGAGGCAAGGAATATTTGGTATTGATATCAAAGCCGACGCCGCGCTGCTCCTCTTTTGGCTGTGAATCGTCTGGTGTTGTCATGGCTTTGATGCTAGTGGTGCTGAGCAGCCGTTTGCCTTGGTATCGGCCGTTATTGAGGAACAGCTGTCCAAATATTGCTACATCGCTCGCCGTAGAAAAAATACCTGCATTGCCTGCACAACCACCCAGAGCAAATGCTCGGGGATCGTGGACGCGGCCATGTACTAACGTGCCCTTATCAAAATCATAAGCGGCTATCTTCTGTAAAAAGTGTGCAGAAGGTCGGATGCCGGTCTTTTTAAGTCCAAGTGGTGTGAAAATATATTCTCTGAATAGCTCTGCTAGCGATTTATCGGTAGCTTGTTCTGCCAGGTAGCCAGCTACAATGGGGCCAAGATCGCTGTACAAAAATTGTGTGTCCGGTGTGGAGGCGAGCGGTGTTTCGGCGATTTTTTCAACAGCATCTTCAAGCCCATTGGTGAAATCTTCTACCGGTATACCAGCCGGTAAACCACTGCGATGGGTGAGCAGCTGCCCGATCGTTATGTCTTTTTTATCATGGGTATCAAATGATTCCAGGTAGGTTGCAACCGGTTTATTGATATCGATTATGCCTTGGTCGTGTAGGCGCATGATCAGCGTTGCTGTGAATAATTTAGTTAACGAAGCCAGGTCGTAGAGACTGTTTTTCTGGGCTTTAATGCGCTTTGGCTTGACCATGAGGTTGCCAAATGCTTTGTGATAGATGATTGAGCCTCGGTGCATGATTAGCACCTCGCCGCCAGGGATCTGCTTTTTGCCGATTGCAGACCGCATAACGCGATCGATCTTGAGTTTTGCCGGTTGTGCAGCATATGTTGTCGTTGAAATAAAGCTAGCGAGTGCTAGCCATTGCAGGCATTTTCCCATAGAATCCCCCTAAATTATTGCGGCCCCACCACAAACTAGCGTATAATTTTTACAGTCAGAGGGGGAAGGCTATGTTCAAACAGGGTAAGATTCTATTATTGTTTTCGCTGGTCGTAGGTAGTCAGCTTGTGCCAGCTGGTGGCCAAGTGCTTAGTGCTAACTGGGTTGATAAGCAGATGGCGCGTCTTACAACGCGTCAAAAAATTGCTCAGATGGTCATGGTTGCTATGAATTCGAGTCATCAGACCACGTTAGCTTCTGCGGCGTCTATGGTTGGTGATGAGGATGCGAGAAAGCTGCAATTTATCGAGCGTAAAAATGCTGTAGAGAAGATGATCGCCGAGGAAAATATTGGCGGTATTATCTGTTTTCGTGGGGATCCAAAATCGCAAGTTGATTTGTTAACGGTGCTGCAGCAATTGAGTTTAGATTCAACCCGGTTGCCGCTTCTTGTGAGTCAGGATGCTGAGTGGGGACTGGCAATGCGGCTTTCTGACGTGCCTCGTCTACCGAGAAATATGACTCTGGGGGCCATTCAAAATAAAGAGCTGTTGCGCGTTTTTGGTAAATGGGTTGGTTATATGTGTCGTGTTGTTGGTGTGCATGTTAACTTTGCTCCGGTTGTTGATGTGAATACTAATGCAAAAAACCCGGTTATTGGTACGCGTGCGTTTCATGAGGATCCTGCGCAAGTAGGGAACAATGCATGGTACATTATCTCCGGTATGCTTGAGGAAAATATTTTACCTTGTGTAAAACATGCACCAGGTCACGGTGATACGAGTAAAGATTCGCATAAAGATTTGCCGGTTGTTAAGCATAGCAGAGAGCGGTTAAACAGAGTTGAACTGCATCCATTTTTAAAACTTATCAAAGATTTTAAAAATAGAATCGGGTTGATGGTAGCACACATAGCGGTGCCAGCGTTGACTGGAAATGCAGATCTGCCCGCTAGCTTATCGGATAAAGTGATTAAGGGAACGATACGTACTGATCTTGATTTCTCCGGCTTGATTTTTCCCGATGCGCTTAGTATGGGTGCGATTACAAAATATTACTCACCAGTTGAAGCAGCATTGGCGGCATTTATTGCTGGCAACGATATTTTGCTCTATGTCGATGATGTGGGGCAGGCTATTGATGCAATTGAGGTGCTGGTTCGAGAAAATAAGGTCTATGCACAACAGCTTGATGCATCAGTGCGTCGTATTTTACAAGTAAAGCGGCAGATTATTGAGCAAGATCGCGTGATGCCTATGGATGTTGAGCGTGATATTTTTGCCAAGGAGCCACGCATTCTTGCGTTAAAACGTACCTTGTTTGAAGAGGCGGTGACGCTCGTGCGTGATGAACGCGGTCTATTGCCGATCACAAATGCGCAAGCTAAAGTAGGGTACATAAAAATTGGCGGTAACAAAGATTCTTTAGATGAGGTAAAAAAGCTGCGTACAGGTATCAGTACCGGGTATGTTGGCCTTGACCAAGGGTTGCCTGAGCTTGAAGCGGTGCTAAAAACTATGGCCGATAGCAGCGTTATTATCGTTGCTATCGGCCGTGTGCATGATCAACAAAGTCCGTATGGCAATGTGCCAGAGATCAGCCCTGTGTTGCAGCGCTTACTAAATCGTATCCATGGGGAACGTAAACCAGTAGTGTTCTCATTGCTTGCATCACCGTATGCGCTCAAATTCTTCCAAGGCGAGTCGACATGTCTCGAGGCTTATGAAGACGACATCGATGCCGAAATCGGGGCGCTTAAGGTGATCTTTGGGCTTAGGCAGGCAAAAGGTAAGTTGCCAATAAGTTTGGTGCCCGTTGACGTTGGATCAGTTGTTAAAGTAGGGCGCAAGCGTTAGAGGTACATGTGTTATACAGCAGTAGTGCCGGCGTCACGCATACTACAAGGACCAGGTTTAGGGGATGCTGTTGGTCGAGCAGTCATTCTGCTCTCTAATGCACGTCTTTGCTTTTCTAGTTCTTGTTGTTACTTTTTTCTTTCACGATATTGATTATTGATGAATGTAATAAGTTCCTCTCTTGTTATTACAAGATCGAGATTTGTTCCTTCTTTTTTTATTAAGCCATTGGTTAGAAGGTACTCGATTGTATCATCATCAAATTCGAGATTGGGGTCAGATAGCAGGCGGCGTAAATTTTCGAATTTTACGGGCTCATGGGTTTGCATGATGCGTAGTTTTTCGGTGATTGACAGTCCTGCTGCGCTGTAGGCGGTGTCAGTAGAAACACACAATACAAGTATTCCTAGAATGCTTAACAGTAATTTTTTCATAACAATATCCTAGAATAAAAATCGCTTGCAAGTTACTTTCTTTGTTGGTTACTTAGGGTCTCTTCTTCTAGTAGTCGTCGAAGTATTTCTTGTAAATGCGCAAGATATTTGTGTGCTTTTTCTCGTCCTTGTATGTACTGTTTTTCTTCGGTAAAAAAAATATCGCGCATCAACACTTCTAGATATTCTATGAAACCCTGTATTGTTAACTCGTTCACTTCAAGGTACTCACGTGTTAAGGGGCTGCAGTTGAGGCAACCATCCACGAATAACGGCTTATGGCTTGTTACCAGATCGTACAAATCATTGAATTTCTTACTCTCATATTTGTACATAATGGTAAATGGACTTTGCTGAGTAGAAACTTGAGTTTTTTGCTGAGATTTTGCGCGTTGTGCTCCAAAAGCAATATCAGTACCAGTGACAAGAAATAAGGTAAGTCCGCTTAAAAAGCTACATAATAATTTTTTCATAAAGTTTCCTCTTAGAAGCTATCGTCGTCCGTAGGGGCGGTTGTGGCTTCTGGTCTACGACACGAAGTTAGGGCTTTTATGGATAAAGTGCTACTATGATTGCTTTGTACAGCGTTGATTGCATCTTCAATAGAAGATCGCTCTGTAGCTGTTATCTTGTCGGGAGAGTCTATAAGTAAGTAGCTTGTGCGTAGTGTTAAAAAGTGTTCAGCCGTTAATCCTGTGTACTTGTGACCAGCTGTTTTTAAACGATGCAGAAAATCCGCAATGCAAAGCTGGAAAAACAAATCATTGGCATCAAAGAAATCGTCATCTTGCTCTACCATGTCAAGAACAATATCACGCATCAGCTTCGCTGAGCCGCCTTGTGCGTTAATGAAACCAAGAGTAGCAAGAAATTCTTGAGCCTCTGGCGCAAATGAGTACCTTGGAATTGCGCAGTGTATGTACAGAGCTCGTAATATCTCTGGTTTATCTGTGAGCATCTTAGTTAAGGTTGCATGAATGTGCGCGATAGGTGGGATAGTTCTTATTCTGACTGTATCGGGATCGATAGACCCAGTGCCTGCAGCGGGGGTTGCTTGTGGTTGTTGTTCAGCACAAAGCGCTTGTAGGCGCCTCGCCGCTCCAAATGCATCATTATTATGTAGGACAAGTAACGAGAGAAGGCCTAAGCAGCTTACGATTAGTTTTTTCATGGTAAAAAAGACTCCCTGATTGTGATATAAAAGTGCAACATTCTATATCACAATCAGGGAGTTTGTCTTCAATTTCTATGAAATATTACTACCAGAAGGGTTGATCGGGTTACTCCGGTATTCTTATTGCTGCCAGTAGCATTGCAAGCTCTCCTGGCGTGAGTGTGTCAGGGTGTGCAATAAGTTTGTAGTTGTAATGTAAGACAGCAAGCACGGTATCATTGGTTTCCTGTTCTCTCGTGCTGACAGCTGCTTTACAGCGTTGGCAGTACCAATGAGTTGCTGGTAAGCGGTAGGTGATGTCAACTTGATGGGGAGCATCTACATGGATGAGATCAGCCAGCTGGGGGAAATTGGTTCTAAAATCTATAACTTTTTCACTCATTACCCAATCTTCTCCGTCCAAGATACTGCTAGGCAGAAACTCAGGCATAAGTTCCAAAATTATTTCTATATCTGGTTTACGTAGAGATCCATTAGAGTCTGTAAGCAGGTAGTCAGGAGTTTGTAGCTGTTCTAAGACGGTAGGCGGAAATTTGTACCCCTCGACATTCTTGCAATAAACGAGCAGTGATCGAAATATGTCTGGAGCAAGTTGTTTTGTCTTAGCAAGAAAGGTACGTAAAAACTGAGTGCGAGCGAGCTTGCGATCTTTTCTTTCAGGTCTGGTATTCGTTGAGCAACAACCAAACAGGCCTCTGAATGGAGCATGGTTGGTTTTCTGTGCGGTATCAGTATCTTGCTTTGGTATATGAGTAGCAAGAAGGATGAGTTCCACCTCTTTTAATTTAATTGAATCTTCTCTTTTTATAAGTCTACAGCGGTATAAAAAGTCTAGTAATTCTGGTTGTGCAGATAAAGCTTCTATGCTGTGTTCTTTGTATGCGGCGGTGAGAGGTTCAATGACTGCTGGGTTTGTGCTAAAGCACGCAAATACTGTTGTTGTAAATACAAGGAGTTGATCAACAACGAGTACAATGTTCTGGATATCCTTTAGCGAAATACCGTCAGCTTTTTCTGTAAGCTCATATTCGTCAGATAGTAAGCTCACTGTCATGTCAGGAATATTGTAAATACTGCGATCTCTTAGGGCTTTCTTGAGGCATGGGATAACCTGTGGATAGCGTATCATTAAATCAAGAACTGTTTTTCTAAATCGTGCTTCCTTCCCGGCGGTGTCCAGCCCGATTTGCTCTAAGAAAAGTCTTTTAGCGTCAGGTTTTAGCCTGCCATATTCATCAAGAAGCTTGTAGCGATTCAGTATCATCATGACACCTTCAGACGCATAATAAGCGGCATTTTTACACAGTACATAGATTTGGAGAATGACGGGGGGCGCAAATGTTTCAATAACTTTATTTACGCCAGCGCCAATATAACCTAGAACCTCGTTTGTACGTTCTGCGGTTGCGCCAGAACATCCACAGCAGTTGATAAAACAGCATGGCAAGCAACCGCTTGGTTGAACTTTTTCTTCTACAGGCTCTCGATCAGCGAGTCTTCCTTTTAAGTTGGAGTGTGCCCCATGAAGTGGTGAGAAGACTGTAACTGACGCAGAAAATAGTATTGATACGATAAAAATATTTTTTTTCATAAAATCCCCCTCCGCTCAATTCTATAGGGTGAAAGGGGAAAGCTTCAATCAAGGATGAAGTTTGGTTGAAAAGCCTGTAAGAATCAGGCAATGATTGGTTTTTTTCGCTTGGCGACAAAATGCTGCAGTTTTTCTGTTACTAAGCTTAGGGTTGGCTGCCAGTTTTTATTAGGAGCCTGCTGAATTTTCCTGAAATGATCAAACCATACGGTACGGTTTTTGTCCCAGTGGCTTAACCAACGCCAATCATTTTGTACAGGCGTTAAAAACCATGTTTTTTTGTGTAATGCACCGGCGAGAGCTGCAAGGTCGGCATCTGCAGTGATCAATACATCAAGATTTTCAATGGCTGCAGCGATGTCTGTAAAATCTTTAAGTTCATCGCCAAGGTTAATAAATTTTGTGTCAGCGGGACTTGTAGAGCTACCGCCACGTTGGAGAAGGTAAACTTTAATGCCAGGGATGTTGTTGAGTGGTGAAAAAAGGGCTAATGGAATTCCGGTTTCTTTTGCCGCTGGTCTGATCATGCTTGGTTGCCATGCAATACCGATTTTGATGTCATTGTTGTTAAAAAATCCTTTACGCATAAGTGTGGCTTTATCACTACTTACTTTGAGATATGCCGTATGAGGATTTAGTTGTTCGCGCGTCATGCCGAGGTAGTGTTGCAGGCTGAGCAATGAGACGTGATAATCAACATCCAAATCAACGAGATTTGTTTGGTTGTTACAGAGTGTTATGCCAAGATTTGCCCCTTTAATGAGGGAGAAAATTGCTTCTTGGGGTTTGAAATAGACTTTTTCAGCCTTTTCTTTAAGTGCCGGGAGGAAGCGGCAAAACATAATGGTTTCAGCAAAGCCTTTTTCTGAGTACACAAATATTTTTTTGTCTTTTAAATCTTGACCAGTCCATTCAACTCCTTTGCTCGGGCGTGCAGCAAGGGCGCGAACCGGTTGCTTGCCGCCAGCGTATAAGCGATGTTCGAGAAAATCTGGGTTGATGGCCATAGCCTGTGCATAAATTTTGAGTGCTTCATCTGGCTGATTGTTGAGTTCGTATGTGGTGCCTAAGCGATCGTAGCCCTCAAGCCATGTTGGTCGCGTGGCAATGGTTTCATGGTATGAGCGTATTGCTTTGCTAAAATCGCCGCGCTTGAGAGCTGCCCCGCCGATGTCATGGTAAATTTTACTGACGTCTTCAAGAAAAAGTTCTTGAGGGTAGAGCTCGGTGTCATGTGAGATAGTCTTGGTGTTGGCAAAAAAGTTCCACCAGGTGAAGGCAGCAACACCGAATATAAGCATTGACCAGTGAAACCTATTCATCATGACGGACATCCAAAGCAAACAAACCTTTAAATATTACCAATGATCAGATACGTAGATGCAGAAAATTATTCTACTAAAACTCATCGAAATGACAATCGGTACCGAGGTACCATGAAAATTATCAAGAAGGAAGCAACTTTTTGAGGCCAAGTGCTATTGAATTGCCAATCTGAACTAATTGGCTGTTTTTATTCAGGGCAACTTCGATCTGAATTACAGGGTGTCTGATACCGCGAAGGTTGGCTAGAGGTATGCCGACTGGATCTTTAGTATCAAGAAATTGTTCTGCGTGGGTGCGTAACTCTGTGGCAAAGGTGTTGGCAAGTACTTTACTCTGTCCAAAGTTAAGCAGGTAGACATCTTCAAGTGGGACTGGAGTTAGTGGTGCAAGTGGTCGCTTGATTTGGTCGGTTAATGGGTTGTAGCAACGAAAAAAGAGATGGCACGAGGGCTTAACTTCTTTGCTGCTACTGGCGGTTAACTGAATGACAATGGCCTTGTTGATCTGATTGATGTTATTTAAGACGGCGAGTGGATCTTTTTTCTTCTGTCCTGCTGGGTTGACGATGAACACTTCTACTGGGGTATCATTTTGGGTGAGTTGGGTACTAATCTGTTCAGCTAGCTGAAGCGAGATGCTGCGTTCAGTGCTGTCGCCCGCCACGGTGCGTCCAGGGTGTTTATTTGTACCAAATGTTTGCAAAAGTAGGACAGGCATCTCTGACTCTGTGCAGTGGAGGGTGGTGAAGGAAAGGGCAAGGAATAGGGGGATGATTTTAAAGAGATTCATAGTATTTTATTACTCCTAGAGGGTAGGGATGATTCACCCCAGTATGCCTTTCCCTAAGCATCAATGCAATGACAGGAAAAAAACTTGCGTAGCCATTCGCACAAACTGTAAACAGTGGCATACTATCCCTTCGGTGTTCAGGAAAGAGGCTTCTAAGGAGTTTTGGTTATGATGACAAAAACAACGCAATCTAGTCACGAAGACCTATGGCGCGGACAGGGACAATTGCTGCCATGGTTTAAACCTTTTACCAAAGTTTTTGATTGGCAAGAGCCTGTTGCCTCTTGGTTTAGTGATGGCCAAATAAACGCTTCGTATGCATGTGTAGATGTTCATGCACTTGGTGATCGCAAAAACAAAATCGCGCTTTATTGGGAAGATGAGAAAGGAAATTCTACCTCATGGACCTATCTAAAATTATATCAAGAAGTAAATCGCATTGCCGATGTGTTACAACGTTTTGGTGTAAAACAGGGTGATGTTGTAGTTATTTATATGCCAATGGTGCTTGAATCAATCGCAACGATGTTGGCTGTTGTCCGTCTTGGTGCAGCGCATTCAGTTGTGTTTTCAGGATTTAGCAGCCAAGCATTGCGTGATCGTATTGACGACACCGGAGCAAAGCTTGTGGTGACCGCAGATATTGGATTGCGTCGCGGCAAAAATATTAAACTAAAAGAGATTGTTGATGTTGCTTTAGAAACTTGTACCACCGTTAATTCAGTACTTGTTTTACAGCGACAAGAGGGCTTGTGCAGCATGGTTTCTGGGCGGGATCATTTTTTACATGAGGTAGTTGCTCAAGATGAGCATGTTTATGTACAGCCACTACCTTTCCCATCTACTAATCCTCTGTTTATTCTGTACACCTCCGGTACAACGGGGAAGCCGAAGGGCATTGTACATAGTACTGGCGGCTACCTTACCTATGTGCGTTCGGCATTTTCATGGACGTTTGGATTGAATAATGAGTCCATCTACTGGTGTACAGCAGATCTTGGTTGGATTACAGGACATTCTTGTGTTGTCTATGGACCTCTACAGTTTGGAGCAACGCAATTCATTTATGAAGGTGCTCCTGATTTTCCATATCCAAGTCGTTGGTGGGAGCTGATAGAAAAATATAAAATTACTGCGTTCTACACGTCGCCAACAGCACTACGCTTGTTCATGCGTTTCGGTCAAGAATGGGTAGAGCGGCATGATCTCTCAAGCCTAAAAATACTGGGCAGTGTTGGTGAAGTTATTAATCCTGATGTGTGGACATGGTATCATTCAGTTGTTGGTCAAAGTCGGTGTCCGATTGTTGACACATGGTGGCAAACAGAAACGGGGTGTTTCATGATTGCGCCAGCCGTACAACTCAAGCATGTGTTGCTCAAACCTGGCAGTGCGACATTTCCGCTTCCAGGTATTGAGCCTGAAGTTGTTGATGCTGCAGGGCAGCCGGTGCCGCATGGCACCAAAGGATTTTTGGTTATCAAAAAACCTTGGCCAGGGATGAGCATTGGTATTTTTGGTGATCAAGAACGTTTCAAACAAGTTTATTGGTCAAAGTTTCCAGGGTGGTACTACACGGGTGATTATGCGGTGCGTGATGCAGAAGGGTATTTCTGGTTACTTGGAAGAGCTGATGAAGTGCTTAATGTTGCAGGGCATCGCATAGGAACTGCTGAGATAGAGAGTGCTGCGGTATCAGTTGCTGAAATTGCTGAAGCGGCCGCCATCGGGGTGCATGATGAGGTGAAGGGTGAAGCGGTTGTTATCTTTGCCATCGTTCGACAAGGAATGATTGTTGATGAAGCGCTACGTGCTAAAGTTGTACATGTTGTGCGCAGTCAAATTGGTTCTTTTGTGACACCTCGCGGGGTTTATTTTGTTGAAAAATTACCAAAGACTCGCTCAGGTAAAATCATGCGCCGATTGCTCAAGGCTGTGGTTGAGGATAGTAAAATTGGCGATATCAGCACGCTAGAAGATGAGGCCTCAATGGAGTACGCTCGTCGTTTAATGAGCTTAAAGCTTCGTTGTTGTAACGATTGATTTACAAAAGAAATGGCCGCCTGAATTCCAGGCGGCCATTTCTTTTGTAAACTAGCGTACTATTTTAGTCGTTTGCGCCTGTTGCTACCGGTGCTGTATCGGCATCATGCCCCGTCGCAGCTTTTTTGCCTTTACCTTTTTTACCTTTACCTTTTTTGCCTTTGCCTTTTTTCTCAGCTTTTTCTAGTTCGCCGGCTACTTCATCAGGTTTTCCATCACCATCGGCATCGACCATTTCAGCTTTTTTGCCTTTGCCTTTTTTACCACCTTTACCCTTGCCTTTTTTCAATGTCTTTTTCTCGCTCTTTTTCTCGACAGCTTTTTCCTCTTCATGTGCGGCCGCAGTTGCTTTGGCAGGGGTAACATGAGGGAGCATTTCTTTTTCTACGTAATCAATTTGTGTCCCAGCAAGCAAAGGTGTTTTGCTTGTTACGATGTCTTGGATTACTTGTTGAAGGTAGGATTCAATTTCTTTGCCATCATTGAATGCTTTGACTACGAGTTTGCCAAAAGCCTCTTGAACATCGCTACCGAATGCTTTGCCTTGTGCGTCTTGTAAAAGCTTATAAATTCCTTCAAGTTGTTTGCCCGTATCGTCTTCAGCTTCAAGATCAGCAATTCTTTTTAATGTTTCTGCACCTGCTGTTGCAAGTCCTTGCATGGCATTAGGGTTGAGCAAAACTGGGGCTGCATCGGCAAGCGTAAGTTTTTCTGCTGCCATTGAATCAGCATTTAGCCCGCCAACAAATGTTAACGAAAACAATGAAATTGCTAATGTGCGTAGCATTTTTCTATACACAAACTTCATAACTCTCCTTGAATGATAGTGACAATTTTCAAGTACTACGTTTTCCACTCTAGCAAGGAGAGAAGAAGTGTGGCAACTATTTTTGGATTGGGCATGTAGTTGGTCATTCCAACCAACGTTTGCGTCGAGCGCAGGTACCGTTAATTACAGGATATTTTTCACTATTCTTGCGCATCTTTGAGAAAAAAGCGTCGGTCAAATCAATGTTTAGAGAATCAGAGAGCACTAATATGTAAGCAAAAATATCGGCTACTTCTTCAGTCAACCGTTGTTTGAGTTTTGGTTCTGCGGTGATTAACGCTTGTACATCTTCATTTTTTTTCCAGAGTAATAATTCAAGTAGTTCGCTTGCTTCACAGCTAAGTGCTGCGGCAACGTCGTAGGGATCGTTGTATTTGTCCCATCCGCGGGCAATACGAAAATCCTTAATAAAGTCTCTTAGCTCTGCGATTTTGCTATTTGTGTCTCTTTTATCCACGATGACTCCAGATATTGATTCTATTGTGAAAAGGCGCAAACTTTGTAAGTCAGATGATATCAAAAAAGTAACGCGGGACAAGATTTCTCTCGTCCCGCGTATTTATTCTGAAGCAAAGATGTCAGTGAAAAAGATTACTATTTTTCACCAGCTGCTGCATCTGAAGCACCAGTTTCTACTGGCGCTGTATCAGCATCTTCTTTGTTGTTCTTGTTCTTGTGCTTTCCTTTGCCCTTGCCCTTGTTGCCTTTGCCTTTGTCCTTCTTTTTACCATGTTTGGCGTCATCTTTATCGCCATCGTCTTTATCATGCTTTCTCATAGGTCTGTGTGAAGCAGATTTTCCATGTTCACGACTCATTACGCCAGAGAATAGGGATTTATACGCTTCACGACTTTCATTCTCATCAAGAATTTCATTGTCCTTAATCTCATTTAAAAGCCCATGGACTTGACGGAACTCGATATTTACACGACCTGTTTCTTCGAGCAAAATTTTCTCAAAAGCTTCTTTATCTGCTTCTGCTAAATCTTTGCCTGCTTTTTCTTGGAATCTAAATAGCGCTACTAAGCGATCGGTACCGCTTGTCATTGTAGCAATTTCGGCAACTGACGTAGGAGCTTCTGTTGTTACCTTAGCAGCAATACTGGTAAGAGAATGCTCATTTTTTTCCCATTCTGCGTGAGCAACAGCTCTGGCATCATGAGCTTGTCTATCTTTAGCTGAATGCTTGTTGTTTTTCTTTTTCCCAGCTGGAGCATCTGGCTTACCATCGCCGTCAGCATCGGCAGTATCATGCTTAGCGTGTTTTTTATTACCTTTACCTTTTTTTTAATTCTTTTTCTTTTTGCCTTTGGCGGCTAAAGTAGGAGCTTCTGTCGTGACGACAGGGGCTTCATCTATGATTTGCGTTTCTGCTTGGATATCCGCAAAACCGTTGCTGGCAAATGCGAGCAGGGCTATGATACTCAAACTTTGCAAGGCTACTTTAAAACTCTTTTTCATGACCAGTTCTCCATATTTGGTTAAGTAATTTACTATTCAGCAGTAGTTGTGCTAGTTGCAGCAGTTGTTTCTTTTTTACGTTTCTTTAATTTCTTAGTCTTTTTCTTGCCATCTTCTGCGGTCTGAGCAGCGTGTTCGGTATCGGTAGTAGGAGCTGCGGCTGCGTCAGTCGTTGTTTCAGCTTCAGTTGCCGGTGCAGTTGCTGCGGTACCTTTTTTCTTTTTACCCTTTTTCTTTGTGGTTGCTGCTGCCATTTCTGGAGTAGCGGCGGCAGCAGTTGTCACGGCAGTATCCGTTACTGCTGCGTCCTTAGCTGCATCAGTAGTCTCAGTTTTCTTTGCCTTCTTTTTACCTTTTTTCTTGCCAGCAGGTTTGTCAGTCGCTGCTGCACCAGCTTTTGTCTCTACAGCTTCTTTTTTACCTTTTTTCTTTTTAGCTTTAGCATCAATTGCTTTAGTGTCAACTTTTTCGGTAATAGCTTGCTCAATAGTCTTGGCTGGTTCTTTATCGCTTACTTGGTCAAGGTTAGGAATCATCGCATCTCGAACATATTGCTGTTGCGCGTTATTTAGCAACGGTGTTGTTGTAGCGACGTTAAGCAACTGATTCATGAATGATTGAGTCTCAACCACGTCGTTGAAGGTTTCTACAAGTTGTGCACCGAAGGCGCCTTGTGTTTGCGCATCAAACGTTTTGCCTTGGGCATTTTGTATTTGTGTATAGAGCGATTGAATAATTGTTTTTAACTCGTCACCAGTGCCAACAGCTGTGGTAGTAGTAGCAGCTACAGGTGCTGTATAAGCAACCTGTTGAGCTTGCTGAGTAACAACTGGGGTTACTGTTGACATAGGTAATGCACTTGGTACTATTGGCTGCGTTATGTGCAATTGCGGCGCTGCTACTGGCTGTGGTGATGCGATTCCAGTAGCATATCTTATTCCACCTTCATTCTGTATTCGCTTTTGTTCTGCCAACATAAGTGCATCGTTTCGAGCCTGTATTCGCTTTTGTTCTGCCAAAAGAACTGCTTCATTTTGAGCTTGTTCTGGAGTGCTTATCGCGCCAGTCTGTGGTGTGTGAGCAATTAGAACTTGCCCTGGCGTGACCGAGCCAGCCTGTGGAACTGATGCGATTCCAGCTGTAGCATATCTTATTCCACCTTCATTCTGTATTCGCTTT
>JAHFBQ010000021.1 GCA_023249935.1 bacterium
CAACAGACCCAATATCACCGGCGGATGCCATCATCTCTCTCACGCCATCGATAGGCGTGTTATAGAGATTCGAAATCAATTTAAGCAGACTTTTTTCAGCCGTATTAAATTGTAGCCCCGCGTACACCGGCCCAATTTCACCAAGCACGAGATAGGCAACTGCTTTGGCTTCTGCCGGCTTTAGCTGCTTGAAATAGTCTCCCAGAATTGAAGTCATTTCTGTTCGAGAAGAGACCGTTTCTAGTTGCTCTAAAATTTTGGCTAGCTCACTAAATTGCATCCTTACCTCTTTTGTCATCCCAGACCCAGATCTGAGATCTACCGCTCCCGCTGAGCAAAGTACTGTTTTATATTGCTTGCATGTCGCCACACTAACCACACTGTAGCTAGTGTTAAGAAAAAACCCAACAACACACCATGCTGTAATGCGCAACACCAGTACACAATCGTTGCAAACACCGACGCCCCTATTGAAGCAATAAAAACGCGCCGCGTCACAGCAGCAATAGCACCCCATGCTGTAAGCAGTATTGCAACAAGCCACCATGGGTACAATACAACCACAATACCAACCAGCGTCGCAACACTTTTACCGCCACGCAACTTAAGAAAGATTGAAAACCCATTACCTATCACCAATAATGCTGCCAATACACAGAGAAATGGTTGTTGCCAATTTGAGGCGAGGTTTGCACCAACACAAACGTTTGCTGCCCACAAGGTCAACGCTGCTTTACCTGCATCAAGTAAAAAGATGAGTACAAAACATTTTTTATTGCCCAGCACGCGCGCCACATTAGTTGCACCGATATTGCCTGAACCATGCTTGGTAACATCAATACCGAAACAGTATTTGGCAAACCAATACCCCGTTGGAATTGAGCCTATGAGATAAGCAGAGATGAGGGAGATGAGAATGGTGAAAATCATCGAGTGGTCCTTTTATACTGATCTTATTTTTTTGGTGATTCTTTTTTCAACTCGAAACGAGGCCTTATCCTTGGATTTTGATTGAGAATTTTAGCTACTGATTCTTCCCAATCACTCATTGCGGCTAAATCGAAACTTGTACCATCCTCTAAAAGCAATAAGTCCCCTAGCAACATTGCAACATCATCAGACCTTGTCCTATTGTAATATCCTTCCAAATAGTCAACCATTACATCATATGCTTCGTCGATGGAAAACTGTTTATCAGTTTTTTTCATATAGAGTTCTTTTTATTTTGCTAGTCGAGATAGACCCGTTACTGGATTATAAGGCTGTTTATGCGTTCTTACGTTTTTTATTTTTGTAGTTGTTAATATTAAGAAGACAGTAAAAATTACTTTCAGGCATCGATCCAAAGGTTGTAAATAAGATGCTGATCTGCTCAAAATCATTCATGCTCAATTGGGGACTACTTTTAAAATGTTTGGTCAACGCTGGTAGATTTGTTGGTAAAGGATGTTTGCTCAGCGGTAAGTCTTCTAAATTGTCTAAGGTATAAAAATCTTTAAGGTCGACGCGCCAATAAGAATTAAAAGGCACATCAAGTTCCTGAAATCCAAGAGGCTGCTCGTCTATGCCAGGCAATCTTGATTCAGCTCCTCTGAAAATAAAATTAAACAGCTGTTTGAGATCAGAAATTTTTATTGGCCACTTATTGGGAGGGGTTTTGTTTGGTAATTTTTCCCATTCATAGCCTATTACATTAATTAAGCCTCCGAGGCTTTGAAATTCAATGAATGATACGGATCGCTTTCTAGCTAAAGCATTACCTATCCATTCTAAATCATCACACAACTGACCAAGACCTCGATGAGACATCTCTTTGTGATCGTAATCATCGCCAAGAAATGGAGTCCAATAATAATCTACAGGAAAATATATCGTTGAGAGCCCTGCTTCTTCTAATCTAGTAAGCATTGCACTACATAAATCTTCTAATTCACACAGGATTATCTTCATGATTTAAAACCTCTTTTTTTTAAGATGCTTTTTATTATGAATGATTGCCATTTATGTCGACGGATCTGTGTTTTAAGTTCATGAACTCTAGTTTTATATACTTGTTTTTTCAGTGCAGATGTAGATGCATTTTTCAATAGATTCTTATTATCATGGACATAAGGGTTTTTCCTGTATTCAGCGAGTTTTTCTATATGTTCAATTCTGTTCTTTTTCACAGAAGCAAGAGATCTTCGCAAACCATTTTCTGTTTGAGCTTCAAAATTTTTTCTTGTTGCAGCACCTTCTGGAGAGTTATACGCAGCATCATTATCATCTTCATCATCATTGTCTTCCTTGTCATCGTCTGGATCATCTTCTGGTGGCATTTCATTCATTGCAGTTGCATCTTTTGCCTTACCAGCATTGATAACCTTGCCAGTTGATTTTTCAACAACGACTGCAACATCAAGCGGTTGATCGCTTATAATAATGCGCGCTGGATCTTTAGTAGCAACGCATTTTGCATTTTTGATTGCCTGTAGCACAAGGGATGGCGGGATACTTTTTTGCGACATCTGATAGAGAGCATGAACGCCAAACATTCGCCCGTAAACCGCTCGTTCAAAGTTGCCATATTCCGCACAAATGAGCATTGCTTCAAATGAGGTATGCTCGGCCTGACGAGACAAACTTTTGGTAACAGCAAGCGGCCATGTTTTGATAAAGTCTTTCAACTGCCCTAAGACCGTTTTATCTTCAAATTCAACAAATGTTTTTACGTAGGGATCGCTGCGCTTCAAGATCTGATCACCGAATTTACGCCACTCAAAAACTGGCTGCATTGGCTCCCAATGACTGAACGTCATGACATAAAGAACACAGAGAACATCCCCGGTTGGCAACATAACACCAAGTGGAAACATAGGACCAAATTTCACCGAATTACAGCAAATATCGTGATAAATTCGAGGATCAGGGCTAATACCAATGATAGCCGGAGGAGAACTGGAAACTGGCCTACCAAGAACGGCATATTTATCAGGATCAAATGTTCTATTTCTTCCAACATATTGCCGCTGAAATGCACCAACATCCCGCAGAAGCCGTTCTTCCATTATTTCCAGACTTGGCAAAGATGTCGCCTTAACTACCTCAAGAGGCTTACCTGCCTTTTTGATGTACTGTTCTCTAACCAGCTCAACAACACTCACCATTCTGCCAATATCAAACAGCCTTTGTAGCGACGGGGCCACAACAGGAAACGTAGCTCTAATTTCTGCAATAACTTTAGGCGCAACCTCGAGAGCTGTTGATAATAACTGCGCGTAATTGTGCATCAATAGTTCAAGATCCGTTGCAAAGAAAAGATGTGGCCACTCAAGCACAAGCTCATAGCAAGTGGTTTTTATCACATGCTGGATTGTTCCCAAGCAAGATATTTTTCCCAAGCTGCGTGAAAACAAAACGCTCTGATCGGTGATCGCATCTGCTCGCACAAAGTCTTGCTTGGCATCATCATAAAACAGTTGCGCAGGAGCAGATAAAATCGAGCCCTTGCTTGTTTTAATTTCAACAATGCTATCGGCATCAAATTTAGAATTTTGCTGTACGGTGACATTAGAAAATGAGCCATCATTCTGATTGTAGCTTGTTACAACATCTCCAGCGGCAAGCGCTTCTACTCGAACACCCCTTATTTCACTAAAAACTATTGAGCCTCCAGGAAGACTCTGAAGATTCTGTGCATTATATGCAAATAAAAAACAAAGAAAAAACGCAAGCTGCTTGTAATTTTCTATTATCATTTTTATAACACAAATCCCTGTTGAATTCCGTTGGTTTTTTAGAAGTTCGCTCCAACTTATTCCTCGGCTTTGTCTCTGTCAAACTAAAGGTAAAAAAATCCCTTTCCTACATCGAAAAAAGCCCCATGACATTCTCAGTCATGGGGCAATCTTAGTGGTGGCGACGCAGGGATTCGAACCCCGGACCTATGGATTATGATTCCACCGCTCTAACCAACTGAGCTACGTCGCCAAAAGTTATCTAAAATTTCAGAGATTTTACGTTGCATACATCGAACGAGAAACTGTACAACGATTTCAAGAACAGAACACCAGACAACAATGTCGCCACGATACCAGCCATCAACGTCACCGCAAAACCACGAATCGCAGGTCCACCGAAGTAGAACAACACGATACCGGTCAGAAACGTAGTAATGTTGGAATCAAGAATAACGGTCATCGCATCTCTAAACCCATTATTGACCGCAGCACGCATCGGCGTGCCAGCTCTTAATTCTTCTTTTACCCGTTCGTAAATCAGAATCGACGCATCAATCGCCATACCAATGGTCAGTACCATGCCGGCAATACCTGGCAAGGTCAACGTCGCATTGAAGTATGAAAGAAACATGACTGTCAAAAAGAGGTTGAATAATAGCGCAAGTACTGCAAAAAATCCAGGGATTTTGTAGAACAATACGCTAAAGAAAAACAGGATAATCAAAGCAACCAAGCAGGAGGTAACACCTGCATTGATAGAATCTTGTCCAAGTGAAGCACCAACACGGCTTTCTTGCTCAAACTTAAGCGGCGCTTGCAATGAACCTGAACGCAGCACGATCGCAAGATCAACTGCTTCTTTTTGTGAACCAATGTTAGTGATACTGCATTGGCCACCAGGAATCGCAGTCTTAATGGTCGGCGACGAAAACATCATGTCATCGATTATGATACCAAGATTACGATTGATGTTATTGGCTGTCAGCTCACCAAACTCGCGAGCGCCCAATGAATCAAGCTTAAACACTACCTCAGGTTTGTTGTACTGATCAAAAGCAGCTTTTGCTTCAACAATTCGATCACCGGTTATATCAGGGAACGCAGACACGAGGTAATAACGTCCACCAACTTCTTCTTCACCCTTTTTACCAGAGATAATCATCTTATCAGCTGGTAACTCACCATCAAATTTATCAAGCAATACATCGCGCGATGCGGCAATTTCTTCAACAATCTTAAATTCTAAATGCGCGGTCTGTGTGATCACCGCCTTAACACGCTCAGGATCATTTACACCAGGCAACTGCACAACAACTTGACGCTCACCATGTTGCTGTACCACGATACCCTCAACGCCATAACTACCAAGACGATTACCAAGAACATTTACCGCTTGTTCAACAGCACCTGACTTAAGCGATTGGGCAACCTCTGTAGAAAGTGTTGCATGAATTACGCTACCACTACGCTTAACTACAAGCGATTGCTTGCCATCACGCATAACATTTTCACATACCTTAGCTGCGTCTTCATCATCAAATGACAATTCGATCGCATTATTTTTTACTTCTCTAGTCTTAGGCAAGACCTTAAGATTTTTTGATTGGAAGAGCGACTCGAGTGCTTTGTTTTCTGTTGCAAGGCGAATATCCAACGCTTTCTCTAGATCAACACTGAGTACTAAATAAGTACCACCCGCAAGATCAATACCCTTTTTGATAGCAGAAAGACCAACTGCATTGTATGCAGCCTTCACGGTTGCAACAAAACCACCGCTAGACGCTTGCGTATCAAACGCTTTTTTATCGAAGGAGAAAATAAAATAAGATCCCACTACAAAAAGTGCGATCCAAAACATCAATGGGGCTGTAAAAAAACGCACAATCCGTGCTTGGCTTGCCATAGAAATCTCCTCGGTAACTACTCTCTTACAGTTCCAAAACTCCTTCACCTGGCCATGCCTGGCGAAGCCCTTCGGGCGAATTTAAGGATTAGCCCGCCCTCGCTCTACAAGCTATGACGCGCAACCTTTCCTTGTCTGGCCCGCCAGCCGTAGCTCACTTGTGAGCAAAGGCTGGTGCCGAAAGGGGGACTCGAACCCCCATGGGATTTCTCCCGCTGCCACCTCAAGGCAGTGTGTCTACCAATTTCACCATCTCGGCATATCAACGTATTTCAAAAAAAAGTACTCGCAAAATGTATCAGAAGCCCTTCCCTTTGGCAATAACTTTTCCATGTTTTTTGTAAAACTTGTCATCACGATCCTGAGCTCTGTCACCCCGGACTCCGATCCGGGGCGAGATCTATATCTTTCGTCAAATTATTGAAAAACCCCACCCCTCCGTAGTAGATTACAACATCGGCAGCTACATGCCGAGTGGGGGAATAGATTATGGGCGTAGTATCTTTCTTACATAAATTCAACACGAAAAAAAGATCTGTTGCTGTTTCTACAGAAAAACTAATGCTTGCCGATCAAGCATTGGGGCTCGTTTTCCGTACCATCGCTTTGGAAAAAAATCAGATGCTTTATCCAGTACAGACCAATGCAATCAGCCACAAAGAACATCAAGCTATAATTGTTGATGCTGCACAAAAGCTTGTCGTCAGGCTACAGACACTTGTTGATAACCAAGACGCACATCCAACACCACAGCCCTTAGATTTTATTACTACCATACAAGCGCTTAATAATGCCATTGATGCATATCAGGAAGATGAACACACCCTGCCTCAGTTGCTATTGGTATGCAGTAGTATCAAAACAAGTCTTGAAAAAAATTCATAATAAATCCACAGAAAGAAGGCCGGGTATAAAAATACCCGGCCTTCTTTTATTAATGAGATTGTCTTTTATTCATCGTCGTAATCGATCTCCCAATCCCCAGGATTGGGCATAAGCGCATCTTTCTCACCAGCTTTCTTAGCAGCTGTTCGTCTAGCTGGTTTCTTAACCTGCTTTTCTTCTTCATCCTCAAATTCAATATCATCGATGATGTTGCTTGCAAGCGTTTTATCATTTTTGATGACAGCAAGACGGGTCACCTGTTGCTTGATTCCGGCCTTCAGAGCTTCTTTTTGCGTCACAATATCACCATCAAGCTGCTTGAACAGTTTGTTGATATCCTGCTGCTACCAAAACAGAAACAAACTCAAAAGGTTTTACAAGCTATTTTGCTAAGGTTTTACAAGCTATTTTGCTATTGAATTACTTCTAAACTACCTCTTTCCCTAAAAGGGAGGTTTGTATTGACTTATTTCGCTTAAGGAAGAAAATTAACGAAAAAGCTTACTGCCTAAAAGGTAAAAGTCTTGAATAAACGTATTAAGCTCCTTGTTCTCTTCTTTATCCTCTTTCTCCCCCATGCTGCAGCCAATTTTGCTGAACAGATGGGGGTGAGTAATAGCACGAAACACCTGGTACCTATTGCTAGCCTTAAACAAGGCGGCATTCTTACTAGCTTTGATCCAACAACTGGCACCTTCCCTCACGTTAGCATCAAAGCAACACAGACAAGCACAGTAGAAGAGATTTATCACATAACCACGCCGCAAGGGCACATCCTTACGGCAGGCAAACAGCCTTTTTATGATTTAGTGCGTAAAGAATTTGTGCCCGCCGCTGCATGGACAGCTACACATGTTTTTGTTGATCAGAATTTGTTACCGGTACAGACAACAGCCGTGACGCGTGTACAGAGTAAACACATATGTTATGAGCTGTATCTACATGATCATCATATTTTCTTTGCATCTGAAGCACGAGTGATGACGCATAACAATCCCCTGGCAATCTATTGTACTCTTGAACTGGGAACTCTAATCATTGAGGCCTTACCTTCGCTCATCACAGCTGCAAGTGTAGCACAGCATATTTGGTCGATAGGACAAAAAAACCGCGTTGCTTTAACTGCTGCGCAAGTAGTTACGCAAGTAGCACAGACTGTTGCTCCTGCCGCGCCTTCATCGGCTACGTCCCTGGCAGTCCCAACGCTTGGTAGTAAGGCAGCCATTACCGCAACGCACGCAGCACCAGCAGCTAAAATGGTTACATCGGTAGGCAAAGGTATAGCCGCTAGTTCTCAAGTAACGAAAGCGACTGGAGCAAAAGCATCCCTAGCCGCGAGTCCACCAACGGGTGGTGGGGGTGGTTTGGCAACATCAACTGGAACAGGCATTACTGAAACCGCAATTACTACGGGAAGCAGAACAGCAGTGCTGCAAATCGCTATTCCTGTCGCAATGATTGGAGGGGCTGTTACATATGGTCTATATCGGCAAGAAGTGCGTAGATGTGAAATGAGCGTGCTAGAGCGTAAACGAGAAATAGATCTATTCGACCGTTATACTATAGAAAACCATAGACAAGCGACTATAGCAGCAGCTCACGAACTTGGACTTACCCATTATGAAACTTATAGTTTCGGCCGTTTTGGGTTCTATCGGTTTGCTCAGTACCTAGAGTTTCTAAAAACGTATGACACGTATGGTCAGACTATTACGGCGTTGCGTGATTTATTGAGCAAGCCAATTGACCTGCTATCGCCAGTAGAACGATGTTTACTTGAGTATGCATTACAAGAAGAACTTAATCCGGGGGTGTGGAAAAGATTTAAACAGTTCTTTAGTCCAGAAAAATCATGTGCGCAGCACCTTGATTCTTACTATGGCAAAGAAGAGGGTTACATTTTTACCTATGGAGGACAGGAGGTTACTCTCAGCCAACTTATCACCTGTCTTGCACATGAAGCCGATTATGTGGAGCTTAAAACGCTCGAGCAACAACTAGCAGCCTTTTTAAACATTCAAGAAGCGACAGCACCATGGAGGAAGCTCACAGCTTTGGTAACTGCCGATCAAAAAGCGCTTGAAGAAATATCAGCTGGAAGCGGAGAATGCTGCGTTGGAAACGATTCTGTTCAGCCTCCTTCTACAGGAGATTGTTTACCAGTCGCAAAAGATACCGCAAGATGTGGCCTACAAGAGACAAGCACCAATGAAGTAAAACCTTGTGACCATCAAGAAACTGCATCTCCACCGCTTAGCCAAGCCGCTCCTACCACACCAAAAAAAGAAAATACAAAGGACAATTGGTGTGGATGGAGTAACACGCCGCAGCTGCCGGGTTTTACTGGTGATGAGGAAGGAGTCGCTGATGGTACACCCACCGTTTCAGAATCTGGTGAAAAGCCTGACCAAGAGAACGAAGAGTCTTTACCCCAATCATCTACTGCAACAACACCATCGATACAACAACCACTAGAAGTGCTACATCCTGATTTTAGCCAACTTAATATCACCCATATCGTTGCAGGAGAGGGAATAGAACGAAAAGGTGTGATTGGAGCTCATAATCAAGAGAAGTTTTTAGAAACACTGAGACAAACCGGCGCTAAACCTGAAGATTTAATTATTACAACAAAAGAGAGTAAACAATTTCCTGGAATCTATGAAATAGGGTACGTAATTCCTTGTAAAGACAAAAATGGAAAATTTGATTTAGCACTTGGTAATCGAACTATAGATACTTCAAAAACTGTTTATAATCCCATAGTTTATTCTGATAAAGAAATCGTTGAATGGGGAAAAGAAGCTATGAGAGAAGGTATAAATGCCGGAAAAATTAAAGGCAAGCAAATTTTTGGAGAAAGTCTAAATGGTATGAAGTTCATAGGGTATATAGATGAGGGAAAAGTAACTAATTTCTTCCCCGTACTGGAGGATTACAAATGGCCTTAAAAACGGTATTGATTGTTGATAAAAAAGAAATCTATGAATGGACCATGACTCTTTTGGATCAGACAGCAAGAAGACAAGAAAGATTCATACATGTCCTTAATCGCTTTAAAAATAAACAAAATAGTGGCGTTGAAGGAATAAGTGTATTTTTTCAAAATGATTTTGAAGAATGGGATGAATATCGCTGCAAAGATAATGAGATTGCGCTCTTAACTGGCATAGGTGAAGAAAGAATAGGCTACATGAAGTTGCCAGAGTTTTACAAATTAATCGAACAAGTAAGCCAAGAGCATGTGGAATGGTATCCAGAAAATAAAGAAAATGTGAAGCATCTTTTGAAAGAAGTTAAAGCCGCTTTTAGGCTTGATTAAGCTCTTTCGCGCATCCAACGCTAGAGATGGAGATCACGAATGGTACATGATTGATGCAACAATTATAAGAACTCATCAACATGCAGCAGATGCTTGGCAGGGACAAGAAACTCAAGCATTAGGGCGCAATCGCTGTGGATTTACAACAAAAATTCATGCCAAAGTTGATGCATTGGGTCTTCCTTTGAAATTTAGGTGGTGAAGTGCATGATATGAAAAAGGCGCATGAACTCATTTTTTTGTAGAATCAAACAATTCAGACACATTGCAACACGCTTTGATAAAACCAGTAAAATGTTCCAAGATGAAAACGGTATTACTCATCGTCGTAATCGATCTCCCAATCCCCAGGATTGGGCATAAGCGCATCTTTCTCACCAGCTTTCTTAGCAGCTGTTCGTCTAGCTGGTTTCTTAACCTGCTTTTCTTCTTCATCCTCAAATTCAATATCATCGATGATGTTGCTTGCAAGCGTTTTATCATTTTTGATGACAGCAAGACGGGTCACCTGTTGCTTGATTCCGGCCTTCAGAGCTTCTTTTTGCGTCACAATATCACCATCAAGCTGCTTGAACAGTTTGTTGATATCCTGCTGCATCTTGCCAAGCTTTTTTTGCAACTTAAGAATGATATCAACACCAGCAAGATTCACGCCCATTTTGTGCGTCAAGTTGATGATCTCTTCAAGCCGCTCAACATCTTCTTCAGAAAAAAGACGCGTGTTGCCATCAGAGCGTTTGGGGTTAATCAAGCCCTCTTTTTCATACATACGAATCGTTTGTTGGTGAACCGAGAACATTTTAGCCACCACCGATATCGAGTAAAAACCCTTACGCTTTTTCATAACACCTCATCTACTCTTCGTTTTGCAGAATCGTCAAGAAGGCTTCCTGTGGCAGCTCCACATTACCCACTTGCTTCATCTTCTTCTTGCCCTCTTTTTGCTTTTCTAAAAGTTTTCGTTTACGCGAAATATCACCACCATAACATTTTGCAATCACGTTCTTACGCATAGCAGAAACCGATTCGCGCGCAAGAATTTTAGCTCCAATGGCTGCCTGGATAGCCACTTCAAACATTTGGCGATGAATCACTTCTTTTAATTTTTTAGTCAACTGGCGACCAATAAATACCGCACGCTCTTGATGAACAATGACCGAAAGCGCATCGACCGCCTTACCATTGAGCAGCAAGTCCAATTTAACCAGCGGCGCTTCTTTATACCCGGCTTCTTCATAATCAAAACTGGCGTAACCAGCGCTGACCGATTTGAGCTTGTCATAAAAGTCAGTCACAATTTCACTGAGCGGCAGTGTGTACTTAAGTACCAAGCGATTTTCGTCTAAGAAAGTCATCGCCGTTTGTTCGCCACGGCGATCCTGACAAAGCTTCATCAAATTCCCAAGATACTCTTTTGGCGTAATGATTGTGCCGTTAATCATCGGCTCATACACTTCATCGATTCTCACTTGCTCAGGAAATTCTGCAGGGTTCTCGATCATCTGCTCTTTGCCAGACGTCAACTTTACCTTGTATAACACACTTGGCGACGTAGCAATAATGTCGACACTGTATTCCTGCTCCAAGCGTTGTCTAAAAACATCCATGTGCAACAAACCAAGAAATCCACAGCGAAAACCAAGACCAAGTGCTTGCGAACTTTCTTTCTCAACATGCACACTTGGGTCATTAAGCGTTAGTTTTTCAACCGCATCACGAACCAGATCAAAGTCGGTTGCATCTACCGGATAGATCCCCGCAAACACCATTGATTTTGCTGGCTTAAAACCTGGCAACGGCTCAACTGGTTGTTTTGGCTTGAAAAAAGTATCCCCAACACGCGCTTCTTTAACCGTCTTCAGGCCAGCGATAATGTAACCCACCTGCCCGGTATACAACGCCGTATTTTGTAATGGATCTGGGTACATGATACCGATTTCAAGAATTTCATATTCTTGACCAGTGTTAGCCGATTGAATTTTATCACCCTTTTGAATTGAGCCATCAATCACTTCAATCAAGCAGATCACACCACGATAATCGTCATACCATGAATCAAAAAGCAATGCTTTGAACGGTTTATTTGCATCACCCCTTGGCGCCGGAACACGTTCAATCACCGCAGGAAATACTGCTTCAAGCCCCATCCGCGCTTTTGCAGAGATGAGAAGCGTTTCTTCTTTTTTAACGTCGAACGCTTTGTCCATCTCACGACCAACACGTTCAGGATCAGCCGCTTGCATATCAATTTTATTGATGATTGGAATAATCGTTAGATCGCCCTCAAAGGCAAGATAAAAATTTGCCATAGTCTGCGCCTGCACGCCCTGCACCGCATCAACGAGTAACAACGCACCCTGACACGCCGCCAATGACCGCGAAACTTCGTAGTTAAAGTCGACGTGGCCCGGGGTATCAATCAAGTTAAGCAGATACACATCACCTTTGTATTCAACAAACAACGATGCCGTTTGTGCCTTGACCGTAATACCGCGCTCACGCTCCACTTGTAATTTATCAAGCACCTGTTCATTTTTAGTACGATTTGAAATTGTACCGGCCATCTCAAGCAAGCGATCAGCAAGCGTCGATTTGCCGTGGTCGATGTGAGCAATAATCGAAAAATTTCTAATCCGATTCGTTGGAAAATCTTTGAGGTTAAAATCTTGTTTTAAGCGTATATCCATAACAGCTACATTCTTTCAGGTTGTTCAACACCAAGAAGTTGTAAACAGAGACCCAGTGTATCTTTAAAGAGATTTACCAACACCAGACGCCCCTTGGTTTGGGCAATGTTCTCACGATCAATAATTTTATTTTTTGTGTAGTACGCATGAAACACCATCGCCAGCTCATAGGCATAGCACGCCAGCAGATGCGTTTGATAGTTCTCACCAACTGCTCGTAAAACATCATAAAGCCCTAGAATTTTTTTGTAGACTACCAACTCATCATCGCCAACCAGCGCATGTTCATGGAGCGTGTTTGCTTCAACAACAAACCCCAGCAACGCCTGTTCTTCTTTCGCCTTAGCCAACAAACTTGATGCTCGGACAAGGGCGTACTGCAGGTAAAAAACAGGATTTTCGTCACTACGCTTAAGCGCAACGCCTAAATCAAATTCAAGATGAGCTTCAGCTCGACGGTTGAGATAGAAATAGCGAGCCACATCTTTGCCTACGGTCTCTACCACGTCTGAAAGCTTGGTAAAGGTCCCCGCCCGCTTGGACATGCGAACCAGTTCATCGTTTTCTTTAAGCGAGACAAGCTGGTACACAATGATATCGAGATGAGCTGACGGATAGCCTAGTGCTTCCATCGTAGACTGAAGTCGCTTCACATACCCATGATGGTCTTGACCAAGAATATCAACGAGACGATCAAACCCTCGATCAAATTTATTTTTATGATAGGCAACGTCTGCTGCAATGTAGGTCATCTCACCGTTACTACGACGCAAGACACGGTCTTTGTCATCACCAAATTCGGTTGCCTTAAACCAGAGAGCGCCATCTTTTTCGTACGCGAGACCTTTGTCTTGCAACTGTTTAATGGCGGCGAAGACAGAGCCATCATCGTGCAAAGACTTTTCTGAAAACCAGGTATCAAAATGCACGCCATAGTCACCAAGATCTTGTTTGATCACCTTGAGCAACGCATCTTTTGCATACATTTCAAAGAAATCATCTGACTTCTCTAAAAGTGCCTTACCATGCTCTTTGACGCAGATGGCAGCAACCGGCATCAGGTAATCACCCGCATAACCACCCTCGGGAAAGGTAAACGCAACACCAAGCGCCTCAAAGCAACGCGCTTTGAATGATTGCCCCAGCAGCTTTATCTGATTACCAGCATCATTGATGTAGTACTCGGTATGAACGCGATGACCTAAAAATTTTAAAACGCGGGCAATGACATCACCAATGATACCACCACGACCACCGCCAAGATGGACTGGCCCTGTTGGATTAGCACTAACAAACTCGAGATGATAGGCTAATGGCTTTTCATTTTTTTGCAGACCGAAAAGATTTTTTGGGCTTGTGAGCAATTCCTGCATTCCCTGTAACCAGACTTCAGGCTTGAAGTAGAAGTTAAGAAACCCTGGCCCAGCTATCTCGATTTTTTCGAGCAGGGTCCAGGGATAATCTTGACGCGCTTCGATTGTAACTTTGACGCGCTGTGCAACCTCGCGTGGAGACAGCTGCATTTTCTTGGCCAACAGCAAACCAACATTGCAGCTTACATCGCCGAACTGATCACGCTTTTCGATATTTAATTTCACTTCAAGATTGATTAGTTCTGCCGGCACAACCTCAGCAAGCGTACTGATAACGCTTACCAATGCCTGCCTCAACTGCGGGATAATGTTCATGCCAAACCTTTTACACTATTTTATCGTCCAGGACCTGCTCGGCGTAGCCTTGGCGAAGCCTGGGTCAAATTTTACAATAGGCAAGAGTGTAGCACGTTTGGATCATTTAGAAAACATTCGTCATTACCCTTAGAACGGCATCTTAAATTGCACAGAAGCTGTACCACCCAAGTACTTACCGGTCATAACACGGCGACCATCAATTGGATAAGCATATTCAAAGTTGATTGCTGGTGCTAGAACGAGCGCTTTGGCATGAAGTCTAAAATCATAGCCAATGCTCAAATGCAGCATCTGACGCTCCCATGACCGAAGACGTTGATCACAGTTAATCACATCATTCATATTCAAAAACCGAGGCGGCACTTGTTGCATATACCGCTGTACCGCTGCATTAAGATATTTATCATCTTTCACCAAGAGCTTGGTTTCTTCTTGCCTACTGAATGAGTAGCCCACAAAGCCGGTAAGTCCATAAAAAATCCGTTGCAGTTTTGCATAAGCACTCACATCCCACACAGGCCCCTGATCAACATTGACACGAGCAAGCGCCAACGACAGCAGACCTGCCTGTTTTTTTTCAGCATCGCTCATAACGCGATTTGTACGGGTATCTTGAAAGAAAATATTAACGCTACTTGCCATGCCAAGCGCAAAACATTTTTGTATACCTACTTCAAGTTCAATGCGCGTATGCACCCCAAAAAACCCATCATAGCCTAGCGGGAAGCCAGTAAGATAGGCATTGTCACGTCTACCACCACCGGGAATAATTGCACCAATGAACACGCGCCCTGTTGCATCTTGGATAACTCCAAAACCTTTGTTATTAAAACCTTGCCACCCCAAACCAGCTATTACTTCTGACACCGCCGATTTACGATAGACTGTAAGAGGTGCTTCCATCCCCTGTTCACGCATGATGCGTGGCAACTCGACTTCAACAAAATTACTTACTGTTCCTGCAAGCCCAGGTAAATCTTGCGAACCTACAACTTGATAACCAATATTATCAATGGTAAGCGAACGAAATGGTACATAGCACTGAGCAAAAAATCCTGAAAACAGGTTTTGTTCTAGATTAAGCGTCAACTCCTGAGCAGCAACCCGCCCTGTAATTTTAACAGGATTTTGTGCACCACTATCAAGACGACCAAAAGGAGCTACCGGTGCAGGAACAGGCAAAATTCCTGCAGCAGGATCATATCCATGCGTCCAGAACCTTGCTATATTCGGCGTTGCAGCAAATGGCTCAAGCCCAAAACCAAGACGCACTATATTGGTGTTTCCAAAAACATCTAGCGCAGAGGTTCGTTGTGAGTTGTTGTCATATCCATCACGCGTGCTCACACTGCTGTAACGCAGATCAATGTTTGAAACCCAGTTATCTGTTGTCTTGCGCTGCGTAACATCAAACGCACCAACTTTATATCTCACTGGTAATTCAATGGCGCTTACCACGCCGGTGATCAACACCAGCCCCAATAATGCTTTTCCTAGAAACCTGTTCATCATACTCTCTCCTGTCATCCCGGACCAGGATCCGGGATCCAATCCGCTATATATTCGTAACCGACGTCACCCAGCCGGCATACGCAGCACCTGCTCCAGCTATCCATGACGTTATGCAGGGCACATCATAATCATGTGCATTTTCAAGGTAGATCATTGCTTCTGTAAGACGATCCGCAGTCGTCTTACACAACACAAAAACTTCCTGCTCCTTATGCACGCTACCCTGCCAGGGGTACATGCTAACACCAGGCAAAACGTTGGCGCAAGCAATCAGTTTATTCTCGATAAGCTCAGCCACCAACGCTCGAGCACGTTCTTCACTATTAATAGTCCAATATAAACAGGCTATATCTTGCATGACTACCCCACTCAATATTTGGTTTATAAAAAACTCAACCCGACCAGTATACCACACTTGGCAAGTAGGCAAAAAAAAGCGGCGTGTCTGTTACGACACGCCGTACATTAACATTTCTTTAGAATGGTAAGTCGTCTTCAAAAGGAGCTTCATCCTTAAACGTCACTTCACCGCCGGTTGCTCCGGGTGCTTTTGCCTTGACAGATTTTTTAGCTTTTTCAACTTGCTGCATAACGCTATTCATCGCCGGATTATTTTTTATTGTTTCTTGATCAAATTGAGCTAGCGGCTCATCACTACCCATGCCAGCATCATCTTGCGCACCGGCAGATGGCGATAGAAAAGTCACTGTATCTGCTGTTATGGTATGTTTGCTGCGCTTGTTGCCTTCAGCATCTTGCCAAGAATCAAGTTTCAAACGACCCTCAACGAGGACTGATTTTCCCTTGGTGAGATATTGCTTGCATGGGTCCGCCTGCGCTCCCCAGACATCGATATCAATAAAACACACTTCTTGCGTTGTGGCACCGGACTGGCGGTTTTTATATTGACGGCTCGAGGCAATGCTGAAACGACATACCGATTGACCGGAGGTAAGTTGTTTAATTTCTGGATCACGGGTCAAGTTGCCTATCATGATAACACGGTTGTAACTAGCCATAACTTTTCCTTACGTAAAAAATTTAACGCAAAACAGTTGCAGCCTATAGCCAAAAAGAGGTTTTAGCAAAATGAGAAAAAATTTATGGTGTTTGAGCAAAAAGTTGCTCAAGTCGTGCAAGTTGTTCTCGGTTTTCTACGTAAGCAGCTTCATTTTTTTGATACAAGATCAACACCTTGCTCACCGCAACCACCAACTTTGCCGCCGTACAATCGTGCTGAATAAATTCAGGCATTAAATCAGCTTGAGCAATAATATTAGGAAGCCCCATACGATCAATCGAGACCAATGTTTTAGCAAGCGCGTAAGTCAGCCAATGCGCTTTGTAAAAAATAACCGTTTGGATACGAAGTAAACCAAGCTCTAACGTCACCGTTCCAGCCTTGGTCAGCGCTACAGCACATGATTGCATGGCGCTAAGACGATCCTCTGAGTTTACTACAACCGTTCGATCTCCTGCAATCTGTATGAGCGGTTCGAGCAGCACTCTCTCTATGTGCGAAGCTTGAAAAATTGCCACCTCCAGTTGCGGGAATTTTTCTAACAGCGAAGAAAGCGTTTCGCGCAAAAGAGGTACAAAGTTTTCAACCTCCTGCACACGTGAGCCGGGGAACACGCCCAAACGAAAACGAGGCATCAACGACTGTCGCACCGCGGGAAGAACACGATCGGCAACTGGATTGCCAAGATACCGCACCGCCACCGCATGCTGCCGATACCAAGCAACTTCGAAAGGGAACAACACAACCAACTCATCGGCAATTCTTTTGAGACACTTGAGCCGCCATTGACCCCAACACCACAGCTGCGGCGGTGCCAGATAAATAATTTTTAATGCTGAATTACGAGCTTTAAGTAAAACACCAAGACGCATGTTAAAGCCAGGGAAATCAACAAGCACCACATGTGAAAATCGCTGCGTAACAATATGATCTGCAAGTTGACGCATAATTCGCAAGATGTTTGGCAGTCGCTTGATAATCTCAACCAAACCAACAACATTCAATTTTTTAAACGAGCTATGCAGCGCAACACCACAAGCCATAAGCGCATCGCCACCAACTCCCTCAAGATAAACCTCTCCAGGAATTACTTGTTTAATCTTATGCTGTACAAACCAAGCAGCTACCAGATCTCCTGACACTTCGCCGGTAACAATAAATACCTTATTCATACAGTTTTAAGACAAATATCTTGTTCGATCTTATCTTGCAGCAAAGCAAATTTTGTAGCCACTTCTTTCAGTATTGCTGGGGTCTGAGCAGCTCCAACGACAAGCTGCGTTTTTGCTTGCTTAAATTCAGATTCACATGACCGCAGCAAGAGCAAGCTTGCCTCGAGATTTTTTTTCGGCTTTTTCTTGTACACTGTGTTGCCTTCAATCAAGCTCTCCGCAATGTTAGAAAATTTGCGCTGCAACGTAATAATTTTCTCATGCAACTCACAACTCTCAGCTGCTACAGATCCTTGTACTTTCTGGATCTGTACAACGCAGGAAGCGTTATCAAACAATGCGTGCATAGACTCACGCACCGCTTCTCCCATACGCTCCTTAAGAGCATTTTTAGAAAGTTTTGCGGTATTTTCATCCGACTGCTTTTTGATGATGAACGATTCCTGTGCCACTTTATCACCATCTGCAATCGCAATAGCAGACGTCAGCAACACACCAAGCAACAGGACACGAAACTCAAGCATCACACCTCACCCTCTCATTTATTGT
>JAHFBQ010000069.1 GCA_023249935.1 bacterium
TTGGGGAGTGCGTCCAAGATCCCATCGGTTATTTATAACCAATCCAGGTTAAACGGCGTCACTCCCTTGTTTATGGCGTATTCTACCACCCTCAAAGAGGGCATCAAGATACAATCCAGATTTTATTTCGCAAAGAAGAACAACTTAAGAAATGTAAACTTCGTTGACAATTAAGACAAATCAAAAACAAATCCTCGAATAAATTTATCCGCACAGAGCCTGGATCCCGGCCTTCGCCGGGACGACGTACAATAACAGCTTTATTTCTTATTTAACTCATCAATAAACGCACCCTATCTTAAATGTTTCCTAGCAAAAAACTCTTTTTTCTGGTAAAAAATAGAGACTTATTTTTACATGCGCCCGTAGCTCAATTGGATAGAGTGCCGGACTTCGAATCCGTAGGTTACAGGTTCGACCCCTGTCGGGCGCACCAGGCTACGTCCTACGAACTACGCCTGGCACAGCCAGAATGAAATCATTACGTGCCTATAGCTCAGGTGGATAGAGCGAGCGATTCCTAATCGCTAGGCCGCAGGTTCGAGTCCTGTTAGGCACACCAGGCTTCGCTCCTTTGGAGCTACGCCCGGCGCAGCCAGGCTACGTTCTATGAACACTGTTTATTCAAAACACCATCAACACAACCAGCCTCCACATTAAAGAGATCATGATGAATTTAATCAAAAAAATTACAGCTCTCGCTTTGTTAACCTCGTTTTCAACCGCAAACCATGCAATGATGAGAAGACAACTTCCTACTCCACAGACTCTTGCAAAGGCTCTCAAAGCCAATGCGCGCAGTACTGGTCTAGCTTGGCGAGATTTTAAGAAGGATGAGGCGGTGGCCACCCTCGACTACTATCACATGCTATTTATCAGCTATGACAACCCAGAGCTGGCAAACGTTAAGATTATACATCGTTATTTACATCCCATCCTCGTTGCAACAAGAGGCATACAAAAAGACGAAACACTTGTTTTGTATTCTGAAGCAAAACTCCAAGAAGTCCCCTATCTACCAGTAATTCAATAGGTGAGAGCCATGAAAAAGCTATCTAAAAGCGCCTTGTCTCATCTTGATGGCCCATTGTTAGACAAAGCAAAATTTACACCGTCAAGTGATGCTACCAACTATCCCTTCTCGCTCAACATTATTAAAAACTTAAAAGAGATTAGTTTTCCAACTCAAGTCACTTTTTTTGTTGGTGAAAATGGTACAGGCAAATCGACCATCCTTGAGGCGATAGCTCATAACGCAGGTTTTAGCGCTGAGGGCGGCAGTAAAAATATACATTTCAAGACATCAGAAGAAAAAACATATTCTGGTACGCAAAAATTGGCAGACAGTATCACACTCTCTTGGCGCTACAAGCCACATCATGGGTATTTTTTCAGAGCAGAAAGCTTTTTTAATATCGCCAACCACATTGATTATTTGAACAGCTTCGATGGCAAAGCCTATATTCCATACGGCGGCAAATCACTTCATGAACAATCCCATGGCGAGAGCTTTTTATCTTTTTTTAAACACAGCCTATCAGAAAATGCATTCTATATATTCGATGAACCAGAAGCAGCTTTATCGCCCCAACGTCAATTATCATTAATGGCTATCATTAATGACCTGTGCACAAAATCCCATGCACAATTTATTATCGCAACGCATTCACCAATTCTATTGGCTTATCCAGAAGCAACCATTTACTCGTGTGATGCACAAGCTTTAACATCAATTGCATACACCAACACAGAACACTATAAAATTACCAAGTCTTTTCTAGACAATCCTGATCGTTATTTACATCATTTATTCAACCAAGACATGATTGATTAGAAATAAAGTATTGCGCAAGAAAGGAAGTCTCATGGATATCCCAATGCTCGGCTTGCTCAAAGGCATAGTTTTTGGCATCAGTATGGCAATTATTCCCGGTCCAATTTTCTTTCTTATCATCCAACGCACACTCAATGATGGTGCTTTTGTAGGGCTGCTATGCGGCCTAGGAGCCATTACAGCTGATTGTTTATATGCATTAATCGCAGTTGCGGGACTAACCATTATCGCGCATTATCTCTTAGCCTATCAATCACTTATTGTGTTGCTTGGAGGTCTATTTCTCATTTATCTAGGAATTACTACGTATATCAGACATATCGAGCCTCTAAACGAAAACGTAATCACAACCAGCGGAAAATTTCACGCATGGTTTTCAACATTTTTGCTCACGCTCACTAATCCTGTAACTATTATTTCTTACACCGTTATTTTTGGAGGATTAGACGTCGCCTCAAACACGCTTGCTTCATCACTAGCATTAGTTTTTGGTGTCATCATAGGCGCGTTGCTTGTGGTTGTTTGCTTGCTCGGCACTCTGACTTATTTCCGTCGCCAAATTTCCTTGCATACATTGTCATTAATCAATAAAGTTGCTGGAGTCTTACTGACTTGTTTTGGTATTGCGGCAGTGGGACGCGAGCTCATTGCATTAGCTTCACGATAGATTTTTAGCAATGTGTTGCACTGCAACATTGACTTATATTTCATTTAAGGTTGATATTGATTTTAATATCAAAGCTTGCATTGTGCTCATAAACATGGGAGTTCATGATGATGAAGATATTTGGATTACTCTGCGCCCTCTTAGGAACATTGTCGTGCGCCGATGCCGCACAAAAGAGCTCTCGCGAAGCTGCACAGAGAAGCTTTCGCAGAGAGCGCAGTGGAGTGTTAAAACCATTCCCAAGTGCCGCTGATTTGAGAAGTGGTTCTGACGATTCGCTGAGTGCTACAAAACAATATGACGCAACGCTCTTAGAAAAGGCTTTTAAAGCAAACAAGGTACAAGATTTTATAACTGTATTACATGCAGGTGGGCTGACTGCAAAACATTATTGTCAAACCAATTTTGGATCTGGTTTATTGTGGGAGCGGGTTATCGAACGAGTAATGACCGATCCAGCCGCATTGGCGTTTATTAACGTGCTTATGCAATATGACATCGATGGTGTTAACGAATCATCTACAACCTTTCCACTCGGCACACCATTAGGAATGATTTTGCATGCAGATCGCGTGAATATTGACGCACTGACAAAGTTGCTAGAACATAAAAAAATTAATAGTTCATTGCGCATGACCGAGGGTAGTTTTGTAGAAGAAGCTAGCACTAATGAAGAAGCTCAAGCTCTAGTACAACAACACAGGGATGTTGCCCTGCAACAAGCAGTGGCAGATGGACAACAGTGTGTGCTTTGTAAACGCGCCGTTGATTACACCGCTAGGATGCTTAGTTGTTGTTATGATCATCACTTTCACAAAACCTGCTTAGAAGCTCATGTTCACAAGGCGGGAATTCCTCGTGGTTGGCCAAATTGTCCTACGTGCAATCAGAGTATCACAACAGGAGATGTTGCAGCAATTTGCCCAGTTGAAGAGAGAGATAAAATTGCTATGTATGAGAGTGAAGGAGAAGAAGGAGATCCTGAATAAATAGGACAGGAGACACAACAGTATGAATCTTCGACAACCCTTACTCGACCTGCTCGCAAACTATTTTCCGACACCCTCAGAAGAAATTATCTTCAAAAAAGATATTATTTCTTTTGTCCAAGAACACTCAGATTGCTTTGAGCGAACTCTAGCCGTAGGTCACATCACCGCCTCAGCTTGGCTTTTGAATAAAAATAAAACACATGCCTTGCTCATGCACCACACAAAACTTGATAAATGGTTTCAACTCGGCGGCCACTGCGATGGCGATCCAGACGTGTTGGCGGTGGCGATTAAAGAGGCTCAAGAAGAATCGGGCATCATGGGAATCGCACCACTATCGAAAGAAATTTTCGACATCGACGTTCATCTCATTCCTGCAAACAAACGCGAAGCCGAACACTATCATTACGACATACGTTTTTTACTTCAGGTAACAAGCAACGAAGACATCGTACAAAACAACGAATCAAAAGAACTGCGCTGGGTTGGAAAAGACCGCAATGAGCTACCTACTGAGGAACGGTCAGTCACTCGCATGTTTGACAAGTGGCTAGCATTACATTAATGAGCTCCGAAAATAGCTATGAACTCTTCTGCAGTAATTGATCTATGGCATGTTGGACAAGAACATGGCACGTGAGGAGATTGCTCTTCCATACTCACTTGCAAACAAATGGGATGAAAATAATGCACATTGTCCTCGCACTTCAAACCAATTAACTTGCAACTTTCCAGATTTTCACACAAAGAACAACTTGCATCCACCTGTGCAACATCAACATGCAGCAGAAGCGGTGATGGCGTTATGGAAAGTGTTTTTTGGTGATCGGCATCAGCAGCGATAAGCCCTTGCCCAAAAAGAATAACGGTCAGCATGCTCACAATCATCTTCATAAGTCCCCCTTCAAACAAAACACTATGAAAGATGCTTTAGAGTAATAATGCCTTGTACGTGGGATGATTCTCAAGAAAATGAAAAATAGAGCTTCTTTACCAGCTTGCCATCAACAGACACTTGATCTGGCACCTCTAGAAAGTAGTTTAACTGCCACTGCTGTGTCTGCCGCGCCTGACGGCTCTCGGTAACGTCCCACGGCGGGTAGACGCGCATGGCTCGTTTACCACCCTTACCATCCTGAGACACAACATCTTTTTGGAGAGTCCATTCGACGTAAATGTACAAGCCCCATACTCAATGAAGTTGCGAAATCATATCATCAAAAATCATGCTTCATTGTAATTTTTCTTACTACTCATTTTCTTTATTTTTCTTTTCCACAACAACCCAATCGTACACGGACCTGCTTATTTATATTTGTTTTGGTAAGTACGCACTTCGCCATATGACATAAATAGCCGGAATAATCAGGAGCGTCAAAATAGTTAGACTGATAAGTCCTCCCCACAGGGGCACCGCAATGTGTTGCGCAATATCAGCCCCAACTCCCGAGCTCAACATAATGGGTATAAGCCCAACAATATCTAAAAAAATGGACATGAATAAAGGTCTTACCCGTGAAGAGCCGTGTTCTATAACCATAGATACAACATCATCCTTCTGCTTAAGACGGCCCTGCTCAGACCACTCCTTGTACCCCTCATCAAGATACACAACCATCATCGCTGCAAGTTCAGCAGCAATACCAAGAAGAGCAATCATACCAACCCACACAGGAATGGAGGTATTGTATCGATAAAAAAACAGGATCCACACAGCACCAAGAGCAGCACATGGTACAGAAAGCATCACGATCAGCGTCTGCGCAATTCCTCCAAACTGGAGAAATAAGAGAATAAAAATAATGAGTAAAGTAAGAGGAATAACCCAATGCATTAATGATCTAGTTCGCTCTAAATATTCATACTGACCAGTCCATTTAAGATGGTAACCAGCTGGTAGTAACAATTTTTGTGTCACTGCTTGTTTAGCCTGCTGCACATAGCCACCAATGTCTTCATTGGTTGTATCAACAAAAACCCACCCGCTTAATTCACCCCCCTCATTTTTGATCATAGCAGGTCCCATAACCGATTCTATTTTCCCTAGAAGTCCGAGTGGTATGTGCTTGACCCGATCCATACTCTCTCCTGACATACCATCTTTAAGCATGCCATTTTTACTTTCTTGCAGCCTTTTAATCGGTACAAGAATATTTCTTAGTTGATCAACACTATTTCGAAGCTCACGTGGGTAGCGAACATTAATTTTATAGCGCTCACGACCTTCTATAGTTGTATCAATATCAAGCCCACCGATCGATGTTTCAATTATCTCAAACACATCAGATACCAACAATCCATACCGCGCAAGAGCAGCTCTATCAGGAATGAAATCAATATAAAATCCATCAACTTCACGCGTTGCATAAACACTTCGCGTTCCAGGAACCTTGCGTAAAATTGTCTCTAACTGCTCACCAATATTTTGGATCTCTTGAAAGTCTTTACCAAAAATTTTTACACCTATTGGGGTTCTTATACCAGTTGTGAGCATATCAATGCGAGCTTTGATCGGCATCGTCAATGCATTCTGTACGCCAGGAAATTGCAAGGCCTTGTCAATTTCTTCTAGAAGTCGTTTCTTTGTCATACCGGGGCGCCACTTTGACTTGGGATGCAGCTTTATGACTGTTTCAATCATTGATAAAGGGGCTGGATCTGTCGCTGTTTCCGCACGCCCAGCCTTACCAAAAACAAGATCAACCTCAGGAAAACTCTTCAAAATTTTATCTTGTTTTTGTAATAAATCCTTGGCCGCCTCAATAGAAATACCCGAAACGGTGATAGGCATAAAGAAAATATCCTCCTCATCCAGCGGAGGCATAAACTCAGAACCTAAATTGAAAAAAACTGGAACGGTTAAAAACATTAACAGCACAACAGCAGCAACTACCTGCATACGAAATTTTATACAGAAAGAAAGAATGGGACG
>JAHFBQ010000022.1 GCA_023249935.1 bacterium
AAGCTCCTCCGTGGCAGTTTCCAGATTGTCGTTGACGATGTGGTACTGACAAAGTGTGGAGCTTTTTTCTTGCTCAATTTCGAGCGCTGCCAGATCTAGGCGGCGGCGCAAAGATTCAGGTGTTTCGCTTCCGCGCGCCGTGAGACGTTGTGCCAAAACCTCCATAGAAGGCGGGCTAATCCATATGCAAATCGCTGCGTCGCATAATTTATTATAAAATGCCAGGCCAGCGCGGTCGGTGATGGCAATAAACGATTCCCCGTGCGGTAAGCGGTCGAGGAACGCGCGTGGTGATCCATACAAGTTGTCGTTGTAGATGGTAACTTCGCAGAAATGATTTGCTGCCTGTAATGCAGCAAATTCGTCTTTATGTACAAAAACATAGTCTTGATTGTTGATCTCGCCGGTGCGTGGTTGTCGCGTTGTATAGGTGACAATGCGAGAGATGGTGTGAGCGGGATTATTCAGCCTGGCAAGCGCTTTGGCTACGAGCGTTGATTTGCCGCAGCCACTCGGTGCAGAGACGACGAAGAGGATGCCGCTTTTGCTTTTTCCGGTTTTGTCCATATACTGAGGCACCTTCGATTTAAATTGGGTGTGACCGTACTGGAAACACATTGTAGGACAAGTATGAAGCATACGAATTTTTCTTTTATTTTGGTACTTTTTTTCTCATTGCTGCAGCCGCTGTGTACAGCTGAGCAGCAATTGGTTTTTACTGCAGAACTTCCGCCAACGCAACAGTTTGTTGAGTATTTGGGCAATGTCGCTTCTGTACTTATGATTGACGAAGATCAATCCCAAGAGAAAAAAGATTTTATTCGAAGTCATACCGCTAAGACGGCGGCGTTGATGGGTACTGTTGATGAGTTGCTTGGGCGAAGTGCCTTTACAAGATCGCCTGGAATCAAGATAAAATTGTATGCTATTTTTAAGAAAATTGATGTAACTGCTTGGCCGAGTAAGGTAATAGTGCGCTCTTTGAAAAATGATTTATCTGAGTACAAAAAATATCTAATGGCAAGCTATGTTGCACAGCTTTCAACCTCCTCAGCGTCACAAGATCTTGATAGAGAAGCAATTGCTGCGGTGATTGTGTTGCTTGATGAGCTTGATCGTTTCGTGTTGACTAGTGAGTTTTTTGATTTTTCTTTCTTAGACAGTGTAGTTGACACCTTCATGGTGAGGCCTGCAGAATTTGTAAAAGCGCATCCTTATCTCACTATCGGCGGTGTCGTGTTTCTAGCGACAGCAGGCGGCGTGGGCTATTACTATTGGACTAAATACAAAGAAGCTAAAGTAACTGCACTACAAAAATTCTTACAAGAGCATGATGCTCAGCTAGTGCTTGGTTCACAAAAAGCTGCTGATTGTGGGGTTAAAGCGCTGTATGCGGCTTGGTGTTCACAAGCGGCTGAGGGTGATTTGGATAAATATAAAAATCTTTTCTGTGATAAAGATCGTTATGAACGGTTCAAAGGTACAACAAAAGATCTTATGCAGGCTCATGCAGACGCCGTACGACGTCCAGGAAAAAAGAGACGCATCGTAAGTACGAATTGGCTTGAAAATGATGATATAGAACGTCTGTTGGGACAATTTGATCAAGCTGCCGATGATAAGCAGGAGTTTGGGTTCAAGGTTGATGATAACGCATTGTTATTTGTGCACTCACGAGTTGATCTTCAGCCAGAAAAAATTGCTGGTGATGTGAGGTATCGTGATCGTGAATTGGTTGATGCTGATGGTGATCCTCGTTTTTATTGCGAGGACAATCTGCCTGATGATCGTGTAGATCACTGTGATGAAGTTCGTCAGGGTGGGTTGCGCCATGACATGAAAAAGCGTATTGAAAAATTCCGAGCTAAAGACGGCAATAAGTTTGACTTCATTATCAACACAAATGTTCACTCTGCAAAGGCGTATGAAGCGTTGAAAGAGGGTAAAGATTATGAACCAGAAAATCAGGGTCATTTTTTCCATGTCAGGGCAATCAATGACGCTGATGCGCAAGAGGGTGTTCGTTTTGTAGTGACTGAAACGTTTGCGCCAAAGGTTAAGGTAATAGATCCAGTTTTATCAAATTTACGTAACCTGCTAAGGCCTTTTGACGAGTAGGGATGTAAAAATTCAGAGGTGTGGTTGTGAGTACGAATACATTGCCGGATATTAAGACGTCGTTTCCAGAATGGTACCAAGAGGTTATCGTACAGGCGGACCTGGTAGATACCAGTCCGACCCGCGGGTGCTTCATAATCAAGCCCAACGGGTATGCTGTATGGGAAGGCATTCAGCGCATTTTAGATGAAAAAATTAAACAAGAGGGCGTTGAAAACGCCTATTTTCCGTTGCTGATTCCTGAAGAATTTTTGCGTCGTGAAGAGAAACATATTGAGGGCTTTGCTCCTGAGGTTGCTGTGGTGACGCACGCTGGCGGCAAGTCTCTTGAAGAGGCTTATGTCATTAGACCGACGTCTGAAACCATTATCTATGATGCTTTTTCACGCTGGATAAAATCATGGCGGGATTTGCCGCTTAAAGTTAATCAATGGGCCAATGTTGTTCGCTGGGAAATGCGCACAAGAGCCTTCTTACGTACCACTGAATTTTTATGGCAAGAGGGTCATACTGCTCATGCAACGTATGAAGAAGCGCGTGCTATGTCTCTTACTATGCTTGAACATTACCGGCAATTGGCTGAGGAGTATTTGGCGATACCGGTAGTTATTGGTGAAAAAACGCCGTATGAACGATTTCCTGGCGCCGATACTACCTTCACATTTGAAGGTCTTATGCAAGATGGTAAAGCATTGCAAATGGGAACCAGTCACATTCTGTCGCAGAGTTTTCCCGCCTCATTTGGGGTTCGCTTCCAGGCTCAAGATGGCACCTTGCAATCACCGTTTTGTACAAGTTGGGGTGCAACAACCCGATTGATCGGGGCACTTATTATGACTCATGGCGATCAGCAAGGTCTTATTATGCCACCACGCATTGCGCCGACACAAGTTGTCATCGTGCCAATTTTTAAGAGTGACGAAGAGAAGGTCAACACTGTTGCAGCTGCTCAAAAGATTGCAACTGAGTTGCGTGCAGCTGGTGTACGCGTTGTAATCGACGCTGATGAGCACAAAACGCCTGGTGCAAAATTTTATCACTGGGAAGCTCGTGGGGTGCCGGTACGGATGGAAATTGGACCTAAAGATATTACCGCGCAACATGTAGTGCTTGTGAATCGCATGGAACAAGATAAGACGAAAAAGAAAACGTTTGCTGGCTTTGGTAACGTGGTACAAGATGTTAATGTCTTGCTTGAGTCTATTCAAAAGGCTCTGTTCGACAAAGCAAAAGAGAGACGCAACAGCCAATGGCATCAAGCTGACAAGTTGAGTGAATTTGGCGCTAAGCTGGACGCTGACAACGGCATGTTCCAAGTTGGTTGGTGCGGCGGGCAGTTATGTGAGCTTGAGCTCAAGGCGGTGAAGGGAACAATTCGTTGTCTGCTCAACGAAAACAAACACAAAAGCTGCTTCAATTGCACAAGCCCAAGTTCTCGCGATATCTTGATAGCCAAGTGCTATTAAGAAAAGAGGCTTATGTCGCAACGCCATGATCCCTTAGCCGCGTTTGTTTCGTATCTTATTGCCGAAAAGCGGCTGAGTAAAAACTCGGTTATGGCATATGAAAGTGATTTAAAGGATCTTATCATTTTCCTTAAGCAGAAAAAAACAACTTTGCTTAAGTGTGACAAGCAACATCTCAAGCAGTATCTTAAGCTGCTTAACGACCGATCACTGCAAAGTGCCAGCGTGTCGCGTAAAGTTTCGACATTGAAAAATTTCTATGCCTTTGTACAAAAAAACTACGCCTTGCCCGATCTGGGCAAGGCGCTCATTTTTCCTAAGTTGACCAGGCGACTTCCTAAGTATCTGACTGAAGAAGAGACGCAGCAACTTCTGATAACTTCGCAAAAAAATATGACCCCAAAGGGAACCCGCAACCACGTCATGCTTCTGTTGCTTTATGCAACCGGCATGCGAGTTTCTGAACTTTTGGCGCTCAAGTTTGATCAAATTATTTTTACGACAGGCTTTGTACAAATTTTTGGCAAAGGAAACAAAGAACGATTAGTGCCGGTTCCTACGGCGGTTTTGACGGCATTGCGACATTACTTGGATCATGTCTTGCCTGCGCTGTGCGCTGATAAAGAAAACAAAGGCGCATTGTCAGATTTTGGCTACAAGCCAATGTTGGCAACCAAGTATGTATTCATTACGCGTTATCAAAAGAAATTGGTCCCGCTTTCACGCCAATCATACTGGCTTTATATCAAAAAATTATTGGTAAAAGCTGGTATTGCAAAAGATATTTCGCCTCATACGCTGCGTCATTCGTTGGCGAGCCACTTGCTTAAAAATGGCGCTGATTTGCGTTCATTGCAGTTGTTGTTGGGACATGCACATTTGTCGACGGTACAAATTTATACGCATCTGCAAGATGAAGAACAACGTAAAGAGTACGACAAGCATCACCCGCGATCATAGAATTCACCCGTATGTCCCTAAATTGTGAATCCCAAATTTGTACTTATTCTCCGTACCATCTCTGAAATATGAGTTTGAAAGCTTCTGACTGATCGCCTACTGCGTTCATGCGGGAGGTTATTGTAGGTCTCATATAGCCAGGAGTTGGAGCTTTTCGAGAAGTTTGTCGAACGCTTATTGGTTCTGGAGAATAACGAGAACGCTGCATATGGGCTACTTGGAATGATTTCAAAAGATCTCTCATTGGCTCATTGTTTGCAGATGTCAGTGGAGAGTGGCCGGTGATGTCTTTCATGCCAAGCACAGAGTCAAGATTTTCTTGCGATAATTTGCTACACATTATACGTACAGCTTCAAAGTGATTTCCATCAACTGCCTCGTGTAATGCGGTACGCCCATAGATGTTTTGCCAACAAACCTCATGCTCTCTTGATGATGGGGAATGATGTTCGAAGATTTCTTGTATGTGATCAAGAGATCCAAAACGAGCAGCTCGTTGCAGTGAAGTAAGGTGCTTGTAAAAGATTGTGCCATTTTTTATAAAAGCGACAAGGGCTTCAAATTCTGGATCTTCTTTGCGCGTCGCGTCGATGTATTCAGTAACTATTGGCGAGCAAATTATTGTCCCGTCTTTCATGAGGAACGTTGCTTTTGTCCAGGAATCTAACCCATCAAGGAGCTCATTGAGCATTTCTTGGGAGTTTATTCCTACCGCAAAGTTCACAGCATTTTGCTTGCTATTAAATGTTTGCATACGCAAGAGGTGACCGTATTGCTCGTTGTTTAAGGTAGCTTTAATGATCTTTATATTTTCAGGCCGTCTCTTATTCACCGCATGGTGAAGTATGGTCCAGCCTCGTGTATTTTGTTCGCATACGGACCACATGGCTAGAGAATCGTCTTTCTCATGCCGTTGAAAAAGCCCCATCTCAAGACGCTGATGAAGTAGGGAATGAAGGCCTTGAGCATCGTCAGATTGTGCTAGAAGATGATGGGGTAGTATCTCTTCGCTCGTCGGTATAGGTGAGATACCTACTGTAGGAATATATTGTTCCGTAGATGTCGATCTTGAAGCTAGGGCAATGGGAGCAGTAAGAGGAGGAGAGGATTCTTTAGGAGCTTGAGTGGATATGGATACAGTAGAAAGTGTCGATGCAATATCGGAGACGTCTTCTCTTACAGGAGCAAGAGTGCTTCCTCTTATAGCACCAACGATAATCACTGGCGTTGAGAGCAAGCCAAGTGATGCAAGCAGTAAAAACGTCTTTTTAAACTCTAAAATCTTCATGAATCAATACCCCAATTTATGTTTAAAGACCAAAGTCTTCTGATTATAATTAATAATTTCAAATTGTCAATTTTGACAAAAATGGCAAAAAAATACCCTAGCTCCCCTGTACGGTTATCTGCGTAGAAACCGCGATAAGGGGCATCTAATATATATTAAAATGCAAATTTTGCGAAATTTTGCCTGTGCTTGGATGTGCTCGATGCCACGTCACCACCTTAGCCGCTACTGTAGCAATATCGCTGCGTAGCTGTTTTAGTTTGCCGGTGATGTTTACATGACTGCGATTGCAGAGTATCACGACAAGCGTTTCCAATTTCTTATCGATCCATAGCGAAGTGCCAGCGACACCGGTATGTCCAAATGAGTCTTCATCAAAGACGGTGCCGCGTGCAAATGCTGAGTCAGTGTTAAAATCAAACCCTATGGCTCGCCTCTTGCCAGGAGGCATAGTGTCTCGAACGGTGGTCATCATCATAACACTTTTGTGCGAAAGCAGCCGCTTGCCGTTGACAACACCATCATTCAAAAATAGCAGCCCGAAGGTGGCAACATCGGCTGCGGATGCAAATAGACCAGAGTGGCCGCCAATGCCGCCAAGTGCCCGTGTGCGAGGAGACCATGGGACACCATGCAGAAGCTCACCATCATCGGTATTTGTTGGTGCAATGGTATCTAATTTTGTTGCCGGCGGAGTAAAGAGGGTGCTATGCAGGCCAAGTGGCGCGAAAATATATTCTTTTAAAAGCGCATCGAATGGTTTACCGGTGACTTGTTCAGCCAAAAAGCTTGCGGTAACGTACCCTAGGTCGCTGTATAGATATTCGGTACCAGGCGTTGAAACTAATGCGGCCTTGGCGATATTATCGACCGCCTTTGCAAGGCCTTGGGTAAAATTTTCTGTTGGAATGATGATTGGTAGGCCGCTACAGTGTGTGAGTAACTGTTCAATAGTTATGGTTGCTTTGTCTGGACGGGAAAATGCGGGCAGATAGGTAGCAACCGGCTTGGCAATATCAAGCTTGTCCTTGTCGTGCAGCATCATGATGAGTGTTGCTGTGTACAGCTTGGTCAGGGAGGTGAGATCGTACAGACCATCTTTCACCGCCGGGATCTGTCGTGGTGAGACCATACTATTGCCAAACGCTTTGTGATATACCGTTTTTCCCCTGAGGTTGACGAGAACAACGCCACCTGGCGTTTCCTTGTTCTCAATTGCCTTATTCATAAGATTGGCAATGGGGTCAATTTTTGGTGCCGCGCAGGCTACGAGGACAAATATGAGAGGGGCTAATAAATATTTATTCATGGTTCAAAGGTACCCAAAGGGTTATTTTTTGTGAAGTTATGATTGTATGTGTCTGGTTTGAATATATTATCTAATTGCAATTATTAATCTGTTTTTATTACGCTAGTACTAGCTCATCTTGAAGTGGGCTGCGTGTGTAGTGTGAGCTAAAGGAGTCTTAAGGAAGGATGGGAATGAAAAAATTATACAAAATATTGGGGCTTACCGTTGTTGTAAGCGTAGGAGCGGTTTATAGCAATCCTAAGGACGATTTTATTAGTGCAGCAAGATCGGGCACAATTACAGAGGCTAAAGCCATTGAAAAGATGCTAGATCTTATAAGCGATGATGCAACCAGAGACTCTGCTGTACGAACAGGTCTTAAAGAAGCTGCGGTATTTGGCAAAGTTGGTGTTGTCGTATTGTTTTGGCAGACTACCGAGACAAAAACTCGTATTGAACCGAGCAGTAGCGGAGCTGCTCTAAAAGATGCTCTCATCGGGGCTGTATTGCCCGTAGTACTAGAAGACAACATTCAGGGTTCTCAGATTGTTTATAGTATTAAGGAAACGATTACAGATTCGCAAATTTTGGCGGATAAAGAAGCGGTAGTTGATTTCCTTATTAATTTAACCTATGTAAGTGGTCAGCCTGTTTATACCGTAGGCATGATTGAAGCTGTTTTTAAAATAGCTAGAGATCTAAAAATAGCGATTCCTGCTTCTATCGAGGGAAAATTAATAGCGATGAAAGCTAAATTGTTACGTCCATCATAATCGAGTTCTTTCATTAAAAACTCCCAACGGGAAATATCTCCGTTGGGAGTTTTTAATGAAAAATTTAAAAGAGCTTTCTTTGCTTAAGAAGCTTATGTTCAGGGGAAAGAGAAATTTATATACCGGAACGGGAGGTAGGCACTATGATCATAAGTGTCAGGCAAGTTTCATGAGAAGGGGGTACCATGAAGGTGGCTATGAAGATACTGGTTTTTGTAAGTGCCGTACTACCAAACAACAGTTTAATGTTGTTCGGTAGTGAACGACTTCCTTCAATGGCATCATCAGCTGCTGACGAGTGTGTTGTTTGCGCATCGCTGCGCAGGTTGCCGACGGAAGAAAAAACTGATGGCGTAGAACAAGGCTCATTTGCTTATGCCGAAGAGATGGGAGTTGATGCCGAATCAAGATCTCTGTGTACTTTTTGTAAGAAATGTCGTGTTGGTGAAAAAGCGTTTACGTGTGGTCATTGTTTTCCATCAACATCGAGCGTTGGATCAACACCAAATACAGAGCCATGTCCTCCCTGTAAGCTTTATAGTGCTGTAGCTGCTGGAGATTGTGAAATAACAGAAGCGATGCTTACGCTGTGTAAAGGCATTATAAAAAACGTAGTTTTTGCGTCTGATTCTGTAAAAAAATCGCTTATTCATGTTGCCACGCAGACAAGTCATTTTGAAATAACGGTAACTATACTACTGTTTTTGATCGCAGATCGTAACGTTGATCCAAAAGAACTTGTACGGATTGTCGAACATGCGTGTATTCACACAACAGGGTATCGATGGGAGGCACTGTATTTTGTTGTACAAAATGGCGGGCCTCTCCCTTGTACTGATGCAACTCTATTTAGAGCTTTAAGCCAATTGCTTAGTGATGTAGAAAATGTGCAAGCGGTTACTGCCGGTTTTGATAAAGCAAAAAAATTTTTTGTAGATGGATGGGCTAACCTAAAGCAAAAATTTTCTAGAAATTCAGCATAGAACGCGGGTAATAAGGGGGTTCTATGAAGATAGGCATGAAAATGCTACTTGTTGGTATTGCTCTTACTGAAGCTGTGCATTGCAGAGATAGTCAGAGAGAGCCGTTTAGTAGAGAGTTTCGTGGTGATGAATTGTCATTTAGTAGTAGACAGTCGCTTGGTTATACGGGATCGTTTTTTAGTAATCAGTCTATAACATCGCGCTGTATTATTTGTGCATTGTTGTGTACACCCTCAGCGCAAACACAAGATAATGCTGATTGTGTAGAGCTTGCAGAACTTTGTTATTTTTGCTCTCGCTCACAAGGAGTAGAAGGAAAGTCTTTTGTTTGTGGACATGTTTATGCAGAACATTCTTGTGTAGAAACAGCACCAGAAGATATGCCATGTCCAACTTGTCGCATGTATCAAGCAGCCCGAGAAGGAGATCTGTCTACAGTACAAGAACTTCTTATGTTCTGCGCTCCAAAGTTACATCGTATTGTTTTTCCCCATGGTCGGGAGCGCAAATCGCTCATTAATGTTTGTATGGATGCAGGGCGCCTAGCGGAAGCTATGAGCGTACTGTTGGCGTTGCTGGTAAAAAACCTTGTGAATTCTACCTCAAAACATATCATTCCGGTGAGTGAACTTGCGCTTATTGTACTCAGAGCCTGCCCTCAGACCACAGCGATTCGTTGGCAATCATTACGCCTTGTTATGGTTAGTCTTGCCCAATGTCCCAACAGCGAAGCAGCTAAATTTTTTTGCTCTTGCCTTGAAAAAATGGACCTTTTTCAGCAGATCACAGGGTGGTACAACGCATTAGAAAGTACGTTAAATGCGGCAATTCCACGTCTCCCGGCGCCCCAGCGGCATTCACAACATTCAGCTTTTTAGGAGAACATCCTCATTGCTAGCTCTTGTCCTGTGTAAATTTATTGATTATTTGAAATAAGACCTGGTAGTCTTATAAGGATGCTGAAAATTATAATTTTGGAGGGTTTATAAAGGGGTTTATTTTTTCATTGATTGTTCCTCTCGTGCTAGCGTCTAGTTTGACTGTGGCTGGTGGTAATCAGGGAGCAAAAGCAAGAGCGATTCGAGGGATTTTGGTTGAAGCTGAAGCCGCTCAAAATGTGCCAAGTGTTCTTGGTCACCAGGAGTCTGAATTTAATGAGAAATTGAACGGTTGGATAGCGGGAAGCGGTGGACATGCCGGTATTGATGCTGCAGGCTGGGATGAGCTGCGCCGTATATGTAAAATTAGTGATTTTCCACAACTGAAGAGCTTGCTCAATGAACCTAGCTGGCGTGATACGTTACCATTCATAGCACAAGCTTTTGACGAGATTGAGTGTGATGGAGGTGCTCGAGTTCAGGTGGCGCAAGAAGTTGTTGCGCCTAGACCACAAGCGAGAAATGCCGGTGATCAGAATGCAAAAGCTAGAGCAATCTTAAAAATATTAGATGACGCTGAAAAAGGAGCGAGTAAATTTGATCAATTTGACAATCCTATTTGGGGAGATCTTACCGAGCAGATTGATATGAACGAAAATTTGAAGCGTTGGGTCACTGGTGGGGGTAGATTTAGTCCTATCAACGATTCTGGTTGGGAAGAGCTACGTCGCATAGCGGGTGGAAAATCTTTTAAAGGTTTACGCAACCTTGTTCCTGTCGGAGAGTATAATGAGAATAGTTCTGAGTCTTTTTACTACATCGATTTGGTATTAAAAAAAATTGGGCAGTAACATTTTTCTGAATTATATAAGAGGCTTCAGTCTTTAGTGAGACTGGAGCTTCTTATAATTTTAGTTTTCTTTTTCCATCATTCTATAGTCGTTGATCTTATGGTATGATCTCTCATAAGTTTGTAAAAATTTTCACTGTAAGGATTACCGGCTATGAAGGCAACATTTACCGCGGGACAAAAAGAGCTCATCTCGCTGCTTTCTTCTATGCAGCCAATTTGCAACAAGCGCACTACACTCGATGTTACTGAATCGATATTGTTCCAACTTAATGCGCGTGAACTTACGCTCAAAGCGACAGACCTTGAAATCAGCCTCCAGACCACCATGTTGATCGAAAGTGATACAACAGAACCAGGAATGTTTTTGGTTTCTGGTAAGCGCATTTTTGAGCTTGTCAAAGAAATGGATGGAGACATTTCATTTACCGTTGATGAAAGCAGCGTTAACATCAAAGCTGGGGCGATTGATCTTGCTCTTAACATAAAATCAGCAGAAGAATTTCCACCGTTTCCAGAACGCATCGAAAATTTAATGGAAATGGAGTCAAGCTTTTTCCTTGGTCTGCTTGAAAAAGTGGCGTTCCTGATTCCTCAAAATAATGCTAACCCTGCGCTCAATGGTATGTTGTTTGAAATTAATGCAAACCAACTTTCTTTTGTAGCAACCGATGGTCATTGTTTAGCTCAAGTGATTTCTAAGCGCTACACATCACCAGAAGAGCGTAAATGGTTGTTGCCTAAAAAAGCGGTCATGGAAATTAAAAAAATCCTTGAAGGTAGCGGCGCAAGTGAGAAAGTGTTCATTGGCGTGTGCGGCAATCAGCTTGTGTTTTCCGGTAAAAACTTTAATTTCTTCACGCGTTTGATTGCTGATCAATTCCCTCATTACAAAGCAGTGCTTGATAAAGAGGGCTTTGTGCCAGCTCGTATCGCACGCGATTCATTTTTGAAAACACTCAAGCGTGCAAGTTGTTTGCTTGCAGGGCAGTTCGTTTCAACCAATTTTGCCTTTGTTCCTGGTTCACTCAATGTCAGCATCCACAACAAAGAAGTGGGCAAGCTTGAAGAACATTTAGCTCTGGAAGATTTTAGCGGCGGGGCGGTTGAAAGCCGTTTTTATTCGCCGTACTTGCTCAATGGACTTCAAGTGTTTCCAGCACAACAAGTTGACTTCTTTATCAAGAGTTCGATAAAGCCGATCATCTTTGAAGCGCATGATCAAGAGTGCGATCTTACTTACTTGGTGATGCCGGTTTCTACGACGCAGCCATAATTTGAATCACTCGTGATTATACGATCACTTCAGCTCGAAAATCTTCGTTGCTTTGCAAATCAACAATTTGATTTGCAAAGCAACTTTGTTGTTATTCAGGGCAATAACGGTAGCGGCAAGACTTCCATGTTGGAAGGATTGCATTATGCGTGCTACCTGCGGTCATTTCGTACGCGGGCCGTTCGCGACCTCATTCAAGAAACCAAAGAGCATTGTTTCATCGCGGTCGATTTTTATCAGCCAACATACGCCCTTGAAGAAAGGGTATCTGTAGGCGTGGGAAGAGATGCTAAAAAGATTATCAGACTAAATAATGAGCCGGTCCAAGGCTATAAAGATCTTATCAATCATTACCGCGTCGTTACCTTGACTGCCGATGATTTATCGCTTATCAGCGGTGAACCGGATGAGAGGCGTTCATTTATGAATGCAGCAATACTTTTAGAAAATCCTGATCTGGTCGCGCTATTTCGCGAGTACACGCGCTTGCTTGCACTGCGCAATGCATATCTTTGTGGTCCCGCTCAACGCGATAATCGGCCATCAGATGAATTTAGGGCATGGACTCAACTTTTTTGGGAACATACACAAGCTATTCAAAAATTGCGCATCTCCTATCTGATACGCTTGGAGCAATCGCTACAAAGCTTGCTGGCGCAACACTTAACTGATATTTCTTATAAGGTTTCTCTTAATCCCGCATTCAAAATAGCATGCGATCAAGAGCAGACGTTTGAAAAGTTTTGGCACGAGTATGCAACTACCTTGTTCGAGAAAGAACGATACTGGCAACGATCTTTATTTGGCGTACATCTTGATGACTTTGCTGTCATGCTTGATGGGCGCAGGGCGCGTCTGTTTGCATCACGTGGACAACAAAAATTGCTCGCATACCTCATTAAAATTGTACAGGTACAAGAATCAATTAAAGCGGGTAACCCAGCAGTTTTTCTCGTCGATGACTTTCTTACCGATTTCGATAGAGAGCGAGCTCAGGTCTGTCTCAAGATTATTCAGCAGCTTGCCACACAGGTCATTCTGACTATCCCCTTGGAATATTCACGTATTTTTTCAGACCAACAGGCACAAATTATTCAGCTCTAATATCGATTTTGTGTTGACTTCTATATTGTTTTCTATATCATGGCAGCTCATCTTTAGGCCGTCGACCTCAGAGGCGCACAGATGTTAATTTTTTATAAAAGACTTCATTACTACTCTCCTTTTTCCGTCATGTAGGCGCAAGCTTGCATGACGGTTTTTTGTTGAGCATGTTTTGCTTGCTTGCGCCACATCGGACGGAGTAAGCTGGAGTACCTTAAAAGACTTCATTACTACTCTCCTTTCTCCTTTTTTCGCCGCTCGGAAAGTATCCGCGCGGCGTTTTTTTAAGCAAACTTAATGCCCAATTGGCAATTTCACGTAAAAATGCGCATTTTTACAGTGTTTTTAAAAATGTTGTTGCATTCGTTTTATGGTCTGGTAGTATACTTGGGTGAGGTTGATTGTCCTTCGGAACGATTGATTCCTCTAAAACTTCATTACTACTCTCCTTTCTCCTTTTTTCGCCGTACGGATTCCCTCCGTACGGCGTTTTTTGTTGCCGAGAAAAATAGACCTTCAAAATTGAGCTATGAACAATTATTTTTGACACCCCCTAGATTTTGCAGGCCAGGATAAAACCTGTCGACATTGATCGAACTCATAAGTAATTCTCGCCCGAGTGGAATATTTTTCTGTTAGTCTATTTTTATCACAATTGCAATCGTGATGCCAAATATGCATACTGTTTGGATACAGAAAGGACCAAAAATGTCACGATCGATATTCGTAGTACTTAGCGGAATTGTTTGTGCAATCATGACCACGTATTTTGCATGTAAGTATTACCGTTGCAGTGATGCACAAGAACAACTTCCTGTATACCTTTATAAAATTATTTCTGTAGAAGATTGGGATACTAGCCAGCGGGGCGATAGACTTAAGCTGCCTGCTTTTGACGATGCATTCATTCACCTTGCAAAAGAAGATCAGCTGGATAGAATAATCGCTAAATTCTGGGGTGATAAATCTCGCTATGTTGTACTTAAAGTTGATCCCAAACTATTTATCGGTAGACTGGCATATGAGGCTAACCCTGGCGGCACGAGTAAATTCTACCATCTCTATGACGGATTCATCCCGCTGGATGCTGTGATTAAAGTAATGATCGTAGAGAAGTAACGAACAAAAAAGATCGGCTCGTTCAACAACGAGCCGATCTTTTTCTATTAAGCTAATCAATAACATCACTAATTCGTTTTTGGAAGTGTTGGTAGTCAACACGACCATCTTCCTTGTGCATATCCCAATCGCCACCCCACGTATAACCGCGGCTGACAAAGGCATTGTAACAGGCATCGCCTTTTCGAATCATGCCTTGGCGAATAGTTGTACGATCTAAAAATTCCCTGCCTTTTTCAGGAGCAACTAGATCGTTTGATGGTTTATAGAATGGATTTTGCAACGGATTGATATCAAAAGCAATTCCATAAGAATGTTTGGACCATTCCTTTGCGGTAGTTTTATAGCGAGCACAAAATGCCGAACTATTATTATCAGTCATAGATATCTCATCGACCGAATTCTCATTAATACCGTCACCAAAATATTCATCAATGAGTTTCATCTTCTCGATTTGATAACCTGCTGCAAAAAGTTCTTGAAATATCGCAAGAATTTCTTGAGCAAGTTTTGCATGGACAACCATGTTGCCTTGCTTTACCTTACCATCAAAACCTCTGTGAGCAATGGTCAAGTAACGTAGATCCTTGAGTTGTACCGGTGATTCTGGTTTCCAAGATTTACCAGTCATAGACTGAACAATATTAGCAGGAATTTCTTCAGCTTTGAACGATGGTACCTCTGTTTTTATCGTTGCGCTCACCGCAACAAACAAAAACAACAAAAAATACTGTTTCCTCATAGCTCCCCCAGAATCGTGAATGACCGCTTGTTCCCCACAGAACAAGCTTATTCTCATAGTATATGAGTTCTCAGTACAGAGGCTCAAGAAATAAGAACAGAATGTCCAACCTGTTTACAGTCCTGCCGGCACATTGAAGGTTAACATAATATCTATTATCGGACAAATAGAGAATCCAAGGGCCTAATTCACACCAACCAAAATGCAACTTGCAAAGATTGGCAGTTTTTAAATAATATTTATAGTGCTATATTTTTTGGGTCAGAAGTTGGCCTCTTACTTACTTACTATCTGCCATGATTGCAACACAATCACATCGAGTGATAAACAGAGGCTTGCCTATCTTTTGCTGGTCCACCAGCAGCTTTGCCACAGCCGATCCGTGATTATAGAATAGATCGATTACCCCTTGATTGCCATTTTTAACAGCCATGTGCGCAGGAGCTATTTGATCTTGATTTTGAATATCCATTGCAGCTCCACGACCGATAAGAAAGTGTATGTGTGTTGGATTGAATTTACCTTTGCCCATCAATGCAATATGCAGAGGCAAGTTTCCTCTACAATCGGAAACACTAATCACATCCCTACACGCCCCATAAAGCCAGCTAGCCAACTTGGTCTTACCTAAAAAAACCGCCCAATGAAACGGTTTCCAGCCATTACTATCAGCAGCTAGCATCACCACATTATCCTTTGTGGTAATAATGCTTCGCAACACATCTGTTATAAATGTTTCATCATCTTTGATTGTAGCAAGATGCAGCGGCGTTAAACCAACAGCCTCATACTCCTTAGAATCACATCCCTTGAGTACCATGGATTGAACAACATCAAACGCACCCATCTGCATCGCCTCGCAAAGTGTGCCAGATGCTCCAACACATACAGAACTTGTAGTTGCATAAAGAAAAGCAACACCAACTATACTTTTAATATTCATAAAAACTTTCTTTTTGTCTTTCGATAAATCGCAACAGATCGGAAGTCTAAAAGATTACGCTCTTCTTGTAAAGTTGTTTTCTATACTTAAATCCTCCGGCTAGAAACAGCCGGAGGATTTAAATGCTCTACAGATTTTTATTTGGTTACTGTGGCAAGAGAAGATTTGGAGCCAGCACGGTGAGAACTTCAAAGTTTGGTGTTGGCATAACAAAATCAAGCGCCAATCTTTCGGCTTTCGTTAAAAGCCTTAGTATCGGATCCATTACCGACACTTTAGTATCATCAAACGTTGCACAATGCGTAGGCTTAGAACCCCAGTTATTCGAAACAGAGAGCGCTATAATTCTCTGTGCTGCTGTTAAATTTGACAAAAAAGTCTTATCAAGAATACCAATGTTTTTGAAGAGCGCTGCATAGTGCATCGGTGTATTACTCCACTGATCCGCGGTTGTCAGCGCAGTTAATTTTTGCGCTGAGGTTAAATTGAGAAACACCGCCTTAACTGAATTTTTAGCTTTTGGCATAAACATTGCAGCGTAATGGACAGGTGTGTACCCATAAGTATTTGCCACAGACAGCACGGTGTTTTTGATTGTTGAGTCAGGTAAAATCGCATTTATTACTGCTAACTGTGTCGTGTCTGGTGACATCAATACATAGTGCACTGGCGTCGAACCCCAGATATCAGTAGCGATAGTTGCAGTTTGTTTTTCACTTGATGACAAACTATCCATGATTGCTGTAATAATCGTTGCTGACGGCGTCTTCACATCAGTAGCAGAATTAACTGTGTTGCCAAAAACTGAAAAAAGCCCGACAAGGTGTAACAATGTGAAATTATAATCATCATTAAGCAATGAAATAATACCCGTACTCAAAGCCTTTTTTACTGCAGTAGTAGCCAAACTTATCGGTGTTGCGTTGCTATGCGTTGAGTCAGCGGTCGTCAGTCCAATACAAATGCTGTAACAAGCGTTCAATATATTTGCTTGTGCTTGTGCTAAATCAGAAATCAATGAAACTGCCGCATCTCCTGCTCCAGCACTCGTTGATGAGAACGCCGTAGACAAATCACTAATATCCGACGAGCTCAACGCACGCGCAGTTTTAGCGGCCCCTTTGAACATGCTATGTTGCCCAAGACCTCGCAAACCGACTTTATTTTTTGCTTCAAGCGGTATAGCCGCTCCAAAAACCATCAACCCGAAATATAAAATTGTTTTTGCCGTGAACATACCACCAACTCCTCAGCTTGAAACCTTAGAAAAAAGACTCTGCTGAGCGAGCCTAAAAAACCTTATTGCGCAGACGCAAGAGTTGCGTGAAGGAAGAACTTAAGATCAACGCGACAGACACTTACTAACAAGCACCTGCCTGGCCAGAAACAACAACATTGCTGTACCAGAGGCCGCATAGCGAGATCGCAACAGCATCGGTTAAGTCGTTGCGTTCTGATTCTTTGAGCTGCTGCAATTGTGGGAAAAGCATAAAAACCATCCGCGCAACCTGCTCTTTTGAGGCACCTCCAAAGCCGGTTAGCATGTTTTTTACTTCACGAGGTGCAAATTCTTGAATGCTCATCTTATGCTGATTGGCGAGCACATAAAGCACACCACGCAGGTAACCAAGCTTTAAAAAAGTCTGTGCATTCTTACCTAGAAATGGTGTCTCAAGCGCTATGCCCGTTGGCCTGTGCGCTGCAATTTTTTGTACAAAAAAATCATGGAAAATACCAATGCGTTCTGCCAAATGTTTTTGCGTAGGCAGGCGCAAGTAGCCGCAGTCGATGAGGGATGTTTTGCCACCAGCGACTTTGAGCACCCCAAAGCCGGTAAATGAAAAGCCCGGATCAATGCCCAAAATGATACGCTCAACCATGTTATGCAACAGCGTCTTCAAGGTCAAGATCGCTTCTAAGCGCATCCTGAAGCATTTCATCTGATATA
>JAHFBQ010000023.1:0-994 GCA_023249935.1 bacterium
GCGTATTCTACCACCCTCAAAGAGGGCATCAAGATACAATCCAGGCTTCCATGTATTTTTCTATTTCTTCTTGAATAAAATTTGTAGTAATCTCTCCAGCTCTAGAATAGAACTCTCGAGATTATATAGTTTTTAAAGTTAAACCTGGATCCCGGCCTTCGCCGGGACGACGTCCTAGTAGTGGAATCCCCTTTTTTCATCGAACTCACGTTGCTTAGAAAATTTTACGTACCGGTGCCCGTGGCGATAGCGACATTTACAGTGTCGATTTGTGCTATGAGATCAGCGCTGTCAAACTCATCTGTTTCACCAATGAGATCGATGGTTGTGCTGACAGCAGCAAGTTCTTCGTTAAATGTTGGCAATAAGGTTTCTAGAGCTGCACAGTCATTTTGGTCCAATAAAGATCTGAGTTTTTTAGTAAGTGATTTGAGGGAATCTCGTAGTTCATTTTTTGGTAATTGCTTATAAAAATTATTTAAAACTGACTTATATCCACGCAGGACGACATGGGTGCTAGGTGCATCATCAGCTTCAACTTCAGTGGCTTTTTTAGGTGGTAGGGCTGTGTGGACGCGGCGTAGAGGTTCTGCGGCTTGGCAATCTAATAAAGTCACATCTACGAATTTCGATTCATCGAATGCTGTGAATGCTGATGCAGATTCTATTGATGATCCAATGCTATCATCGCCATCATCGGCTTGAGTCGTAGTTCTTTGTCTATGCCCTAACCCGCCGCGACAAACTGGACGTTGTCGTGCGCTATCACCGTTATCTAAAGCAACAGCTTTTTGTTGGGGTGGGTAGGGCATATGTGTAACTGTTTGACCATCTGGTGGGGGTGTTCCATGTCTGGCTAACGGTCTTGTGTTTGCGGAGTTATCTTCAGTCTCAGGTGACAGCGATAGCGCGTTGCGCCTACCGCCTGGGGAGACTTTCGGTGATCTTGCGGCGGCTTCATCTATAGCTTCTTGTCGTTTTTTCTCGGCTGCTA
>JAHFBQ010000023.1:1004-17643 GCA_023249935.1 bacterium
TCGGCAAGTATTGCCAGCTGACGAGGGGTTAGCCCTCCTGTAGGTATTAACCCTTCCTTGTTAGCGGCAGAAAGGCTTTGGGTAATACACATTGAAAGAAATAGACCCAGTATTAATTTGGTTACGACTACCTGTTTCATAAGGTCTCCATGATAGTGGGCTTCTAATTTAAGTTATGTACAATTGCATGAAAAAGGGGGAGCCGGTACCGCCTCCCCCTCCCTAGATCAGTTTTTCTCTATAGAATTTTTATGCACCAGTACTATCATCGTCGCCAGCTGTAGCGGCATCTTAAGACCTCCATTGATGTAAACATGTTCTTTGAGACTGCTCAATCAAACTTGTTAGCCGTATTATATTCATTGAGCGCACCATAGTACTAGAGAAATGATTTACTTTCAACCTGCAATAGGTGTTGTGATTGTTGCGTAGAATGGGCTGTTTCTGTCTGTTGTGATACTTGTTTTTTGGGGGGGCGAGTTCGGGTCTGATATATCGAGTTAAAGGAGCAATCTCAAGTTAGAAGTCTTTGTGCTTGTATCTGTCATCCCGGACTTGATCCGGGATCCATGTTAATAACTGACTCTAAGCTTGTTTTAGATCTACAAATTTTGAATAACTAATTCTGAAGCTTTTCTATTGGTGCATAGGTGCATAAATGTTTAGATTTATTTCCAGTATGGATCCAGAATCAAGTCCGGGATGACAGGGTAAAAAGCAAATTGTTATTTAAAAATAGATATCGTTATCGAAAATTTAATCAATTTTACAAAAGTTCTATAAAACCAAAGAGGGCATCATTGCAGGCTAGCCGCAACAATGCCCTCTTGTGTGTGTGGTTGTCCTTATAACCCTAATCCCGTTCCAACCCTCGGTAGCTTTTTCATGTTGTATGACAATACTAGTGGCTTTGTTTAAGAGTGCAAAAGCCAAAAAAACGTAAAAACAGCGCTATTTTGACTGTGTTTTACAAAAAAACTTTATATTTGTATTATATTGATATAGAGAATTGGTGGATTTATTTCTACTTTGTACAATTGTGGAGGTTTTATGAAAAAGTTTATGAGTGTTATTGCGTTGATGTTGTTTGGTAGTACTTATGAAGTAAGTGCTATGGGGCTGGACCCGGGTTTGAATCGTCGGTATGAAATGGATCGGAATCAACGAAATCGGGAAGCTTTAGGCTTAACCGAAGAAGCAAGAGATGTGCTGAATCACTATCGCAATGAATCAGATAAGGTAAAAAAACTTCTTGTGCGTCAGGCTGAAGCCTGCGATATTGCTGGATTGATAAGCTCTATTCAGAATGATGTGTTTGCCCCATTCATTATTAAAGAAGAAATGCTTAAGGACGTGATATGTGCTCTTGCAGATCTGGACTTTTATTTCAACTATGTGAAATTTATTGCGGATTTAGTCAAGAATCAATGTATTAACCGTGATATTCTTAACCGTGGTATAGTAGAATATGCTATAGCAATAAGTCTTTCTCGTAAAGATTATTATACCCTAAACATGTTTGATGATGAGGTATTGTTAGAATTTATTACCAAAGAGCGTGTTCGTGATATTTGTCTACAACTTCGTCGCGATTATTGTAAATTTGTTGATCCGAAAGCTACTTGGTATCGATCTTTAGGCGCAAGAGTGGCAAACGGGGTTGCTTCAGTGTACACATTGGTTACAAGCCGTTCTTAGGTCCTAACCTTTGAAAATAAAACGTTATTGAGCCGCAGCATAAAAGCTGCGGCTCTTTTTCTTTGTTGGCACAAACGCGGGGTATGTTACACTACACCTTTCCCCTTCATTCCATGGAACATGTTTTATTCAGTTAGGTGGTAGATAGCAATGTTGGCAGATAAATATAAATTTATGCTTATCGAGATTATCAATCGATATATTCCTAATGCCAAAATCTACCTCTTTGGTTCTCGGGCGAAAAGCTCTTGCGATAGCGGTTCCGATATTGACTTGGCACTTGATGCAGGGGCGAAAATAGACATAAAATTGCTGTTAGATATAGCAGATGCCATCTCTAATTCAACGATGCCTTATTTTGTAGATCTTGTCGATGTACATGCGATTGATGAAACGTTTTATACTTCCATTAAGAAAGATTTGATACCTTGGAAATTGTAAAAGAGAAATATGCCAGAATGGTGCAGATGCTTGAGACTTTTGGTCGAGCACTTGCTGCATATGATAAACGAGCAGTTCTTACATTACCTCAAGGATACGAGGATGATGTAATTATTGGTTTAAGAAGTGCTGTTATTCAAAGTTTTGAATATAGTTCCGACCATCTTTGGAAGTATATGAAGCTGTACCTAGAACAGATAAAAAACGTTTCTATGGAAGTAATATCTCCCAGTGATACCATAAGGCATGCTGTTCAGGCAAAATTATTAACAGCTGCAGAGGGTGAGTCTATCATCGAAATGATTAAAGTTCGCAATAAGACCACGCATATTTATAAAGAAGAAGTTGCCGACTTCACAGCGAAAAAGGCTGGAGAATACTATCAGCTGATGCAGCATGTTTTAGCAAAAATGAAGCCTAGCTAAGATGGTGACCGCGTGCGGTTTTTAGGCTGGATTTCTCTTCTCTTTGGACTTTGTGTAGCGGCTGCGGCCGGTGCATTTGTTTTTATGCTCAATCAAGAGCAGGTACCAGTTGATCTCTACCATCGTTTTGATAACGTAAAACCCGGCATCGTGTTGGATGATGAAGACCAGGTGCTCTTTCGCTTCGAGCTTGATCGGCGGTCTTATACCACTATAAATGATATCCCAGAAGTGTTGATCAATGCGTTTGTAGCAGCGGAAGACCATGATTTTTTTGCTCATCAAGGCTTGTCATTGCGCGGCATTATTCGTTCATTTTTGGTCAATCTCTATCATCGGCGCGTGGTGCAAGGAGCTAGTACCATCACGCAGCAAATTGCACGTCTTCTATTTCTAACGCATGACCGTACCTGGTGGCGCAAAACCCAAGAAGTGCTGTTGGCTCTGCAACTCGAGCGTCTTTACACCAAGCAACAAATTCTTGAACTGTATCTCAATAACATGTATTTCGGTCGCGGTATCTACGGCGTCGAGGCTGCGTGTCAGCGTTTCTGGGCAAAGTCGGTTACACAGATCACGCTTGATGAGGCCGCTACGCTGGCCGCTGTAGCCAAATCTGCAAAGTTTTATTCCCCAATCAACGCGCCGCATAGTTCAAAAAAGCGTCGTAACGTGGTGCTGGCAAGCATGCATAAGCTTGGTTTTATTACTGCTCAGCAGCATCAAGCCGCCAAGACAAAATCGCTGCACATCGTTGAAGCACGTCAGGAAAATGTGGTTCGTCTGTACATCCAAGAGTGGGTGCGCATGTGGGCAGAGCAGCGGTGGGGCAAAGATGCGGTTTATACTCAAGGGCTTGTGATCAAAACCACCATCAACCAACAAGCGCAGCGAGCGGCTGAAGAGGCGTTCATCAGCGTTATCAGTCCGTTGCAACGCAAAATGGGATCGTCGCTTAATGGTGGGCTGATAACGCTTGATACGGTAAGTGGTGCTGTTAAAGCATCAATCGGCGGCAGCAATTTTTATCAATCACAATTTAATCGTGCATTTCAGGCGTATCGCCAAATTGGATCTTCATTCAAACCGATGTTGTATTCACTAGCACTGATTTCTGGTCATGATCTTGACGAGGTTTTTTATGATGAGCCGATTTCATTTGTTATGCCGAATGGTAGTACCTGGACTCCAAAAAATTGGAACAATGCTTTTGAAGGGCCAATGACTCTGGTGCGAGCGTTGACCTTCTCAAATAATATGATTGCCATCAAGCTACTGGTTAAGCTTGGTGCCGACAGAGTTGCGGCTATGGCAAGAGCATTTGGATTTTCGCGTAGCATTGTGAGTTATCCATCGCTTGCGCTTGGTACGCCAGAAGCGACCGTGCTAGAAAATGCCGCGGCGTTTAACGTGTTTGCAAACCATGGAGTACAGGTGCAGCCGTTTTTGATCGATTGGGTAAAAGATGCGAGCGGTAAGCGGCTCTGGCAACATGAAGCAAAACAACAACAGTTGTTGGATTCAGCGGTCTGCAGCAAAATGGTAAGAGCATTGCAAGTACGTATGGAACTTGCGCAACATCAAGCTCGCGATGGTTGGTTTGATGCTGAATCGATTGGTAAGACCGGTTCTACAAACGGCGCAATGACTACATGGTTTGTCGGTTCTACACCAGATTTTACAACAGCGGTCTATGTTGGACGTGATGATGGCAAGCCGATGGGTACGCATGTTTTTGCAAGCAAGACGGCATATCCGATTTGGCTTGCGCTGCATCGCGAATTGCCGTGTCGTCAGCAGCGGTTTTATCTTGATCAGCGCTTGGTCAATGTGCCGATTGACTGGCTCACTGGTGAGTTGGCGCAGCCTGATGAGCAAGGAATGTACTCTCGTGATGTTGTTGCGATTTTGAAAGAGCCAGAAGATGTGTAGGTTGTTTTTCCTCCTTGTTCTTGTCACCCCTGTCTTTGAGTTGGGATCTGTGCTCTCCGCAGGGACTCCACGTACCGCACTCGAGCATTTCGAAAAAGATTTACAGGTCATGGCAAAATCACCGACCGTCTCAGTCAAGGCGGGCAGTTTCGTGGATCGACTTGCATCAAAGCGGCGGCTCAAAGAAGCAATGGAGCAAGATCTTGCAACGGTGCAACAAGAGGTTGATCAGCTCAAGCAGGAGATTGCTCAATGCGAAACGGTGGACCATGAGCTTGACCTACTTTTGATAGAGCGATCCAATCGTGTGCAACAGCAGACTCAAGATTTTGAAGCACTTTCGGCGCAACTGGTTACAATGCGAGAATCATTTCAATCTGTAACACCGCAGGATACATGATGAGGTTTAATAGAAGAGGTTGGGGTAAGTGTGCCTATGTTGAGAAAATAAGTATTTATGCCTTCCTCCTCGTCTCTTCCATCTCTGCCATGAGCGATGAGGCCGCGCACATCGCCGCACGGCTCGAGGCAAGTAAAGCAAAATCGCATCGCACGCTCACTAGAGAAAAAGACGTGGCCCCGCTCATTGCCCGTGTGGATAAAGACCTGGTTGTACTTAATAAACAGAAACGGGAGTTGATAGACCAAAAAAGCATTTTATTGCAGCGCAAAGAAGCGCTTGAAGCTGCAGTTGCTGAAAAACGTTCAATGTTGGCTTCACTCGAAGAGCGGCAATCGTTATTGAATTATGCATGGTATTGTCAGTTAGGCGAACTTCAATCATTGGTTGCACAAAAAAGCATTCAGATAGAAACGGAGCAGGTCGTTGCACAAACACAGCCGCGTGATACACTGCTTTCTCATATTTTTGAGACAATGAGTACTACAAGTACTATGAGTACTACAAGTACGGTGAGTACTGCAACGGCGGTGCCATTGTTTTTAGCGATGCGTGTACATCAACAAGGCGGGTCTTATGGCATAGCAGAAGATGTTCGCGGTTAACATGTTCAAGGGTGGGCGATGTTTGTTCGGCGGATTTGCATCATTTTTATTTTTTGTGTGGCTGCTCAGCTGTATGCTCAAGATTCGGTAGATAAAAAAACTTGCCAGATCCATGTGTATGTTCACGGAACCTATGGATCAGCGTTCTCGTTCATTAGTTTGCCATGGGTGAAAAAAGATGCTCTCAAGGGTACCACCTACGTATCATTACAACGTAAAATGCGTTCGTCACAGCTGGCGCAGTATCGGCGGTTGATGGGAGATCATGGTCTGACTGAAGTTACGCCGGGGATTTGTTTGCCTGAAACGCATCCTATTCATTATGTTGCAGACGCTCTGAGATTAATACATCGTGAAGTGAATGTTCATGATACAAGCGAGCAGCGACATTTTTTATTTGGTTGGAGCGGTCTGTTGAGTCAACATGAACGCCGTTATGCATCGATCAGACTTTATAATGAACTTGTAGCGCTTGTGGAACGTGTTAAGGCCGAAGGTAAAATCCCTGTATTGAAACTGTATGCGCATAGTCACGGAGGCAATGTGTTATTGAATTTGGCTCTTGTTGATGCCTGCGCATTTGATTTGGCCTCATTGCCGCCGCTTACACAGCCGGACGTTGTTAGCAGCATGCAGAAATTATTTATTGATGGTGCTGAATGGTACAAAAAACCAACTCAGCGTTTGCAGGCGTCGATCTTTGCAACGTTTTTGGCAACACCAGTACAGCAAGAAACGGCACCACTTGTGGTCAGCCCGTTTTTCACCAGGGTATTGCATATTTACTCTGAGAATGATGGTATCATGGCTTCGGATTTCATTTCCTCGAGTAGGCAGTCAGTCATGTTGTTTGATGATGTTCTCGTGCAGGGACATGCTTCTATCAAAACAATTCGCTGGATGAATGGCCGTACGCCGTTGGACGACAGTTTACTTGAGCCACTGAAAAAATCACGTTTAGGACCACTGAAAAATTTGTCCAGAAAGCGTATCAATCGAATAAAAAATGGTGGGGGAAATCCCGATTGCCCTTATCCAAATGATCCAACGCATGCAGACTTTTGGAGTGTTGGAAACAAGCGAGATGGTGCTTTCTTTGAAGAGGTACCATTGCTCATCTACATGCCGCTTGTGGAGCATTTATTGCCAATGGTAGGCGATGCACAACGTCTTGATTTCTGCTTGACGGATGAAGATGATTCGATTGGTGGTGCATTGTTTGCTTACAATGACCAGCAAAAACCTGAGCTTAAAGCGATGAAGCTTATTTCAAATGAGCCGTTGCTTGAAGCACGCCAAGGCATTCAGGAAGTGCTTAATGTTTCTAAAAAACTTACAATCAATGTAAAGTTGACGTTGCCATTTTGATAGCATAGAGCTTTTGTTAAAAAAAGATCAGTTTAATGCAAGAGATGAGCATCAAAAAATTGATGATGTACAAAGATGTACATAGCAAGCAGATGGTTTGTATTTTTACATAGAGTAGATACGCCAGTACGCATGATAACGCACAACTACCAATCGAACCAATTAATACCAGTGTGCTTGCGCTAGCCAAAGCTAAAATAATCATACCGGCATAGAACAATATTCCCATGACTGCATTGGAAACGAAAAATAATTTGCTGTATGGGCTTTGCATCGGCTTTGAACATGAAATACGATCTGATAAATCGCATACCGGTTTATACGTTGGATCTTGTTTTAAGCGTATCTCAGTTATGTAGGTGTAGATGGAGATACCCAAGCCGAGTGCAGCAAGAAGTGCAATGTGTAGTATCATTTTTTACGTCTCCATGCTTTTATCGTCTCATACTTCTCCGGCCGTTTCTCAAACACATACCCAAATTTTGCATCGAATTGTTTCAGCGCCTCTTCATTGGGGGCGCCGTTTTTATATAGAAACCACAGGGCGCATGCTTCGCCAGTGCGGTTGATTCCCTGTGAGCAGTGAATCAAGAGCGGCTCTGTTGCAGCATCAAAATGTTTAAGCAGCGTATCAATCTCTTCTTTAGTAGATGCACGGCTTGCGCTCATCGGTGCATACAAAACTGTTGCGCCAACGCTTGCGGCAGCTTCTTCTTCGCCGCGGCAACAGACGGTGCGCTCAGCCCAACCGCGCAGGTTGATGATCGTTTTGATATTAAATTTTGTTAGGTACGCGGCAAGCCGCTCTGCAGGAATTTGTCCTGATCGGTAGAGGCGACCTTCAAGCGCGATATGGAAATTATCGTACTCAAAATCTTTTTGTGTTAACTGACTTACATCGAGTTTGTCATTGTGCATACAAAGTCCTCCGATGAGCATGGCACTCAACATGATGGCGATGGTGATGATTGTTTTTTTCATAGTAGGGCTTTCATTCGCGTATATATTATTTGCTTTTTTTACGCAGAGTTTTTTTGAGAATCTTAATTTTTGGTTCTTTGAATACTTTATTTTCTAGTTCGGCCTCAATTTCTGCGATTGTTGGTAGTTTTCCCTTGAATTCTTTGGGTAACGATTCAACGAGTTTAGTAGTGTAACTTGATACACCAATTGGTTTGTTGATGTCTCTAAGCGCATATTCAGCAATGTAATTGTCTTTAGATTTGCAGAGCAATAAACCAATGGTAGGTCTGTCTTCTGGATGCTTCAACAGGCTGTCAACAGCTGACAGATACAAATTAATTTGGCCTACATCTCGAGCATCAAATTCTTCTGCTTTGAGCTCTACAACAATGAAGCATCGTAGATGTACATGGTAAAACAACATGTCGACGTAGAGATCTTTTGTGCCGACAATTAAGTGGTATTGCCGGCCAATGAACGCAAAGCCTTGCCCTAATTCCAGTAGAAATTGTTGTACATGGGCCATCAACCCTGTTTCAACTTCTGACTCTCTTGCCTGTTTATCTAAGAGTAAAAAATCAAAATTGTAGGGATCCTTTAATGTTTGCTGTGCAAGATCAGAGTCGGGCATGGGTAGTGTTCTTTTAAAATTAGTTATAGATTTTCCCTGCCGTTTAAAAAGGTCTGATTCGATCCACATGGTTAAAACAGCTCTGCTCCAGCCATTTTCAAGGGCTTGTTTGGCATACCAAAGTCGTTGGTCATTGTTTTGTAGTTTTTCTAGCAAGGTAATGTTATGGCCCCAGGGCAATTTTGCAACAGCTGTTGCAAAATTGGCATCAACGTAATTTTCCGCGAAAGCCCTCATGTAGCGCATGTTTCTTGGGGAGAATCCAGCAATTCCTGGAAACTCTTTTGCTAGATCTTTGGCCAAAGAATCAATAACTTTGGTGCCCCATTTTTCAACCTTTATTTTAGTTGAAAGCTCTTTCCCAATTCTCCAGTAGAGTAAAATCAGTTCTTGGGTTACTGATAGAGCCGCTTTCAGTTGAGTTTGTTGGATATCAGTTTTGATCTGTTCTAAAAATTTTGCATAATCGCTGAGAGCAGAGCTTTTTTGTTTTTTTGATATAACTTTTTTCATATGATTGCAGTCTTTCTTACGAAAACCATCATGAAGCAGGATTTTTGGTTAAAAGTTAAGTATACATTGCGCGAAGGGAAAAACTATGTGGGCTCGTAAAAAATTGTTTGACAAGGAAAGGGATCCTCTTTTTGCTCTATTCATCCAGGCTCTTGGTATTGATGTTATGCAACATCCTAAAAAACTTAAAACAAATGCGCAGGTCTGGGGAAAAAGAGCAGAAAAGCATCTTAAGGGTGTTTTAGTGCGAAGAGGCAAGAAATGAGGGGGCAGATTTCTCCAGCCCCCTCAACATTAATCATTAACTCTCAAGCCAAACTCACCAGTCACGAGCTGTGCCCCACTGGCCGGTTCAAGCTGAATGTTGCCAAAGTAAAGTGGTAAGGTGACATCAAGGCCTAGATCGATGTCTTCAAAATTACCAGTGGCTTTGTCGCGATTAAAGTTTATCTGTTCCGGTAGCATGTAGACGCCGTCGGCAAATCCGGTATCGCTGCCTGCAGTGTGTGCTGTGCGCGCGAAGTAATCGAAGGGCCCGGAAAACTCTATCTTGTCACTGTCGCCGGTGTTGAGTGTGCCGATCTTATAAAAATATGGTGTGGTTGCGTTTGCATCGCCGCCATCGTGGTAAGCTTCACTGAACGGTGTTATTACTAATTTGTTTGCATCAATCCAGTCATCGGTAGACAGATTGAATCGGTAAGCAGCCAAGTATTTTTTGTCAGGACTAAGCGCCGTGACGAGTAGATTGCCGTCTGCATAGGTTATTGGTTTTGTTGTATTAAGTGCAGGTTTCATCTTGTCGCCTGGCTGTGAGTTGGTGAACTCAAGACGCATAACGGGACCGAGGTCTGGGTTTTTTACGGCGCCTTTGGTATCAATATTTTTAGTTTTTAGTTGTGTCCAAACATCCTTGGCAACAATTTTATCATCATCGAATTGTTTATTGGCAAGCCCGCCAGCATCGTTGAAAAACAATCCTGCTGTGGTGCCGATAATGAGTTGAGTTTTTGCGTTTGCAGTTACTGCGTCATTCAATCTATAGCCAACCATCATGTCGAGAAATTGTTTGTCATTGTTGTTGAAAATAAGGGCAGCGGCAGCAGCGTCAGCGGCGTCAGCTACCGTGGCTACTTGATGCACAGCATTTCCATTCAACTCAATGGCATATTCAATGTTTGCGCGCGCAACAGCGCCTGGTGCGACCGCTTGGCGCTCGAAGATGCTGTAGTCGGTTGTGGTGCGAGGAGTTGCTGGTACTAGGCTTGCTGCCATCATATCGATGCGCCAGATTGCATCAACCGTCATGACATACAAATATTTTGAACCATCAGACACAATCTTGCGTACATTCTCCAGTGACATGAAACTACCAGCATGATTAGGATCTGGTACCAAAATTTGCATGAAGCGCCAACCAGAACCACCGGGAAAATCGTTGCGTTGTGCACCAGACAGCAGGCCGCTTAGGCCTTGTCCTGGCCCCGTTGCCCAACCTTGGCCGTCTGCCCAGCGCGTTAGCACGGCAAGGCCGCCGGTGCCGCCGACGAACAGCCACCCAAGGTTGCTTGGTTGTGCTACTGCTGGATTGCCGACTCCTATATTTTGTAATGGCAGGCGCGAAACTTCTGCGCAGGTGATGATGCCGAGTTGACCAAGCGCGGTGCCTTGTGCGACGCCTTTATCTTTTGGCGGTGTTGCATCGAACACAAACACATTTTTACCAGAAGCATCGGCGCTGTAGGTGTCTGTCGGGGTAAAAAGACCTGCCTTGAGTTGTCCTGTTTGAATGAGTGCAACGCGGCCGTTGCCGGTTGCTACAGCGAGTGAGAATTGTTCTTGTCGATTTGCTGGTGTTGGGTCATTAAGATTGCGCTCTTTAAAACCTTGTGTGTCTGGTCCGAATGAGTAAAAGCCATAGATGCCGCCAATGTCACCGAACACTTGAGCGAGCACACTTGTCATCCCTCCCGCCGATCCGGGATCTACCTTTCCGCCCCATTGCGTGACGCGTACCGTATCGAATTTTTTGCCTACTGCATCAGGCGTTTCGGTTGGATCTGCAATCGATGTTGCGCCCTTCATGGTCGTGCCCCAGTAGCGGCTGGAGGTGTGATCAAGTGCAACGTTTGCAAGTGGATCGGTGTGGCCTTGCACACGGCGCCATGGCGACCACGAGCGGACAAAACCGCTTGCATCAAAAATAGCGGTGCTTGCAAACACGCCAGACTCTTGTGTGTGAGCGGTATCGCGCTCGCCGCCGAGCGCGACATACACGGTGTCGCCAACCACCCAGCTGTCTTGAATCAAGGCGGTGGTATCAAATGAAAGACGTTGCGGATTGTTACCTACGCGCACGTAATCAAATGCGGGAGCGGGCGTACCGGCGCCGCCGTAGGTGGCATCACTGTGCATGGTGGCGACAGCGGGAATGAGCTTGGTTGTCGCTAGATTTGCTGGATCAAAGATGTTTTTGAGTGCCCAGCCAAGGCTGCCTTCAATACCGGCAACGCCTCCAGCAAGTCCTGCGACATCACCAGGTGCTCCTATACCGGTGAGTTTGCCGTTGCCAATTTCGAGGTTGGCTAAGGCTCCCGGGGTTCCATGTAGTAAATCTTTGTGTGCAACATTAATGGCAGCCCATTCGGCATTTGCATCGACAACACCATTATTTGCACCTGCTACTATTTGAACATCATTTTTGATAAAACGTGCTACCAGATCGGATGGTGCTTCTACTTTAACGCGATCGCCAGCACCTGTTAAAGGATCTACTGCTTTGTCCAGGCCGACGTTTTCAACAGCTTCAAAAATTGAGCTTTTTTGGATAGGAGCAACGTTATATCCATCGGGGGCGATGAGCTTAAATGCTTGTGCTGCAGCCGTCGGTCCATCAGCAATGAGCGAGCCATCTGCTGGATCAGCGTAACTTGCTTGGAGTGCAGCGGAGGCAAAGCTGCTTAGTATTTTTGGATTGTTTTTCATGGCAGTGAAGAAATCTTTAGTTTCTTGTTGTGCTGCTGGCTGACCAGAAAAATTATTTAATAGGTCTGAGGCTTTTGTAGCAATTTTATTTTGCAATTTTGTTAAGTCGCCAACAGGATCTAGAGGATCAACAAGTCCCACTACTTTATCAAAACTAATTTCCGCCAGTCCCGTTTTATAAAAAGCATCACCAGCTGGTCGCACAGCCCCTGCAACTAACCCGGCATCAGCGACAGTGCTGCCAACCAATGGTAGCGCATACACCTTGCTATTCAAGCCGGTCAGCGCTTGTTGTTTTGCTACGCCGCCATTGAATAGGACATAATCTTTGCCGGTTGAGGTATGCATGACGCGTAATTTTTTTGCGCTTGCGTGCAGATTATTTGCTGCATTGGGATTGGCAAGTTGAGCGGGATCATGCTTTTGGTAAAAAGCCGCGATGTAGTCGTTTGGTTGTGCTGTTGGTGCTAGTGGTGGTGCAGCTTGATAGGGTGGTGCTGGCAATTTTGCATCTGGCGTTAAAAAGTCTTGAAACAAAAGTGATTGAAAGTTCGGGCCGATGATTGGTTGGAAGTAGAGCGTCTGGTCGCCGGCAGGAACGATTGGTTTTTGTTGCCCAACCATAATCGAACAAGCACCGCCGCTACCGTTGGTGAGATGGCCAACATCGTCGCCCAAGCTGATGTCGCTAAAGCCAACGAAGAGGCGGTTGAGTTGATCGTCCCATACCATTTCAACATCACCATTGATCATTGCGCGTGTTGCTGGGTAGGCGTCTGCAGCTGAGTACACAGCGCATGGGATACCGACCTGTTTAAGTTTGCCAAAAGGCTTCCCATCTAAATTTACAATCGCATCTTCTTTGGTTAAATCAATGCCATCATACATTGCTGTGGTGATAATTTTGCCAGGGTTGGCTAGAAATTTATTTGTTGCCGCGTCTTTGGTGATGAGTTGTGATTTTGTACCATCTTGTTGCATCATGCAGACCGCACGTGCGGTGCCGTCTTGATCGCTGACGAAAATGCCAAAGTTAACCGGGTCGTTATCACCTTCTTTAACTTGAGTAGCGTCTAGAGAGAGAAACGGTTTGTTGGCACCGATGCTGTTGTTTGGTAGAAGTTTATTGTTGGTTATCGTAGCTGCTATAAGTTCGCGTACGCCGCGGCCGAGTGCGACTTGGATGGCGGCAGCAAGAGCGCCTTTCGGGTTGTCGGCGGTGGCATTAAAATCGGGGAGGGCTTGTCCCGTTTTGTTTGTATTGACTTGTGTGGTGATGCTGTTAGCACCACCGACGGCTTGAATTTTACCAAGAATTTCTGCTGGTGTTGCAGCTGCCCCAGCTGCAGTTGCAGCGATTGAAGCTGTATCAAGCAATCCCCCCTTGCGCAGGTTAATCGCATCGCGAAACAGTGGTGCAGCGTAGGCAGCGTTGGCTGCTTTTTTTGCCGCATCAGTATTTATGCCTTTTAAAAAGAGGGCGTTGTTGACGCTTGTCATAACCGCTTGAGTGTAATTTTCTTTGTCACTTCCAGCTACTCCTGGATCATCTGGTGTGACAGCATCGCGGGCTGCTTCTGCGTTGGTTGGGGCTGTTATATTTTTCACACCCCTCATTCCAGCAATAACCGCTTGTCGAACTGTTTTATCAAGATCTTCGTCAGCAAGGCGCTGATAGAGCTTGCGGGTGACGCCGCCGCCATCGGCTACAGTGGCATAGAAGGTGTTTGGTGTTTGTGCTTGCGAGGCGGTCATGGCGACGATTGATTGGTTGATTGGTTTGGCATTGGGTTCGGTGTTGTGAGCAACTACTTTTTGCGTTGCGTCGTAAATTTTGCCGGCAGCATCGAGTACAGCACCATTAAGTTTGTTAGTGATGAATGAAGTGCGGTTGTCATCAGCTGCTGCGAAAATTTGTAAACTTTCGGCCGGTGTGGCTGCATCGGCGTCAGCAACGACGACGGCGGGTAAGTTTTTAGTACCGTACAGCGTCAGGAGATTCACATTTTTTGTGATTGGTGAGTCTTGGTTTGCGGTGCCATTGAGCGTGATTTTCTCTTTGCCAAATTGTTCTAAAACTACTTGTGCAGTAGCGGCGGCGGCTCGTTCGGCTTCTTCGTCTGGAGTTTGAGAGGCTGAAGCTTTTGCTTGAAGTTTTGCATGCCACAGCCCGTCAGCGCCGGCGACATAGGCGTGATCAGCATCACCGAACACGAACAATGCAAATTTTTGGGCGCCGTCGCCTTGGCCGTCGATGGCGCGCTGAGTGGCGCTGGGTCCCGGCTCGGGGATCGGGATAATGTTAGAGATAGATTGGGCTTGTTTTTTACCACGGTTTTTTTTCCCCTTGTCATCCCAGCCTGCACGCTGGGATCCAGAGCTATCACTACCCTCAGTACCATCTTCCAAATATTGGTTCATGCCCTGCACAAACTGTGCAACCCACTCGCGATTGGCAGCGTTAACTTCACTACGAATCATTGCGGAGAGCGTAGCATTGCTGGTGTTTGGTGATGTTTTTGTGGGCTTGTGAGGTTGTTTTTGTTGGGGAGTGGTAGTGGTTTGATCAAGCGTAGCCCATTCAGCTTCGCCACTCAGTTGTTTGGCGAAAAGTATGCTTGCGGCGTGAGCGACTTTGTTTGCTTGTGTTTGTTCAGAACTGGGGGAATGGATGATCGAGTTTTTTGGATCAACAGCATTGGCTGCGACTGCAGTTGCATCTTGCTGTTGTACAAAGAGCTGTGTTAGATCAGAAAGAATTTTTTTTTTGCCCTTCGCAGAGCGAGGTAACTTCGATTGACTCTTCTTCATCGGCAGCATCGTGAGCTTTTTCGGCATTCTCCATTTCATCGAGGTCATCATAACTAATTGCTGTTGGGATTGAACCAGCATCGCTGTATACGTGCCAATCGTCACTTGATACCAGGTCTTGGCTTGCAAAAGCGTTGCCTGCTAGTGCGAGCAGGCACAAGAATTTCAACTTCATACGTACTACTCCTCAAAAACGGATCACTAGATTTAATCCAGCTGAATTGGCGTTTACAACACGGCGGCCACTGAGTGGAAACTTTAAGAATGCTTCAATGGTTGGCGCAATCGGTGCGCCGGTAAATTCATTTGCTAGATCATACTTGGCTGTAGCAGTAAAGGAATGTACATACCAATCTTGTGCAGTGGTTGTTGTGCTGATTATTGCACTACTAAATCCGGCATCAGTTGTTGAAAGTTCGTCATTGTGATGCATAACAAACTCATAGGCGCCGCGTAATGATAAACTGCGCCAAAAATTTACGCCTTCTATAAACCAGTGTGTGCGCCAAGTCAGGCCAGGCTTGCATTGCACGTTAGCCTTGTTGAGCAGGAGTAGGTCGGTTTGTCGTACATCTGTTTTAACGCGACGTACACGGGATTCTGTAGGTTGGTACAGTATGTCGGCGGCTAAACCGGTCTTGATGGGAAGGGTGAACATGAGCTCTAGGTTGGCACCAAAAGGAAAGCCCCAGTGTCCATCATTGCCGAGTGGTAACGAGAAAAGTTGATCTTCATTTTTTTGTTTGCTGACCGGGAGCGAACAGCCGACATAGACCTGGGTCGCAAGATGGCTGATAGTTTCAAGAGCAAGTGTTTGTTGCCAGTTCCAACGAAGAACCACCGTGGGGTCGCCGATGCCAGATCCTTGCCATGCATCGGTGTTCAAGTCCCCGGTATTTTGTAAAAAGCTTCCTATGTTTTGTATGTGTGGTTCGAGCAATAGATCAATGATATCGACTTGTTGAAATTGACGTCGCGTGATGTTGAGTGCATCAAAGCGTTTGCTTGTGAAAGGGGCGTAGAATGCTAAATCGACAAAACCTGGTATTGCGGTGATGAAACGCAAATGAGCTGCGCCACCTAACGTGATTTGGCGATGGAAAATGTGGCCACTGATATCGACAGCACCACGTTGGCCACCAAAGTCTGGTGCGGTGAATAGGCGAGGGTCGAGGGTTGCAAGCTTGGTTTGGACGCTTCCTTGAGGATTGCGCAGCATAGTTAAAAACGATTCTTGTGGGCTGTACATCGCCCCGAGTTTGCGACTTTGATCACCACTATTGAATCCACTGCTCCCAGAACCTTCTTCATAAAAAACACCGGCGGCAAAGGCAGCGTTGTCTTTAAGCGTTAAAAAATTATCGCTGTCGTCCACCATGGTGAGCGGTGTTGGGAAATAGCCGGCGTGCAGTGTGGTAGTGAGAAGGATGATTGTGAGGAGAAAAGTAGAGAGGATAGAAAAACCTGGATCCCGGCTCGGAGGCCGGGACGACGTAATAGTAACGACGTTACTTCTTGTAGAGCTTGTCGAACTCTCGGTATTTAACTTATTTCCCAATGTCATGAGATCCTTACTTTTTTCTATGATGTCCTATCACATCAACAGTGGAGTGTAAGGAAGCGGGAAAATAAAAGTCTATAATCTTGATGTGAAAACATTCGTCCCTCTAGACTCGTCGCAAAAGATTCTAATTTTTAGCAAAATGTGAGTTCGATGAATTAATAAGAGGTAAAGTTACTACTATCCGTCGTCCCGGCGAAGGCCGGGATCCAGGTTTTCCTGAAAATTCTATTTCTTTATGGAGAAATTTTTTTAATGTTCTTGCCGCGAATAAAGAGAGCATATGAATGTATTTTTTTTAAAGTT
>JAHFBQ010000024.1:0-611 GCA_023249935.1 bacterium
GATCCACAGCCTCAAGCAACGAGGCCCTATGCGTCACAATAATCACCGTCACATCAGTAGGTAGGTTTTGTAAGCTGTTTTTGATTTCATCTTCAGATGCCATATCAAGTGATGCGGTCGCTTCATCAAAAATCAACAGCTGCGGACTGCCGGCAAGCGCTCGTGCTATCGTAAGCCGCTGTCGCTGCCCACCAGAAAGCACGTTACCATTTTCACCAAGCACCGTGTCATACCCTTGCGCAAGCGCCAGCACAAAGCTTTCAGCATCAGCAGCACCTATCGCGGCCTTGATCTGTTCATCACTGAGATGATCACGGCCATACATAACATTATTTTTTACTGAATCATTAAACAAAAATGGCCGCTGCCCAACATAACCAACATACCGCCGCCAGTTGGCGCTGCCCGACAAAGTCAATGTCTTGCCGTCTATGGCAATGCGGCCCTGATGGGGTGTAATAAACCCAAGCAACAAATCAATCAATGTACTCTTGCCGCCACCAGATGGCCCTACGATGCCAACACGCTCGCCTTTGCGTAGTATCAAACTCACCTCACTGAGTACTGGTCGATCAGAAGTGTACGCAAATGATAATCCGTGCAACACAATG
>JAHFBQ010000024.1:621-17426 GCA_023249935.1 bacterium
AAAAACACTCGCTCAGCCGCCGCCAAGGCATACTGAATTTCACCATACACATTGATCAATCGCTTCATGGGGGCATAAGCAAGCAAGGCCGCCGCCACAAATGACGTGAGTTGCCCCGGCGTTATCGTACCACTCAGTACCTGCTGTGCTGCTACATAAAACGCCAGTGCGGCACCAATCATTGTCACAAGTTCGATAAGCGATGGCAACAGCGCTTCCGCCGTAACATAACGCATAGTCGCCTTAAAAAATCTGCGCAACTGCTGCGTAAAACGCGCGGTATGATAACCCTCGGCATTGAACGCCTTCACCTCACGCACGCCGCTAAATGTTTCTTGTAGCTGATCACTCAACGAACCAACTTCTTGTTGGATTCGCCATGATGATCGCTTAATACTTGCACCCATTTTTTTTATAATCACAGCCATTACCGGCCCGACCACCAACATCATGCACGCAAGTTGCCAGTTTTGCATGAAGGCAAACGTGAGAAGAAAAATAGTTTCAAACAAACTTCGCACGCCATTTTTTATGGTAGTAGAAGCTGCATTTTGCATCATTTGTACGTCGTTGAGAAAGTGTGACATGAGCTGCCCTGTCGTCGTTGCTTGAAAGAAACTGAGCGGGTAACGCATGACGCTGGCAAAAAGATCGGTACGTATATCATTCACTACACGGTGACCTACCCAATGCATGGTATACGATGTGAGAAAACTAAAAACGCCCTTGCAGGCAAAGATGCCAACAAGAAACAGTGCCATGGGGATGATAAGATGATGCTGCTTGAGCATAAAAATTTCATCGACCAACTTTTTAAGCAAGTAGGTCGGACCGGCCGATACAATGCCGAACAACGCAGCCGACACCAATGAAGCGGTCAGCATGGGCCAATACTTTTTTGTGTAAGCCCATAAACGATTAAGTTGCTTCATCTACTCTCTACTACTTTTTCGTTATTACATTAAGTGTTTAGGATTTAGCTTTTAACAGGACCTTCTCTGTCATCCCAGCTTACACGCTGGGATCCATCCTGTGCTACCATAACTCTGGATCCCAGCACCTAGGCTGGGATGACAGGGGAGGGTTCATTGCAAACCAAGTTCTAAAAAATTAATGCCCCAACGCTCTTTTCCAAAAACCCCCGTCGCAGGCACAAAGCACCGAAGATGGTTTTTACTCATCGCCCAGGGGATGGTCTCCAGGTAACATTGGTTCTTGATTTTGGAAAATAAGTACCTGGAAAACTTTGCGTGAGTTTGCTTGCTGGACTTGGAAATAATAATCCTCATACAACAACCGCTCACCTTTTTTAGGCAAATGCTGCAAACGCTCAGCTAAAAATCCACCCAACGTCACAGAATCCTGTGCATTAAAACTAATTTCCAGCAGGTCTTCAAGATTTTCAAGTTCAATACTTGCATCCACAAGCCAACCACCTTGGTCAAGCGGCACGATGAGTGAATTAATTTTTTCATGTTCATCGGCGATATCACCAACAATTTCTTCTAAGATGTCTTCCAGGGTGATGATCCCACTCAAACAACCATACTCGTCAACAATCCCCGCCATGTGTATACGTTTTTTCAAAAACTCGCTCAAAAGCTGGTTAACCCGTTTAGTTTCTGGCACAAAAATGATTGGGCGTACAAGTGACGCAAGCGACGGATGCTCAACTTTTTTTGATAGAACATCAAAGACGTCTTTCTGGTGAATAATACCAATGATGTTGTCATCTTTATCTTCAAACACAGGGAGCCGAGAAAAGCGCGATGTGCTGAAAATTTCCATAACTTTCTGCAAGCTTGAATTAACATCAAACGACACCACATTATTTTTTGGAATCATGATCTCACGAACCTGGGTTTGTCCGAGACTAAAAATGTTTTGCAACATCTCGGTCTTCTCAGTTTCCATAAGCCCTTTTTCATCGCTGTAATCGATCAAAAATTCAATCTCTTTTTCAGAGATTTCTTCATGCTTTTCAAGCACATGATGCCCTCCAACCCTGGAGAAAAAAACATCAGCAATGCGCAACAAGATCGTCACAAATGGGTAGAGCACCTTGAACAAAAAGTTAATCAACCATAAGCATGATCCAAAAAGCTTTTCGTGATGGGTTTTTGCAAAACTTTTTGGGATGATTTCACCAAAAATCAAGATCGCCACCGTCGCCACCGCCACACCAACCGCTAGACCAAGCGAACCTAAAAAGCGCTGCATGAGGTGCGATACGAGTACTGATGTCACAACGTGAGCAAAATTATTAGCGATCAAAATGGTGATGAGAATACGTTGTGGATTTTTTTCCCACGACTCAAACAACGTTTTATATTTAGCAACTGACGCTTCTAGCTCTTTAAGCTTAAAAAGCCGCAACGCGGTGAATGCCGTCTCGAGAAATGCGAATAACGCGGCAAACGACAAACAAATCGCAAAGAGAATTAACTCTCCAGGAATGCTAATAGACATGTTTATTAAACCCCATCTTTCCCGAAAGGTTTGCCTTGCAGCTGCTTCTTATCGACCTTGCCGGTCGCATTCATTGGCAAATCTTCGAGACAAATAATTTGGCGCGGTATTTTGTAGGCCGCCAAATGTTCATTACACAACTTCTTCAATCCTTTTTCAACACTCTCTAGATCTTGGCTTCGCACAGCAACATACGCCACCGGAATCTCCCCGCTCATCTCCTCAGTCTTACCAATCACCGCAGCTTTAAACACCAGCGGATGCTTAAGCAATACATTTTCAACTTCTTGCGGATAGATATTGAAGCCCTTATGAATAATTAAATCCTTACTGCGGCCACGAATTGCAATACGTCCCTCTTTATCAACACTTGCCAAATCACCGGTATTAAGCCACCCATCAACAAGAACCTGTGCTGTTACTTCAGGTGCATGGTAGTACCCAAGCATGATGTTATCGCCTTTGATCCACAAGGTACCAACAACACCGCTCTCAACACAAGCACCTTGATCATCACGCAATTGGATGTCTATCCCCGACATCGGCGCTCCCACCACGTTGGTAGGCTGCTCTTCATTTTCAACACTCACCGCCACAACGGGAGATGCCTCAGAGAGACCATATCCAGAACAAATTCGACGACCATAAACCATTGCAAATCCAGCTCTAATTTTATCGGGCAATGCATCGGCACCAGAAACGAACATTTTTATGGTATCCAGTGGCGCCGTTTTCATCAAGCATAAAAGACCATAGAGTGCCGGAAAGCCAAAAAATATAGTCGGCTGTCGTTGCAATCCCTCAAGAATCAGCTTGCGATCAATGCGTGGCACGAGAATCACCGTCGCCCCAGTCATCGCTGCAAACCAAATACAGGCGTTCTGAGCAAAGGCATGAAACAGTGGAAGCACACACAAAAACCGCTCACCCATCTCCAGACCAATGGCTTGGAAACGAGCATACGCCTGCAGCGCATTGGTAAGTGCGTTACGCGATGAAAGCATAACTCCCTTAGGCACACCGGTGGTTCCAGACGTGTATAGTAACGCAGCTAAATCATCTTCCTCTAGCTGCCCATCGGCAACAACCAACGACTCACAAGTTGTAACAGACCAATCAATAATTTGTCCGGTAACCATATCAGGCAACGCGTCCAAATATCCCCCACTCACCAAACCCTCAAGCTTGGCGACAAACTCTGGCATCACAAAAATGAGTTTTGGCTCAGCATCTTTAATGATGTGAGCCAATTCTTTTTCATGTAAAAAGGTATTAAGCGGCGTCACCACCGCGTGCAAAAACCACGCCGCGTAGTAGCCAACATAAAACTCAATGCTGTTTTCGTAATAAATTATCACACGATCCCGCGCCGTAACGCCACGAGCTTGAAAATCTTTAGCTGCCTGTTGCGCAAGCGCATAGAGCCGGGCATAAGTCACACAGCGATCTGCGGTCTCAAGAGCTATTTGATCGGGAAACTTTTCGTTTGCACGCGTCAGTAGATCGCCAATAAACATAAGTTTACCGTTCTGAGAACACGCTTGTTTGGTACGCTCAAAAAGGATTTGCTCATCCGGCTTGGCAAAACCAGCCAGATGGCGCACTTGATCAATCAGGGACATACACACACTCCATCTACTCTTCGTCATCCACCTGGATAACGCTCACTGGACACATGTCCGCAGCTTCGCGTACCAGTTCTGTTTCAACGTTAGGATCAGCAGATTCAATAACACGTGCCACATCGGTTACAATAAACACCGACGGACAAATAGATTCGCATGAACCGCAGGAGATACACCCGGGAACGATGCGAACCTTTTTGATTTTTTTTACCACGCTTACTCGCGGCAACATGACAAAAACTTTACGGTTTATAGCTTAGTGATGGTCAGAATTTTTTTTGTCTTTGGCCAATTCACGGTCGTAGGCACTCAAAGAACCAAAAATATCTGTACCTTTGCCATCGATTGGAGCTCCACATCCTGTTGCGCATGAACCGCAACCACCAGGAGCGCAGCCGCCTGAACCGCAGCAACCATCTTCTTCCTCGTCCTCATCTTCATCATCGTCGTCATCGCCTTCTTCTGCAGCGGCATTAGCCATCTGCTCAAGCATGACTTCAACATTGGTGATGTCACCTTCTTCAAGCGCTGCAGCAATGTCTTCGAGCACGGCATTAAAACCGTCTTGTGATGCGGCAAGTTCTTCAATGATGGCTTGCTTAAATTCTGGCGTAGGCATCACTTCTTCTGATGGATCGATCATGGTAGCCAAAAGTTCTTTAGCTTTAGCCTGATCGGACATCTTGCTAATTTCGGTCAATGCTTTTACTTGGTCGCGCAAGAAATCAATATCACCTTCTGAATCTTGGATCAATTGTTCTGCTTGGCCAGAGAGCACTTCGTGTACACGCTGCAAACGTTGTGATTGCGCTGCGTCACAGCTTTTAATTTTTTTATCGATACGTTCTAGCAAGTCAGTAAACGCCTTTGAGCACGTTTCTTTCGCCTCTTGCTGACGAATTAATAAAAACTGTGTTTGTTCGATAAGTGTTTGCAAACGTTTAGACACGAGATGTTCCTTCTAAATAAGTTAAGGTTGATCCCAGCCGCAGTTTATCCTGAGCAATGTCGAAGGGCTGGGATGACAATGCAAAGAGAAGCTACAGCAACAACAGATTTTTCTCAAGCTTGACTAAAAACCATGGTTTTTACATGGTTTTTGTAGTTTCAAATTGAAAATATTTACTGGGCGTAAGACGTTCAATACAATCTACTCAGCTTCTTATACACTTCTCGTCGATGCCCAAAAAGCACCACGTGTATAATCAACTTTGTGCTTTGACATTTTCTAATGAATCACAAGAAGCAGCCTTATGCTTTTTTACTGCTGCTTGAGCGATATCATAGTAATCCTCAAGAGTTTCTAGCAGTTCCTCAAATTGTTCTATATCCAAAACAACCTGCTTCTTTTTACCTTTTGCATCAACAATAAAGTTTGCTTTGATAGCAGACAACGCTACCAAATTCTTTTTTTTCATATGAATCCCTTCCGCTTTGAGTCAATGACAAGCCTAACGCGCCATGGCTTATATGGTCAACCTCGGATATAAACAGCAACCTTTCCATTTCGGCGTCAGGAGCGCCACACAGCGAGTATGAATTAAAACGGATTTTGTATTCGAAGGATTTCATTAATTAGGTGTGTATTGTGCATATCTTCTGAAAGCAAAGTACCACACCCTTGCAATAAAGCAGCCGCTATGATTAGAGAATCATAGTAAGAATATTTTGAGCTTTTCAATAATTTAAGCGCTTCTCGAATTGTTTCAGCATCATGTTTACTCTTTTCTAAAAAAGATGCTGCAGCTTGTTGCTTGAGCGGTTCGGTTACAGAGTAAAAATAAACCCAGACGTTTGTATCAACAAAAACCTTATCGCTTGTTTGCTTCATCTCGATCAAATTTAAACCCCTTAGTATCAAGCTCAACACCCGAATGAAATTTTTTTGTCTCAGCTGTAGATTCGCTCTGCTCAAGTAAAATTATCACCCGAACTGTATCTTGAGTCTGACTGAGATACTTTTGAGGAACCTTAATAACTCCATCTTCAACTTTAGTCGTAAATTCTATTGCTTGCATGTTACCACCTGCTTTTTCAGTTTGTTCAACTTTCTTTGAAGCCTATTGGCTTTTAACCCTAGCAAAGGGCTATACGCTTTGCAATAAAGCAAATTCCTCCAAACCCTTTTCAAATTTATAAACAGTTCTCCCCTATAATGAGGACCCACAAAAAAGTTAGTGTCTACTTACCAAGCTTTAAGGAGTAACAACGATTTGATCGTAATGTTTCTAATTTATACTCGTTTGCATGCACCCAACTGGCTGCATAGCAAACCACCAATCCGTCCGTTTGTGCGAGTTCCGCAGCCGTGTCGACGGCGAGGACTGTTTGAGCACTGGGAGTGCAGAGGCGATAGCCTTTGCGACGCGGGGGTCATGGGGGTTGTCGTCACACAACCCCCATGTTGGGTGTGGCGGCAATCCGCCACGCAACAAATTATGAATTAAATTTGAAAAGATATTTTTGTTAAATAAAAGGATTAGCCTGGGTCCCGGCTCGGAGGCCGGGATGACGGATTTTAGAATAAAAGCTTCATGTAGAAAGAGGCCAGATTTCTCTAGCCCCCTAAACTTATTTTTTGTATGTCAACGGATACTCTTCTGGATTTTTTAGACAATCAGGCTCTAAATCAACATCAATCTCTGACCAATGAAGATATTTATTGTGGGAAGTCTCAACAGCACAAATTTGCGCTACTGTAGCTTACTCAAACCAAGGATAAAGCGTAACATGATCTTCAACCACCTTTACAAAAATTTTAAGTTGCCTTTCAGAATGAGGCAATCGAGAGGTGCGTTATTAATACAATCGACTTAACTTCTTATACACTTCTCGTCGATGTCCAAAAAGCACCACGTGTATAATCAACTTTGTATCCTGTATTTCATACACAATTCGATAGTCTCGATAGCGTAAACGGTACAAACTTACAAAACCAGCAAGCTTTTTTACATCAAGACTCATAGTACCAGCTGCTAGTTGTTCTAACTTTTCAAAGATGCCAATTTTATCAGCCCTTGAGAGCTTTTTAATCTCCTTTTCAACATCACGAGGTATAACAACTTAATACCGATTGCTTGCCTGAAAAGACATTATCTAAGAACCCTCTTTTTGACATTTTCTAATGAATCGCAAGAAGCAGCCTTATGCTTTTTTACTGCTGCTTGAGCGATATCATAGTAATCCTCTAGAGTTTCTAGCAGTTCCTCAAATTGTTCTATATCCAAAACAACCTGTTTCTTTTTACCTTTTGCATCAACAATAAAGTTTGCTTTGATAGCAGACAACGCTACCGAATTCTTTTTTTTCATATGAATCCCTTCCGTTTTGAGTCAACGGACACATAAATTTTTCATTCTTTAGCAGCAATCTGCTTTACTACAAACTCAAAAATCTCTTCTGCAAAACCTATTGCTTCACCCAAAGTGGGCTCATCCGGAACATACCACGCATCATCAGGATACCTAGTATTAGTCAAATACCCGCCTAGCTGAGAGACATGTTCTACAAAGCGTAAAAATTCTTTATCAAATCGAGCACAGCTTTTAAGAAGAAGTGCTAAATCATGCGTTCGAGTCAGCTCCTGCTCTTGAAACAACAAATATCCTTTGAGAGATTTTTCAGCAACTTGCTGCGTTAGAAAGAACGCAGGTGATAAAATCGCTTCACCAGCAGCCAATCGTTTTGCGCCCGCCAAGTCTTGCTTGGCAATAAAAAGCCAATCTTTATGCGTCGGTTTTTGCATAGATCTGCTTCCCTGTTTTTACAATCTGATACGCAAAAGAGGTTTTTTCATTTTTAAGTTGTTGAAATTCATCTCGCTGATATAACACAAGATCCTTACCAACCTCGAGATCAAAAAGAGCTCTCAAGCCCCGAGCAAGAAGCCTATGCCGAGGTTCTGTCATGGTCGACAAAACGACTGCGAGATCAACATCGCTATCGGGAGCTCCATATCCACGAGCATGTGAACCAAAAAGATAAATCTCATCTGGTGCGTAAGCCGCAATAAGTCTCGAAGTTATTTCATCAAGCATTTCTTTGGTAATCACAACCACCCTTTCATTAAAGTAATGAACTCAAGCCTACCCCGCCATAGCACGAGTGGTCAACCTCTCGATACGATTGCGATGCAACCACTTGAGGCAAACGGTGAGCAGTTCCTCCACATGTAGAAATTATTTCTTCTAATTTAATTCATAATTCGCTGGGTGCGCTTGCGTGCGTATCTCGATACGATTGCGTTGCAACCTACTCGATATAAACTGTGACGGGTTACCGTCACACTCGCCCAGATGGTTGCGTAACGGCAACCCTCCCAGGCTTCGCTGAAGCTACGCCGGGCGCAAACGTCAAACGATTCTCCTGAGGCCGGCATAGCCTTGGCGACGACGGCTGGACACCCACGTTCAAGGGGAAGATTTCCCCTTGTCCTCCCGGATCGGAGTCCGGGACAGGCTCTTTTTGACGCGCAAACTCATGCCGACCGTGCTACGCATCAAAGATGCTTGCACTCCCAGGCTTCGCTAAAGCTACGCCGGGCGCAAACGTCGACGAAATTCCTGAGGCCGGCATAGCCTTGGCGACGACGGCCGGCTAATCGATTGCGCTAATGAGGACCCACAAAAAAGTTAGTGTCTACTTACCAAGCTTTAAGGAGTAACAACGATTTGATCGTAATGTTTCTAATTTATACTCGTTTGCATGCACCCAACTGGCTGCATAGCAAACCACCAATCCGTCCGTTTGCGCAAGTTCTATGGCCCGCCTCAGGCACTTTGTGCCTTCGCCGAGGCCAATCAAAGAGCAGGAAATATACAAAGCATTTCGATTACTAGGAAAAATATCGATTGTTTACTCGTTTGGAAAGCAACCGCATTTCCAAACCACCCCGGCCGTCGTCGCCAAGGCTATGCCGGCCACAGGCAAGTAGTTCGACGCTTGCGCCCGGCGTAGCTTTAGCGAAGCCTGGGACCAGATCCGGGATCTCAAACCATCGATTGATCTGATGGTTTGAAAGTTTTAAATAATAGACTGGTCTATTATTTAAAACTTAACGTTCATGCCACCATGAACTTCTGACATCCCTTCGTCGGGCTCAGGACATGCTTAGCAACGGACTGGCTCCAGACTGGTGCGCTTGCGCCGAAGTAAACTTATTTTCTGTATACCAACGGATACTTTTCTGGATTTTTGAGACAATCAAGCTCTAAGTCAACATCAATTTCCGGCCAATGAAGATATTTATTGCGGGAGGTTTCGACGGCACAAATTTGCGCTACCGTAGCCTGCTCAAACCAAGGATAAAGTGTAAACGGAAGAAAAAATTCTTGCTCATTTACGAGAAGCCACAACCCGGCCTTTGTTATCCCCTGAACTTCTACCACCAAAGTGCTTAATCCACTCTTTTTCGATTTCTTTTGCATGTTCTTCAACCACCTTTACAAGAATTTTAAGCTGTCGTTCAGAATAATGAGAATAGTCAGCAAGTGCAACAACCGGTTTAAGCCAAAATTTTGCTTCACCATCAGGAGAAACCACATGCACATGCATGCGCTCTTCCTCATTAGAGAAAAAAAAGAACTTAAAATTTTTATATCGAAACACCGTTGGACTCATATGAGCACCTCCAAAATTTGAGGGGACAGCTTTCGCCATCCCCTTCTCTCTTCTGTCATCCCGGACCTGATCCGGGATCTCAAACCATCGATTAATCTGATGGTTTGAAAGTTTTAAATAATAGACTGGTCTATTATTTAAAACTTAACGTTCATGCCACCATGAACTTCTGACATCTTAGCAACGTACTGACCCCAGAGTGGTGCGCTTGCGCCACAGAACACGCTGAGCTGTTCAGTTGCATGCCATGAGCTTTCCATGCGGAAAACATGACTGATGCGTTCGGTGTTGCTAGTTAGCACTGCTGGATCAAGATCAACTTCTTTGTTAACAAAACGCTGAGTTCCATTATCCCAGAAGCCACCAAACCATGAGTTTGGATCGTTAGCCAATGTCTTAAAGGTATACTTGTTGCTTGCCAATGTAGCACTGTCTTTGGTTTTGAAACAGAAATCATAACCAAGTGTGGTTGCAAGTGCTGACGCTTTTGGATGTACCAAAGTGGTATCGAGCGATGCACGCAAGGTGGTGTAGTTGATATCAGCGTCAACTACTGGGCCAATGCCGCGCACAGTAGCGCCTTTGAACGGAGCGTTCACGCGTTCTTTTGCTGGCAACGCGTACGCAGCCATAGCATCCAAGCGCACATTCATCCAATCAAAAGCTTGCCATGCAACGTTAGCACCAGCACCAAGTTCTACGTGATTATCGTTACCAAGACGTGCTTTGTACGCATTATAACCGGTCTTCTTGCTACCACCGGTTGGAATCAACACATGAGCGTACACACTACCTTCCCATGACTCGTTGAAAGCATATTCAAAACATGGGTTGATGGTGATGTCGCCCAAGCTGGTACGTTGATCGTTGTTCATAGAAAAACCGTTACGCCATAGCCATTGTTCAGCAGTTTCTGAGCCATAGCGAGCAATACCCTGCTCAACCAGAGCAACACCAGCACCATTCCCAATTAAAGCACCTGTATCAGCAGCTACACCAAGCAACCAAAGCCTATCACCATATTTGTCAAAAAGCGCTTGATAAGCATCTAAGTCCCCTGCGTTGTTACGACCACGAGGAGCATACAAAACATTTGGCTTGAGTTGAGCCCCATCAAGTGGCAACTCTGTCAAAGCAGCAAACGGCGCATCTGCTGCCGGAACGTTAACAAGTACATCAGCACGAGTTCCAACTCTTGCCGCAGGAGTTGTTGAACCAATATCCAAGATTGCAGTATTGATTTGGTTGGCATTGGCATCGGCACCAATCACCATTTCACCAGTAGCACCACCAGCAGCCCTAAAATGTTGCCTTACGTTTGCATGCATAGCAACTGCACGATTCTCAATGGTAGGCACCACACGCGCGTCTGGTTGGTAGAAAAGCACAAAAGGAATTGCATCCCCAACTGCATATCGAGGATTTCCTTGAGCTACAAGACCAAAATTTGCTACTCTGTCTTGACCATATGCTGTAGCAGCAATAGCAATATTGTTATTTGCAGTACTCTTATCAACAAGCCCACGTATTCGACCTGCATCAACTACAGGTAAGTTTCTCACGTACGAAAGTCTATACATCGGAGTCAATGTACTTAGGGCAGGATCAAGCGCAACAGGAGCTGCACCTGGATTGTTAGCAGCGTTAGAATCAGTAGGAATAGCAGGCTTTCCAACAACATTCCTAATTACATTGTCAGTGAAGCCTTGCTCATTTGTTTCAATGTTGTTATCACGCTCCATACGTACAGTTTTCAATGGCACGTTAACCTTTACTGCAACACAGCCTTTACCGTCCAAGACACGATACCCCAGCTTACCACCAAAATTAACACCTTGTTCGCTGTAAGTTACCCGCGGATACAATATCGTTGCACCAAGATTTGGATTAAATTCTTGAGAATATTTGTTTGCTAATGCGGAGGTAAGTGCATCAGAAACCTTGAAACTGTCTTTACCAAAAATCAAAGCTGAAAGTGGCGCTGTTGAGCTGCCATGTTTGGTAAAGGTTTTATTAGCGTTACGGCTGTAAGCAACTGAGTACAGATCAAGTTCCCAATTGCCTTCACTCTCACGTTCTGCGTTCATATCAAGACGCTGCGGACCTCTGTCTGCGCTCATCGGCGGACGAAACTCCGAAGCGATCGCGCAACCAAACATCAAAAATGTTAGGCTGGCAAGCTTGAGCGTTTTTTTCATCATACTTAAATCCTTTTTTAGGTTGAGGTTTTGGCGAGAGGCGACTCACGCCGCCTCTCGGTTAAAACTCTAAAGCTTATTGTCCAACAGGAATACCAAAGCTCGTTGGACCTAGATCATCAGATTCAACACCAACAGCAAGACCAGCTTCTAGACCGTTAACAACGAGACCATTGATCACCGATGCCACAGGACGACGCAAGATGATTTGCGCAGTAGCTGGATACTTGGTATTTGCTGCATCAAGATTAACTGCTGCTGCCACATTAACACCGTTGACCGATGCAAATGGAAGAAGTTTATTCACTTCTTCGCTATAATTCGGTACTGAAACCGCATTAAAGAAATCAGCTGCAGACGTAAAGGTATAAGCCTTACCGGCATTGAATTGAGTATTTGCTGTATCTTTGTTGAGAATCTGCTGACCAGCACCAAGAAGCTGATACTGTGAACCGTCTGGGAACGCTGTTGCATAATCCCATGCATTTACAAGTAACCCAGCTGTTGCCGAAGCAGGCACGAGCATGATGTTACCACCACCCTTAACAAGGGCAGATCCAGCACCATTCAATTTGAGGTCATACTTAACCGATGGACCAACGGCGATAAGCGCAGCGTTTGAATCAGAACCATCTGCAATGTTGTTGTGCTCAAAATTACCGCCTAAGAAGTTGATCGTAATTTGATCAACGTTAAAGCGTGGCGCAACCTTCCAAGCATTGCTTGCTGCGGTGAACGATGGCACGCCGTTATTCACAACCGCTTTACCATCAACTACTGCAGGGTTTGCAGTCGCCGCCGCAGTACCGTTCATATTGCTTTGTTTTTCCATAACACCGGCACCAAGACCCAAGAAGCCTTGACGATCGATATGGAATACTGAGTCAACGTGACGGGAAGCGAGTTCAAACTTAACCGAGCCGCCAGTTACAGCTACTGGGTTACCAACTTCAAACGCACCACCAGCAGAAACCGTATTACCAATCTCGAAACGTGATTGACGGTTCAAGCTGACTGCTACATCGGTTATCGGTGTTGAAGCATCGGACTGTACACCAACTAGCACACCATCACCAACTGACATCTTAGCGCTCTTGTTCAGCCAGATCTGGAACTTACCAAGGAATTTTGAACGTTCAATATTGTCCGTACCAGCGTAAGGCTTGTTGCCAGTAGCACGATCTGATGGTGATTCAAATACTAATTGAGCTTCGTCGTTGAAATAGAGCACGACGCCACCAGTTGTTGTGCGCGGACCACGGATAGAAGCACCGGATTCGATTACAAGCTTAACCTTGCCGCCGAACGCAATTTCTTGACGTTTTGCGCCTTTACCAAAGCTTGAAAGATCAAGTTCAACGCCTGATGGAATGCGAATTTCGCGTTCATCAACCGAGGTAAATGTTACACGTTCAACCGCAACCTGACCAAAGGTATCAACAGCGACGATCGCTTGGTTGTCAGCAATGATCAAGTTCGAGTTAACGTCAACTACACAGTCACCTTCAACAGCAACTTGAACAAAGTCTTTACCAAGAATGTTCCATGGGTTTGCTGAGTAATCGTTCCATTGAGTTGAACCCAAGCCCATGCGACCACCAAGTACACCGAAGAGCACAGCATGACTGCCTTCGCTCACACGGTAATCGGTATTCAAGTCAACCATTGACGGTTGTGTTGCAAACTCACGCACACGACCAAAGGTACGGGTAACATCATCACCCGAAACTTCGAGGATGAATGGATTGGTCTGTGTTGCACCAGCTACGCGCATTTGACGAATATCATCGCCTGAACCAACGTACAACAAGCGAGCTGGACGAGCCATTGGACCATTGAGCGCTGCAGATGGGTTGCTACGGGTAACGCGTTTTGCAGCTTTAGCATTGCCAACTGAAGCAGCGAGGCTGCGCGTTGGGCTTGCTTTTACTTCTGTTTGTGATTCGGTGTTGAACCAGTTGATCACAACTTCGTCAGCGCCCGAGCGATCAGATGCGCTGCGTTCTGGGTTTTCGTAGCTAAGACGAACATAACCATCGGTCTCACTCGCACGAGCATCAAGCATAGCCTTGGTCAAACCAAACGCTTGAACGCCACCATTTTTGGTGAAGCTTGATTGTTCGTGAGGAAGATCAACAACGCCGCTCAATTGTTGGACGCGAGCATTGCCTTCAAAGTTGTAATCGTTCCATACACGTTGAGCAACCACGGTATCGATAACAGCTAGGCCGCTATCAACCGAGATCTTACCGCCATGGTTAACAAATACAACACCTTGCGCTGTATCGTAAGAAATCGGTGTTTTAGAAGCTTTACCATCACGATCAAAGCCACTAAATCCTATTGTACCTCTGCTCACAACGATTTGGGCTGCTGGCACCTTGAGTGCATCTATAACGAACTTGTCAGCTGCAGCAGAAGGAAGTACTTCTTTCAACAATTCATTTTCATAACGGGTATTGCCATAAGGGAACGATGCTCCGCTACTATCAGCATCGGTTGATGTCCAACCAGCTGCAACGTTGGTGCCACCCTTATCCATGATCGATGAAAGAACAAGGTGTAGACCGCGTTGTGCATCATAATCAGCCGCTGCTACTGAAGAAGGGAATTGGTCACCATTGGTCAACGAAAGTTTAACTACACCAGCTGTAGAGCCTTGTGCTGTTGGAGCTGTGTTTTGCTTAAACGAGTTGATGTATGAACTTTCTGTTACCCAGTTTGACTTGCCATCTGCCATGGTGTTGTTATATGAACCAAGCATAAGCAAGCGGCCATAGCCGGTGAATTTGCTGTCCAACGCTGAACCATGATCGAAGAAACGTACTACCGCGGTATTATCGCGTGTTCCTTCACCATGAGTATCGGTTGCTACAAGACGCACACCAGCCATGTTCAATGACTCTTGTAAATCAAGCTCACCACCTAAGATTCTTAGTTCTGGTAAGCGATAGCGCATGTCTGCATGTGTACCATCGAATGTCCATAGCTTGTCGCTAAAGTACATACGCTCACCACCCTTGATTGCTGGGCGTGATGCTGTAGGAACACCATCAACCAATTTGGTTACATCGCTATGAACCAAGATTGATCCCGCAAGCGTCATATTGTCGTTCATGTAAATAACTGGCGAGTTGTAACGAGCATAGGTGCTGTTAAATGCAAGAGGACGAGCAACAACATTTGCACCTGTATAATCAATCGCTGTTGATACTGCACCGATAAAGCCAGCATTGTTTACAACAGATGCATACTGACGAGCGGCGCCTGTTTCAGAATCGATCGTTGAGTCATTTGAATGAGCAGATACTCTTACGCCACCTTCTACGTCCATAACGCTCATGCCGTTCCAGCTGGTTACATCGGTAATTTTATCAAGGCTATAGCCATTGAATTTCGATTCACCAACGGTCAAGATTGTATCCCAATCTAACGTTGCTATATCAATTGGATTGAGTGATGAATTACCACTTTCTCTACTACGTACCGCAAGGTTGGCGCGTTCCATCTTCTTGTATTCTTTGTTGCTTACTACGCTACGTAGCGCGGACATGCCCATGTCACCAGGAGCAGCCAACTGCCAGAACTTAGCAATGTAACCAACATCTTCTGATGCTGACGCACGCATAACAATACCGCCATTACCACGTAGGTTAATGCGAGCTAGTACTGGGCTTGCTGTTAACGCTGGATTTGCAGCTTCAAAAGCTGATAAATGCTCAGTAAACAACTTGCTATCTAAGCCATCAGTTACAAAGGCTGATGGGTTACGCTCTGCTAGAACAGCACGTCCCTTTGCAGCATTGTTGTAGTCTTGGTAATCGTTAAGAGCAAGATCGTCAACACGATTTGCGGTACCCGCAACATAATCAAGGAACGTGTTGTGATAAACTTCGCACTCACCGTTCACACCAAGCACAAAGCCGGTACGTGTGTTACGTAGGTTTGTTTGATCTGCAACACCGGCTGAGTATGCCCAGTCGTGACCAAAGTTGGTAACGCCACTACTTTCTTCACTTCTTGCTTTTCCCTTACTGCGCATATGTTGGCGCTTCATACCCTTTGGCAACGACATTTCACCACCACCGGTGCTTCCATTCCAGAAATCCCAGTAGTTGTCGCTCGCAAGCTTAGCAATTGTTTCAGTATCATTTATAAGCAACAAGCCACGACGGTCTGCAGCTGTAGTGTCGAATGCTTGACCAGCTGTGCGACCAGCATAGGCAAGGTTATCAACTACACGCAACGACGCCTTTGCACCTGCAGGCACCGAGTAATTCAGTGTGGTGCGAAGATCTGCCGCTGCATAACTATCAACTTTAACCCCTGCAACAACAAACGACGCATCATTAAAGAGGTAACGACCTGCTACCTTATTAAATTCTGGATCGGTTGATGCATAAAGTGGGTTACCATGAGAATCGGTTACATCCCAACCAAATGTACGAGCACCCTTTAAGAAGAGTACGGTGCGTCCGGTACCTTGGTTTGAAACGTCAAACGCTACCGAGCCGTAACCGCCAACAGTTGCATCAGCAAGATGCGCTTTACCGGTCACGTCTGTGGAAACGTAGAAGAAGCCCGAATTTGGTCCAACAAAAATCATGTTACGCTTCGACTCGTTAGCCAGCGTCTTACGCGTAAATAGAACCTTATTCAAACCTTTGTCAGCATCAGTTGCGGTTTGATCCATACAGATCAACACCTTGGTACCTGCTGCGTTGTTTGATACACCAGAGATGGTGTCGGTTGGGCTGATCATGTCTACTTTGAATGTATCATCGATATCGCCATTAAATTTAACAGCGGTACCATCAGCCATGTTGAAGGTCACTTGACCAGCACCACGAAACGATACAAACATATCGATCGGTTCAAATGGCGTGGTTGTACC
>JAHFBQ010000025.1 GCA_023249935.1 bacterium
ATTTCCTATCAGAATAATTAAATGTGATTAATTTCAACCTGATACTTTTTAAATGTTTTTATTTCCCAGAAATACTCTATGAATAACGCTTTGCTACAGAAACATTGCCTTTGATAGTGACTGTTTGATACGCTTTTACTGAATTATACAAATGAACAATTCAATTTGAATCATCCACCCTCAACCACGTAATTGTTTACAACCTTAAAATGACATGCTTAGGATGAGTACTATCACAGTCAGTAACACAACCTTTTGATTAGGAATTTTTCATGATCACTCTACCCTATATCGAGATGTCTGCGGTAGTTTGCTCCGCTCTTATCATCACACTCTTGTTTATAATTCGCATAACTACTTTTGTGGTAACTGATCAACCTTCCGAATTGCAGCCATTCATCCCCAAAAAAAAAGGTGGTTATGCTGCTGGCCCAGCCTGGGTAAATACGGGGATATCAATTCAAGACTTCCCTCTTTTCGACGCAACAAAAAATAGCTTTATTGTCGACGTCATTTTGTGGTTTGAATTTGATCCCACGGAAATATCTTTTAGCGTTCTTGATAAATTTTCTTTTGGAAAGGGAATAATTCTCAAAAAGTCCCCGCCAGAAACAATAAAAATTAAAGACAAACTTTTTGTACGCTATGATCTTCGCATACAATTTTCAAGCAATTTAGACTACAAGGACTTTCCGTTTGATAATCATCGAGTAGTACTATCGCTTTCCAATGATATCGCATCTCCCGAAGAAATGATGTTCCATGTGAAAGAATCTTCATTTACGTTTAATCCATCCCTATACACGGCAAGCTGGTTATATATAAGCCATACCGTACACAAAGGCTACTCAACAGCCTCATTAGAAAAGCATGATACAGGAAAAACAGTCTCTCTACCGCAGGTGCAAATGGTTATGGATTTCAAGGGAGGCTGGCGCAAAGTGTTTGTCATTTTTGTCCCACTCTACTTATTATCCTTTATGGGCGCCTTTACGTTAATAATGCAAAAAGACCCCACCTTCTTATCGCTCGCTAGTATTTCCGGGCTACTGGCGCATCGATTTGTTGTTGAAAACATGTCTCCGGGAGTTGGCTACTTCACCCTATCAGACCGCCTTTATGTCATTATGATTATTTTTTCTTTTGTATTTTTCCTTATAAATTTAGGATGTCTAATTTGGGAAACCAACCTTACCGGCACCAAACAAATCCTTTTTTTCTTAACCCTGATTTCGTGGAATCTCATTACATATCAGTTGGTCTTGGGGAGAACGAAAAAAAGAAATCATAAAAAAAATATGGGGCGCTATGCTATCTAGAGGAGAGGTTCGAAAAATCTCACTTGAACAAGTTATTAAAGAATATATTCCTCTCCTAGAAGAATATCCGGACGCCGATAATAATGACTGGCTAAGACCAGATTATTCCTCCTTTTACCAAAGGAGAGAGCCTTCCCTAGTCAAAAAGTTATGGTACAAAATTTTCTTGAATCGACAGACAACGAAAGACAATCTTTTCCAACTCGAGTACTTCAAGGAGCTCATGGAGACCGTTGCAGAACGACGGGAACTTGGTGGTTATAAACCAAACACTATTGTTAAAATTGCAACCGATCGAGAAATGCGTTTTGTAGTGTGGGGCGATATCCAGGGAGCGCTGCATTCATTAGTACGCACGCTGGCTCAACTTAAAGAAGAAAATTTTATTGATGATTCTTTGAAGATCATGAACGAGAAATACTACTTTGTTTTTTTGGGGGATATCATTGATCGCTCACCATATAGCATGGAGATCATAACGATTTTACTCCAGTTAATGGCTATTAACGGTGAACAAGTAATTTATCTTCGTGGTAACCACGAGGATAAATATTCTTGGGAGGAATTAGATCTTGGCAAGGAATTACGAACACGCGCCCGATACCTGTCCTCGGAATCAACACCTTTTTTTGAACTGATTAATCGGTTTTTTGACACATTACCACGAGCATTATATTTACATACCAAAAAAAAGGACCTCGATCAGTTCATTCGCATATCCCACGATTATACGCAGGATGAATTTTTTGATGAGCAAAGATATCGTGGGTTCCTGTACGCACAAGATAAGGGATTTACGAAAAAGGATACTGGTGATGTACCTAGCAACGCACAAGGCCAAGATGTTTTACTTACTGGAATAATTTGCTCTGAAAGCAGCTCAAAAGTGTATCGTTATACTGATGGCCTCAAGTTTCTTCCAAGCGAGAAAGGCGCAACTGTATGGAGTCCTTTTTCTAGTCCAATACGCGCATCTCAAGAACTTTTCAATTTTTTTAATGATAGCTTTTCCGTTGTAGACACCATGGACAATGCAGAACGATGGGTTATTACCTTACACAAGCGAGATGTTCGTGAATCGACAGGCTTTGTAAAAAAGAAATACAATTTTATTACTGGAGCTGAAATCCCGGAATCTGAGGAAGAAGCAAAAAAGATTCAAGATCGGTTAAATTTTAGCGATGATATAGTAATCGGCTGTTCCCTTGACCTGTCAAAAAGCTCCAAAACAGCTGGTCAGCGGATAAAAAACGGCATAGAGTTAAGAATTAACCAAGAAAATGTAATCGGTGGCATTCGGGGAAAACGGCTAAAGGTTGTTTTTCTCGATGATGAGTACACGCCGACGCTTGCGTTAAAAAACGTAAATTCTTTAATAGAAAAATACCATACCGACATACTTTTATCCCCCCTTGGCGCCCCAGTAAATGAGGCATTTATTCCCTTGATCAGAGAGGACAAGATCTGTGTTTTATTTCCTTATACCGGTCTCGATAGCTTGCGGGATGACACCCTACATAATGTATTTCATTTCCGACCTGCTTATAAACAAGAGGTCCGCGCACTGCTCGATTATGCGATAGGATCTCTACGACTTAACCGCTTTGCAATCCTTTATCAAGATGATGCCTATGGACTCGGAGCTCTCGATGGAGCTAAAGAGGCCTTTGCGAGCTATGGCATTAAGGAATGGCTAGAGGTTAGTTATTCAAGAAACACATTGAATCTCGATCTTGCGGTAAGCAAGACCATGGAATTTAACCCTCAAGCCATTATTTTCATTGCAACGTATGCGCCAGCAGTGACGTTTGTACACAAAATAGGGGTTCCATATTTGTTTAATAAACTTTGTTTAGGATTTTCTTTCTTAACAGATGCATTTCGCTATTTTCTGAAAAAAAAGGGGCTCAACTTTATCATTACTCGCGTAGTTCCAAATTTTACTGGGGACACACCTCTTCCTCTCATTCGGGAATATCTTGACGAGCAGAATAAACATCCTTATAGCCAAGATATTTCTTGGGACTCGCTAGAAGGGTATATTAATGCAAGTATTTTCATTGAAGCGCTGAAGCAGATACCCGAGCCCATCACCAAGGAAAAACTTGTAGATTTTCTCGAAAATCTACACAGCACTGATCTCAAAGGTTTGCAACTCGATTTTGATCCCACCATACGTGGGTTTGGTAAAAACCTTCTTGTGGATACTGGTGCTGAGCTATTGCCCTGGACTGCCCCCAAAAAAGAAACACCGATGAAGTAGTTTGGTAATTTTTATTGCAAAAAAAAGGAGCTCCCCCATGCCACCCACCATTATTAAGATTGATCTTAACAAATCACCTCAGAGCCAGCCGATCCCTTTACATAACCGCTGGCATCCAGACATCCCAGCCGTAGTCACTGTAGAAGTTGATCAAGAATTTCGCATCGAATGTATGGATTGGACTGGGGGACAAATTAAAAATGACGATAATGCTCGAGATGTCCGTGGTATCGATTTATCACTCGTTCATTTTTTGAGTGGCCCTATTGCGGTAAAAGGCGCGAAACCGGGCGATCTTTTAGTTGTGGATATTTTGGATCTAGGTGCCTTGCCAGAATCGCAATGGGGATTTACTGGCATTTTTGCCAAAGAAAATGGCGGAGGATTTTTAACTAATCAATTTCCTTCTGCAGCAAAGGCGATTTGGGATATAAACGGCATTTATGCGTCCTCTCGACACATACCAGGAGTTAAATTTGCTGGTCTGACACATCCAGGGTTAATTGGGTGCGCCCCATCCAAAGAATTATTAGCAACCTGGAACAAACGCGAAGCAGAACTTATTGCGACTAATCCAAATCGCGTACCTCCCTTAGCCTCGCCTCCATTAATAAAGGGAGCCTTATTAGGCACATTGAAGGGAGCACACTTTGACACTGTAGCAAAAGAAGCCGCAAGAACAGTTCCCGGCCGTGAACATGGCGGAAACTGTGATATTAAAAACCTTTCTCGAGGATCTCGCCTCTATCTTCCTGTTTACGTAGATGAAGCAAAACTTTCGATGGGTGATATGCATTTTTCTCAAGGTGATGGCGAAATTTCATTTTGTGGTGCCATTGAAATGGCAGGCTGGTTGGATTTGCGCGTGAGCATCATTAAGGATGGCATAAATAAATATGGCGTTGTTAATCCAATTTTCAAACCGGGACCGGTTGAACCACATTTTTCAGATTTTCTCATTTTCGAAGGTATTTCGGTGGATGAGCAAGGAAAGCAATATTACCTTGACGCTCACGTTGCATACCGTCGGGCTTGTTTGAATGCAGTCGAATACTTGAAGAAATTTGGATACAGCGGGGAACAGGCGTACTTATTGCTTAGTGCCGCGCCTGTGGACGGCCGATTGAGCGGCGTAGTAGATATTCCAAATGCATGTTGCACCCTGGCACTTCCTACACAAATTTTCGATTTTGACATTACCCCTAATCAGGCCGGCCCCGTTTTCCAGAAGCGCGGAAGCTGTGCCTACGTAAAGTAAATCTTTACACAGTAATCGACTAAGCACTAGATTTCAACAACGTTATTCACAGGCAAATACTCTATTTGACTTGATAAACCAAATAGAGTATTTGCCTCGTTTTTTTAATCAGTTAATTTCCTAATTCACTTCAATATCAACAGATTGATACGCTTTTATTAAGCATTAACAACAAACAATTCAACCTGAATCATTTTACTCAAAGCACTCTGTAACCAAAGGGACAACCACCCTATGAAAACAAAAACAACAACCTTAATCTGCTGCCTTATTTTATTGTGTGCCGCTCTGCCATCTAGAAGCCTTGGCATGCCAGCTCTTGCCCCTGATACTGACGACAACGAGACAACACCTGTGCCAAAAGATGCGGCATCTCCGGCAACCGCTCAGCCTCAGGCCGGAGGAGAAGTTGCAAAAGCAGCTCCTTTAACTTGGCCTGACACAACGATCATCAGCGAAGATACTAAAAACTTACTGCAATCAGATAACAAGGGATCAGATAACAAGGAAATCGTTCAACTCTTTACTCAGGCCCAAGAGGTATGCAAAAACATGAATGATACATTAATTACTCTCAATTCCCAGCGAGACACTGCAAATAAACAGTACCGAGATACCATTGGTGAGTTAGAAACATTACTGCAGCGCATTGGTGCCGCCCAGGCCGCGCATAAAAAATAGCAAGGAGCCGTTCATGAATGTTCATGTACTAAAAATATTCTCTATAACGCTTGGCATATTATGCAACCTTATACGCCTAACCGCGATGCCAATTGCTACTCCTGCTACACAGTCGGCAATGCCAACGAGCATGCCCACGGCACAGCAATCACCTCAAACTGTGCCTGCACCAGCACCAGCTACATCGACTGATAAAGCACGCTTGAAAGAGGTTGAAGCCGCACTCCGCGAACTCGAACAAACCAAGCAGACGTTGACAGCACTCCTGACAGAGCTTGACGCCAAATTATTAGAAGCTCGCAAACAAGCAGCCGAAGCTGAGTCACTTAAATTCAGCCTCCTCGACAAAAAGGATGAACAGTCCGCCAAGGCAGATTTTGCCAAGGTTCGCGCTGCAAGCGATAGCGTTAAAGAAACACAAAATTATGTGCAAACCGTTTTTACAAAAAACTTTAATGATAAAATTAGCGACTTGCGCGTCAAGGCTACACAAGCCGATGCAGCACTCAAAATGTTGAACACAAAACCTGCAGCAACTGCTTCTGCAATGCCTAGTGCTGGCGCTTCTACAGCAATGCCTACCGCGACTACAAGCACTCCAGAAATGCCAACAAGCACACCCGCAAAAGAGACTGAGCAAAAAGCCATGGCCAAGAAAGAGTCAAAAGGTTTCTTGGATAACATTACCTCTGGTATCGCATCAATAGTAAAAGGCATAACAGGATTTTTCGGTAGCAATGATGCTGGTAAAAAAAAAACAGTAACCACTCCACAACCTGAACCAATACCAGCCGATCCAGCACAACGAGCACAACAGGCAACATTAATGTTGCAACAGATGGGACAACAAATACAATCACTTGATGCAACTCGTGGCACTATTCACCAATATATTGAATCGATCAATCAAAGCTCACAATATATTGAATCACTCGCAAAGCAAACTCCTGAAGGAACAAAGCTATTGGCCGATAGCAAGAAACCTATTGTTATAAAAAAAGATCCAAAATGGAAATCAGCCATTCTGACAGGTATCAGCAAGATACTTGATGGCATTGGACAATTGGGATCAAATTTGTACGAACTATTTGATGGTACCATTGGCTCTTTTTCACGAAATCTAGTTAAAGACGTCAAAAAGAAGATCTCTTCCGGCGATTGACCTGTAATACGATTTACGATTTCTCATTCATTTTGAAAGAAGTCTATTGTATACTCGCGCTGGCCTAGGCAATTTTTATTGTCCAATCGATACCGGAGGAGCGCCATGAAAAAAAATATTTTTCGAGAGTATGACATCCGCGGCATTGTCGGGTCAGAGCTGATACTCGATGAAGCATACAAGCTTGGCTGCGCCATTGTAAGCTATCTCAAAGTCACCAATCCTGCCATGAAATCCATTATTGTAGGACGTGATGGCAGATCTCACTCAGCTCCTCTTACGCAAGATATTATTAAAGCAATCTTAGACGCAGGTATTGATGTTATTGATATTGGCCTCTCACCGACACCTGCGATGTATTTCGCAATATACCGCCTACAAAATCCGTATGGCATTACCATAACCGCTTCGCACAACCCCAAGGAATACAATGGCGTAAAAATTTGGGGCGCATGGGGCGAGCATATTCAAGAAATATGCCGTTACTATGAAAGCAAAAAGTTTTTACCAAAAGCAGCAGTTCAAGGAATGCACACTCACGTCAACATCGTAGACGATTACATGGGGTACCTCGAGTCATCATTTAACCACCTGCGCGGCAAAGCAATCAATGCTGTTGTCGATTGTGGTAACGGATCGGCAGGGATTGTATTCCCACAATTGGTCAAAGCTCTTGAATTGAAAAATGTCTCTATTTTATTTGGTGAAGTTGATGGCGATTTCCCTAACCATGAAGCTGATCCAACCGTATTGGAAAATATGACCTTCGTGCAAGATGCCCTGCACAAAGACATGTCTCTTACATACGGACTTGGGTTTGATGGTGACTGCGACCGCATGAACCCAATGACAAAAGCAGGCATGCTTGTTCCTGGCGATCAATTACTCTCTATCTTCGCCCAGCAAGCACTACAAACTCACCCTGGCAGAGCTGTGGTATTTGATATCAAAAGCTCTGGCGGCCTTGTTGAACTATTGCACGATTGGCATGCACAACCGGTAATGTCACCATCTGGACATACTTATATCAAGCAGAACATGAAAAAGAGTAACGCCATTCTCGGCGGTGAATTAAGTTGCCACTTCTTTTTTGCCGATCGCTACTTTGGCTACGATGACGGCATCTACGCAGCACTTCGTCTTTTCGAAATCATCACAACAACAGGTAAATCTCTTGAAGAGCTTCTGGAAATATTCCCACATAAAATCAGCTCAAAAGAATTTCGTATCGTCTGTAAATCAGATGATGAAAAAAAAATTATCATTGATCATGTAAAACAAGTTTTTACAGCACGAACCGATATCGAGAGTATTACTATTGATGGGATTAGAGCAACCATGCCTTACGGCTGGGGACTTGCGCGAGCTTCTAACACACAACCGGTCATCTGCCTCAGATTTGAAGCAGCTAGCCAAGAACAACTGGATTTGATAAAAACAGATTTTTACAATGCATTAACCCCATATTTTGATGCAGCATCGCTTAAGGAACGCATTGAGCTTAATTGATCATTACCCAAAGATCGGAGCCCATCTGCGGCTTAATGATGGTCTTACACAAGTACTACAAGAAGTCATAGCCCTGCAGTTACCAGTATTTCAATTCTTTGTTGCACGAACCGTTGATAAAAAAACAGTCTACATTACCCCAACGGCTCAGGACAAAGCGTTACTACGAACCATGGTTACCCAACAAGGGACATTACCTTTTATTCACGCATCTTACTGGATAAACCCGGCAAGCTTTCGTGATGACGCCTATGCTATTTCAAAAAGCCTCCTAAAAAAAGAAATACGCTTAGCCCAGGAACTGGAGGTTCCCATGATCGTACTTCATCCTGGCACAGCAAATGGTCTCGAACCAGACCTTGACCCTGCACAAGTACGACGCCAAGGCATAGAACGCCTTGCTTCCTTCCTTAATGAAGTACTCGCTAAGAACAAAATCACGGTGCTTTTGGAGAACACCGCACATGGGCGCAATGCCATCGGTAGCGACCTACAGGACTTTCATAAGGTTAAAGCCCTCTTAGACGAACCTGAAAAAGTGCAATTTTGCCTTGATACTGCCCATGCTTTTGCCTATGGGTATGACGTAGCCGATTTTGATTCATTCTTTACTATGTTTAAGGAAACGGTAGGAATAGAAAGCCTCCGCCTCATTCATCTTAATGATGTTGAAGGAAGCAGGGGCAATAAACAGGACAAGCACACGCTCCCAGGAGAAGGACAGCTCGGCCTGCCATTAATAAAGAAAATCGCCCATTTTAACGATTTTTTAACAATTCCTAAAATCATCGAACTCCCTGCCTCTCCTATCGAAACTATTCAGCAAGTGATATCTACTCTTACATCAAAAGATGTATAAGTTTCAGTCAGAATAGCTCAAAACATTTCTTTATCAAAAAACCGCAAAACGGCTTTAAAACCGTTACTTTTTCGCATAAAGCCTTTTGACCCTCTACCCCCACCCCCCTATTCTGAAGTCATACGCTCGAAGCCTAAGAACTACGAACGTAAAGTTAATGGAAATGGAGGTTATCATGATTATTAACAAGATGTGGTGTGTAGGATTTTTTGCTGCTGTCATGACCTTGGGCGTTACCCATGGTAAAGAAGCAGATACGGTTATGATACAAAGCAGTAGCCCCGAGATTAAATGCTGCACAACGGTAAAAGATGCTGTTGCCCGTATTAGGGCAGAGAAAAAGTTACTCATTGACGATGTTATTGCAATTGTCAGCCCGCATTTATCACAAGATGAAATTGACAGATTAAATGCACACTTGCAAGACTTAGCAAGAAAGGTTACAGTACAAAACCTTTTTGAAATACACAAAGAATTAAAGGCTGATGTAACTCGACTCGGCGTACTTGCTTTACTCGGTATTAAAACTAAGAGTACTACAACTGGATCAGGAACTACATCATTGGAAACTACATCACTAGAACAGCATCTACAACGAATTTTAGAAAACATTAGTTTAGTTCAATACGAAAAATTTGTGAGAGCGAACGCAATAGAGCTTAGCAAAATGATTGCTCGAATACTCGCTAATAAACTTCCTGACTGCGTACCTGCCTTGGCGGAAGCAGCAGCAACAATTAGCAGCCTTAAACAGCCTGATAAAATTCAAACAGCTCTCGCGAGCTTTTTGAGCAAAGCAACGTTGGGCTCATGGAATTAGAAAGGATCTATCATGAATAAATGGCTACGAAAACTTACTGGTTTTATTGCACTTACAGTTTCTCTTTCAACGGTAGAAATCTTTTCTAATGCAACAGTAGAAACGACTCTCAGCTCTCCTATGGCTAGCTTGCGTAAAATATTGACCAGCCCTGCGGCGCAAAAGGTTTTTGGCCGCACACGAACACTCGCGTATAAAAAGTTAGCAGATGAAAAAGAACTCGGAAATCTTGTAACATTCGCTCTAAGTAATGGCCCATTATTTGCCAAATGGCCCGCTATTTGCTCAGATTTTATTGAACAACTTACACAAACAATGCCAGTTGAAGACATCTTGAACAAGATAGGACTCAATAAAGCAACCATCACTTCCGAGCCGGCTTCACAACTACAAATTGAATCCGCCGCAGACATTATGGCAAAAGATGGCGTCATCACTGCTATCCTAAAAAATAGCAAGCTTAATGCTCTTGCTGGCCTTATTTCAATGGGCATTGGGTATGTTTCAAGCTTTGTCTATTCCCGCACTCCCGCGGTAGAAAATACAGAACTCACGACAGAGAATCTTATGCAAGCAGCATTGCGCACGGCACTCAAGAAAAATTTAAAACTTACCGAGCTCAAGGCCTTACAAACATTCTCTAATTCAAAAGCATTCAGCATACTGGTCGACAATTTCGATACGATCAAAAATTTATTCATAACTGAATTGATAGATGAAGACCCAAGTGTTATTGAAACACTCTATACGTCTTTAGCTACTATATCAGTAAACAGCAATCCTACAGCCGATGTATGTACATGTGCTGGAGCTGCGCGCCTAACAAGATTTGTGACCGATGCAGAGCCTGCTCGACTCATTAGCTGTGCAAGTTAATTCATCCGTTAGAAGCTTAATCAAGCAAGAATCTTTCAAACTGAAAAGCCCCAGAAGTATTTCTGGGGCTTTTTTCGTGCCAAACCTAGACAGAACGCATTTTTCTGCTAAAATTCTCTGCGTGTCGCACTAGAAAAAAATTGTCGAGCTGCCTACGGGGACTATGCAAAGTAACCCAGGCATCTGAAGTGAAAGGCTCTGCTACCATGAAACAACCCATCAAACCGGTGTTTGAGAAATTCGCCATCATCCAAACTGGCGGCAAACAATACCAAGCAATCCCCGGCCGTACCATAGCTATCGAGAAAATCGAAGGCGAAGATGGTTCCGCTCTTGAGTTTAAAGAAGTTGTATTTCGCAAGACAGGCGATGGCAAATTTGAATTTGGCCAACCTTATTTGAAGACTGCTGTGAAAGCTAGCATCGTTAAACAAATCAAAGGTCCAAAAGTTATCATTTTCAAGTTTAAGCGCCGTAAAAAATATCGTCTCAAACGTGGACATCGCCAACAATACACTGTTGTGCGTATCGAAGCGATCTAAGCTCTAGATAAAAAATTAAAACGCTAAGCTCTAAAAAAGCTTAGCGTTTTTTTGTTGCTAGAAAAACCCATGCGGTATGTCCATCCGCAGCAATGTTCATCGAGAAATCGCCTAGCGTAGAAATTTCCGCAAACCCAGCCCGTTCAAGCATTATTTTAAATTCATGCTTGTAGTACCAGCGCAATGCAAGCTCTTTGAGATGCGATTCTATCCTACCGCCAACATGAAGCACATCATATCGCTGCAATATCACACGTCGCTGGTCTACAAATGAATGAGTAGACGCCTGAGAAAGTACAATTCTGGCCTTATCATGAGAACGCTCAGCACTAGCTACAAACTGCCACATACCTTGAGGCTGTGCTAATTTTTGCAGACTAGGCACTTCTAATGTAATCATGAGCAGCCCATTCAGCTCAAGATGCTCAAATAATTTCTGCAATACTAATTCTGCTGTCTCAACACAATCAATATGTTGAAAAATTTCTGTCGGAGCATAAATTGTTTTGAATAACATGGGAATATCGAGTCTATCGAGCGTTTGACGATGCACCGTTGGCAATAAGCCAAGCTTTTGTGCGCGCGCCTGATAGATGGAAAAAAGTTCTGGTGAAGCTTCTACACCATGAACATGAACACCTGCCAACAAGTAAGGCAACAGACGTTGCCCAGTTCCAGACCCAAGCTCGAGAGCCAAACCACCTTGCCGCTGAATAATATCTAAAAAAAATTGATGCTCGCGGCCCTGCTCTGACTCACTCAGTAATGATTGTAGCTCTGCGCTAACTGCCTCCACATCATAACTAAGTAACGGCGAACGACTGCTTTCAGCTCGTTGTATCTCCATCAAATTCTCCGGTAGTAATAACCCTATGTTTTCTGCCAACAAGAGTGTACCGTAATCTGATTAATCGATTCTATAATGAAGCGCACTACGGCTTAAAAGCCGTAGTATTGCGCGAAATTCTTCGAAGCCTACCCTACTAAACCCTTCGACTACGCTCAGGACTAAAGGCGTCCCCGCTCATCCCGAGTGATTGCATCAGCAATCGTATCGAGGGACGAAGGGTTCTACTCGCTATTCATTCCAATAACTAAAAGACTTGGGATCCTCTGGCGAAGTAGAATAAAAAAGTGAGGCGCGAATTCGCGCCTCATTAAGCAATATTACTTATTGAATAGTACAAGATTTATGCGGAAGCAGCATACACGCTTCCCACACCATCAAATAGAGTATATGTTGACGACATTCCACGTGCAATATGCGATGAGACAGACATAATGCCATTATAAGTTGCACCAACAACCCTGACTATTCCGTGCGTCATAGCAGAAGCAAGTCTCCAGAGAACATAACATTGACCAAGCACATGCACGGCATTTGCCAATTTTTCTAGTCGTACCGTAGATGCACCAAACGTAGCTCTATCAACGACCCAATGACCGCCATCTCGAATAACTCGCATAATGAAATATACAATCTGTAATAAGGGGTTATAAGTTACCAAACAACTCACTACATCGACTTTTCCTAACAACACCGAGTTCGCAATCATTGACATCTGGGTGAGCAGCATAACCATAGCAGCAGTATCTACTCCAACACAAACAACAAGAGCTGATTGCACAGCAGCCATCAACATAAGCGGTGCAAAATTCATTAACGTTGTAAAGATACGGTGTGCGGGATCTAAGAGGACACGAGCTCTGTAACGCTTGTCCTTAAGAGGATCAAATCCCAACCCAGCAGCAGCATTATCAACAACAAGAGCTCCACTATCCTCATAAATAAGCATTTGCTTTTCCATGAGTCGCGTAACCACGAGCGTGAATAACTCTCCAAGAGCGGACATTCTATTTACTTTATTTTTTTCTTGCGGCCTAAATGCGTTATACGCTGCTTTAAGCTTTTCTAGTGAATCAACCCCAAAAAAAGATTTGGGCTGTTGTTCTGCTATTAGCAGGAAATAGTCATAAGTTCGTGCTAACAGCATCAGAACATCACTGCTCAGGCTGTTCACTCTTTTTTCAAGAATCCCAGCCCGATTAAAGGCGCTTAAGCCGTTGGTTGGCATCATTCCAAATTCTTCAACAACTTTTGATACAAAATGCTGCTGAGCATCACTCAGCTTATTTATACTAATAATTGCATCAGAGATGACTGTAGAATCGCTATCATGAGCCTGAATACCGGCCACTACACAAAATACTGCTATGAATGCGACAAATACTATTCTTGTAAATAGCACAGACTTCTTCATATAACCCCCAGGATTTAGTCAAAACTATCATGAGATCAACATACCAGAGATGAAGAAGAAACAAAAAAGCCCAGAAATCATAAAATTTCTGGGCGCAATGTTTCAAGTCGAAACTTTTTACATATCAGCCTGAATAACACCTGTCATCAGCTGGTGATAATAGGCCGAACGACTCGCCAGCTCTTTATGAGGGTAGAAAGTAAGCATTTTCTCCCCTGCAAGCAAAGAACAGTCAAGAATTCCTACCGCCTGATCAATCGTTTTGAGCCTATGAGCAATAACAAAGGTTGCACAAGTCTGAGCCAAGGTCACAATCATGTCAGTAATAGCTCGCTCACTAATTTCATCTAGACTACTTGTTGGTTCATCAATCAGCAAAAGTGACGGCTTGTAATACCGTGCTCGCAAGTACAGATTGGCAAAATTCAAACGTTGCCGCTGTCCGCCAGACATTGTTTGCCCACCTTCACCAATCAAAGTTTCAAGTCCCTGCTTGCGTTCAAAAATATCTCGCAAGCCAACATTGCCCAACAATGTTAAAAGACTATCATCATCACATGGGTAATCCGACGGTAGCCCAAAAAGTAAATTGTAGCGAAGCGTACCTCGCAAGTTTGACGCCGTCTGCCCCTGCAGCGCAATAAGACGTTGTCTACTCCTGTCATCAACTTGATAAATATCAACACCATTGATCAACACTTGTCCCGCAGCTGGACGAAGCTGCCCGCCAAGAAGCGCAAGTAGGGTACTCTTACCTACACCAGAAGGCCCAATGATACCATACAACTTATTTTCCTCTTGTTGTTTGATCTCTAGGGACAGAGAGTGATCATTAAAAAGTTTTGCTTGCGCATTAAAGTCAAAATAGAGGTTGCGTATGATGATTGATATATCACTCTGAGCAACAGGCACATCAATATAAGAGCCTCGCTCGAGTTCACGCAACACTGGATAACTCTGCTTGCCATAGCTCACCATAAAATTAAACAAGTCTTGAATGCGCGTCATAGACCGAAACACAATACGAAGCGGTTTTTCTATTTTAATGATGTCATAGGTACCACGAAGATACGCAATAACAAGCGCCATTCCCACCGTCGCATTCATCACTCCTGACTTGATCCAAAAAAATACAAACGCACAAACCAAGCCAAGACTAAACAGGTAGATAAATTTTACAATATTAAACGACGTATTAAAAAGGAAGTCGACTCCTGCTTCACGCATCGCCGCTTTAATACTTTTCCCTTCCATACGAGCATTCACCTCATTACTTGCAAAAGATGATCGTATGAGATTGATTTGTACAAGATGCTCAACAAATAACCCTTTGAGTGCATCGTCGGCCTTGATGAACCGCTGCTCCTCTCCAATGGCCAATGGATTAAAAACACCGATACTCAGCCATAAAATGAGTACGAAAAGTCCTGCAACAAAGAGACTTAAAAATGGACTATACCAGGCCAGCGAGATCAGAACGGTAATGATACTGATTGGCAATTGAATGAGATCGTAAAAAAATGTTTGCAAAAATTCTTCGTAACTTTTACTTGCACGATCAATTTTACTTAAAATCACACCACTCACGCGATTGGCGTGATAGACCGGATCAACTTGTAATAAAAATCGATGAGCATGGTACTGAATACTGTACACAGCACGAACTTTCACCAGCGTAGCAAAAAGCCTGCCAACATATCCCCAGCAGTAAATAACTGTCCAGGCAATAAACAAATATATGAAATAATCGAACCGACGTACTGAAAAAATATATCCTAGTAATATAGCTTGAAGCGGCGTAAAAACTCCTGAAATAACTTCGCCACTCAGCCCAAATGCTAGATGTTTTTTTTGCTTTGCAATAACCAGCCACCACGCCTGCCGAAAATCTACAGGAAATAGGTTAACCCTAGAAAACATCCACCCATAAAGTACCCGTAGTCCGCTTAACAAGCTCTTCATCACACATCCTCCTGGCAATCATACCACGCTGCATCACTTTATATTTGTTGGAGTATAGCGAATGAGTCGAGCTCAAAACAAGATTTGATGTGTAAGGGTTTTTTGTATCAACGACTAATCACAACTTCTTGAAAAGGATTACGTCGTGTATCTTCTAAGAGAAGCGCCGGCTTATTCATAAGATATTTGTTGAAGAAATCAACAACCAATTTATTTGTAATATCAATGGCCAATACAGGAGAAACCGTACCCGTATTGAGCCCAAAATACTCCAAAAAACCAAGCAAGACCGATGCATCTTTCACCAGCGGAACATCGGTAAATGTGTTATGCCCCGCTCCGCGAAAGAACACATAGTATGCATCAGCACCAAGGTCACGAATGTTACCGCAGAGATTGCGTATCCCAAATTTAAATATCAACTTGAGATAGTCCTCTTCTTCACGTGTCATATATTTCGCAGCAAGCTCTTTTTGAGTCATCGATATGTTGGTAATTTTGTCTGAATTTTCGGCAACCATAACCATGTATGGCTTTTTAAAGCCCTCTTCATAATCATTACCAAATAATGGACCATCCATATTCACCGCCGCTTTCACACGCTCATCGCGACGCAGCATTTGCGTTGAAGTCGCGCCCCCCATAGAGTGCCCAAGCATTCCCAATTTATTCATATCAAGCTGGTGATAAAACTGATTCGCTTCGTCACCAGTGACTTTATCTTGTGCAAGATTCTCAATTTGAGACAAAACAAACTGAACATCTTTCTGCCATAAGTTAATGATACAGTTATATTCTTTTACTTTATCAGGCGCGTTCCAATTAAACTTAAATGGGTAGATACGCCCATCGGGAAAAATCGAAAGACTGCAGGTAAAGGTATGATTAATACCAAACACCACATACCCATGACTTGCAAGATTTTCTGCATGAGCAGTATGTAATGCTACCATGCTACCAAGACCGTGACACAAAATAACAACCGGATATTTTTGTTTGCGGCTAAGCAACGGCGCATTCTCTTGAGCATAGCATTTTATATCTACCAACAAATAATCAAGAACTACTTGTGGTACGTAAAATGATTCCATAGCCATTCGCTTCATATGCGGCATTAAGTCTGGTAGATATTGTGCGTGTGCTTTTATCGTCGTTGATTTTGTCGCCGTAGGATACCAAACCTGAATCATAAGCTCACGATACAATGATTGATCATAAGGATCCAAACGATCTTTATCAATCATGTGGTACCGCACAGTACCAACACCATGCTCACCTGTTGGCCGTGGAAGATCATAACCAGCAAATACTTGCGCGGTTATCGCAAATAAAAATACAAAAATTATTCGGTGTATTCTGCTCATGAAAGAAAGTCCTGCGTTGAAATTCAATGCCTAAAACCACCCCGCACCCCAGCCCAATATCGACCGCATCATAGCATGTGGAGAAGTTTTCGCAACAACCTCAGACAGAATAAAGCATCTTTATTCTGTAGCGCGCTTACCATCCACGCTGTCATAGCCTAGTCCAATCCGCGTCTTCAAATGTTTCTCTTCGTCAAAAACATCACACTGAGCAAATGGTTTAGCGTACAAATGAAGCGACATTGCCGGTTTTAAGGTCTGATTTGCAACCCGATGAATTATTGCCGGACCATCTACGAAACCCTGGCCTCCAACCTGACTGTCCAGCGGCTCAACAGTAACTTCACCAGAAGCATTTTCTTTCTCAACATAATTTGTGAAATAAAGTTCTCCTGATTCAACACGCATCCAACACTTTTCACCTTCGTGACCATGGATCGGACTTATCTGATTGGGCATCCAACATAATAAGAGCACCTCATACTCAGGCCGCTTATGAAGCAAATTGCGTGTATATCGTTTTT
>JAHFBQ010000026.1 GCA_023249935.1 bacterium
AATGAGAAGAGGCGGGAGTATAAATTCCCGCCTCTTTTTCTTACTAATTTCTACAGTTGATTGTGCTAACTAATGGGTCTTTCCCGCGTAGGCGGGGATGACGTCGTGTTATTAGAAGCTGCTGTACAATTAGATCGTGACGAGTATGAGGTATAACCATCTCTACTCTAGTGTGCGTCTTACAAAATTAAAAATTCGCGGCTTGCTCCGCTCAAAATGTTCGGTAATTTTTGTGCTGCCATCATCTTGTGCGAATATAAAAAGTGTGTTTGGGTGGCGCAGGTTGCGTGAACTTGTTGCAATAAAATTATCAACAGAGTTGGTTTGATTGACGTGGAAGCGATCATTATGCGCCAGCATATTTTTTCTGACCGCATAGTTGAGGTTGTTGATAGCCTTTGCTGATTGATTGCCGATGAGCTGAAGGTCTACATCCTGTTTACCGATGCGAAAGAGGCCGGCGGTAAGAAGTAAGGCTGGTAGCGTGCCGGTGTCGCCATGCAGAAAGCAGGTACTTGCTTTACTAGTGTTTTGTTCAGCAGCGATGGTGTCGAGTGTTTGTAGGAGGTCTCCGATAAAGCGTTGTTGGTTTTGTGCTAAGTGCCAGGTTGTTGTGGCATGATTTGTTTTGATGAGGTGGTCGAAATATTCGAGCAGTTGTATACCGTTTGTGTTGCGTGCGCGTAGGGCATTGTAAAGATGTGGTAGATATTTACGGAACGCGGCGTTGTGTTGAGGTATCGGTGTGAATTTTTTTGGTGTTGCTTGTGCCGTTGCGCCATGAAAGGCTGCCAGCATAAGGAGCATGTGAAACAATGCGTTGTGAAACAGTATTTTCTTCATAATTCCCCCATGAGTGAAAAATGTTTTACACTTTTCAGTATGATAGGGGTGATGCGCAGCGCGCAATGATACGTGCACTTCACTGCAAGGTATGAGAGATTAATTGAATTTCTTCTGTTAAAAAAATATTGAATGCTTGCAAAATAAGCGCGGCTGTATGCTCGTCTCCAAGCGCGGCGTCACCTTGGCGTAGGTAGGCGCCATAGAGTGATGCTGCTTCCTCGCGCAGTGTCTGAGGGGCATAGAAGGCGTAATCTGGCCAATCAGCTAAAAAAGCTTTGAGTGTGGCGGTGTGTGGTTTAACGAACTGGTCTGTGCATAGTGTTAATAAAAAGTAGGTGGCTATGCCGCTGATGAAGAAGGTTGCCGCCTGTAGAAGCGAGGGTGCTGCCGGTATTTCTGGCAGTGTGAATGGTGTGTCATCGTCCGCAACAGTCTTTGGGGAAAATTTTGTTCGTGCGTTGGTTAACATGGTGTGCACTTGTACCAGTTGGTTGAACCTTCGTACCTGCGGGAATGATTTTCTTGGTGTTGGATCGATGTGCGACACTGCCAATGCGGCACCAAGGCCTATCAATGCCGAAGTGCTAATCTTTCCTAGGCGCCACCATTGTGGAACTTGTGGTTCGAGAGCGTCTTGCATTACGAAACACATCTGTGCACGTTTTTCTGCCGGCATGGCTTCTAGGCTGGGTGGGAGGAGAAAGAAGAGGGTGAAAATGATGTGCAGCATGCTACCCCTGCGTTGTTGCTGAAAAACTGCGCATAGTCTCACACGCTTTATGAGGGTGGTCAATGAGGAAAAAGGGGGAATTAACTCTTTAGCCTTTTACCCGCCGACGTCGTCCCGGCCCTTCGACATGCTCAGGATAAACTTCGACCGTGCCTCCTGACGTCGTCCCGGCGAAGGCCGGGATCCAGGCTTAACTTTAAAGACTGTATAATTTCAGAGGCTCTCTTCATTATTCGTGGCATGAACATTAAAAAAATTGTCCCTCTAAAGAAATAAAATTTTCAGGAAAACCTGGATCCCGGCCTTCGCCGGGACGACGTATAGTAGTTACTTTAGCTCGTATTTTAGCACATCAAACTCTTAGAAAGCAGGGGTGTTAGAAAAGGTCAAATTCTACTGCAAGCGATGAGACCGATTTTGATAGCAGGTTTTTATGGTGTGAATTTGATCTTTGTTGAGCGTGACTGGGTTGCGCGCAATGAGCCACTTGATACCTGGTGTTGAACCCTTAGCCATTGTTTTATTAAAAGGTGTCAGCGGCGTGCCTGCTGGCAGTAGGGTTGCTAGGTTGAGGTTGTGGCGGATGTTGGTTTTGCATGTTTTAAAGGGGATGATTTTTTTGAGGCTGGTAATGAGTCTGTTGTACAGAGAATTGTGCTGTGTGCCCTCTTGGATAAGTACACTGATAACGGCAAGCTCTCGTTTGTTATTTTCGTGTACGAAGTGAGCTTCAAGTGGGAAGCGTTTGCCATTGACCGTGTGTTCGCTGGGATAGTGAAAATGAAGGTTGAGCAAGTTGTAGCGCTGATTGCCCATGGTAATGAAATTGGCGGTGCCGGTTTGTGGTGTTACGTGGATGACTTGGTGCTTGTTTTCAAGTGCCCAGTGAGGGATAAGAGCTTGGTAGGAGATTGCTGGCTGAGTTGTTTTTTTTACAGCATTTTTTTGCTGCTTTGTATTTGTCATACCGGGCGCCGTTTTTTTCTGCAGCGGTTTTGAATTAGTAGTTGCTTGTACGATTGAAAAAAAAATAAATAACAAAAAGATTGGCGCTCTGCGCCTAGGCATGTTGTTCATGACACCCCCCGGTATCGATCTGTTCCCCTAATAAATCCCCATACTCAAGGTACTTGGTTGGTGGGGGCAAGCGCAAGCTAATGCAAGAAGCGTTTTATGCTGTGCCGGTAGCGTAGGCGTTGTTCGGTCTCTTTATACAAATTGCTGCAATAGAGAGCAGAAGTGTGTATTTTCTAGAGCTAAGGGGTTTATCTTCTTGCTACTTATCAAGGGGGTGTGCGATGGGGTTGAAAAAAAGGATACAAAGCTTTTTAGTAGTAATGTTGGTAGCTGTAACCGTGTTTGCTGCTGACGGTAATAAAAAAACGCCGACCTGTGTTGATGCTTTGGTTGCGGCAATAGATAAACTCATTGCTCAAGCCCCTAATCCGTGCGAATTATGTTCTGCTCGTTTTTCAGGTGATAGAACGTTAAGGCTTAACGATGGCAGAACAATAGCATTCAGCCGGGAGCAGGCTAGTGCCTTAAAAAGTTGTCAGCGCTGTTGGTCTGACTTTAATTATCTTCTTCAATATGAGGCGCAATTGGCTCAGGTTGAAACTGAATTAGCTGCGGATGAGGAAATGGCTGGATGCCTTGCTTGTGTAAGGCTTGCTCTTAAGCGGTTTAACCGCGATGTTATGCGTAAGCAACTTGCTCAGGATAAGCGAGATTGGCCGCATTTACGAGTGGATATCAGTGGCTGAGTAAAGATTTATTGCAAATTTTTACTCAGCATCTATCCTATCCATCCTCTCTTGTCATCCCAGTCTAGGCGCTGGGATCCATGCTTTTTTGTCTAGTACTAAGCAAAAATTCATATAAAACAGCCTTTTTCACTAAAACATCTGGCTTGGCTTTTGACAATTAGCCAATATTGAGCCAACATTTATGCTCTTTGGGATATTATGAATGGTTTTTGGGAGATGAAGTTTATGATTAAAATCGCTTTGGGGATTGCATGAATATTTTTTTAAAACACAAATGTACCGTGTTACTTTTTGTAGTACTGTCTCTAGTGGTGGGGAGTAGTGTAGTGTCTGCAGCAGCACAGCAGGCAACATCTAATAGAGTTGTTAGGGCTGGGCTGCTTAGTGAGAAAAGATCTCGTGTGAGGCTTCTTGGTGTAAAAAGACCTCGGGCAGTGTTAGGTTTAAGGTTAAATTTCTCGCTTGAGGCGGAAGGTCTACAGCGGTATGAAAATAGACGTCGCGTTGAGTGTCGCAATGGTTTTGCGGTAGGTGGTTGGGTATTAAACGGTGTGACCGCTGAAAAAGAAAAGATAAAACAGGCTGATCAATCTATGCTTGAAGATGATGCAGATAGTGATGTCAATGAAATTACCGACCCATTTTTCAGCGCTATCACTGATGGTGATGAGGGATATGTTAAGTCCTTGCTTGAGCGTGCGGCAATGCGAGGATTAGAACATCTTGAGAGGTTGCTTTCTCAGAACAATACTGAAGATGGTACTTATGCAACCCCAATACATGAGATGGTCTCTTACGGAAATATCGGAATGTTGCTTGCTGTGTTTCATGTAATAGAACACCGTGTTCCTCGGGGTAAGCAATGGGATTTTATTGCAAAACTCTTCAGTGCTAGAAATATCTGGAACAATCGGCCGCTTACGGATTGTGACAATGATGCTGTAAAGCTGTTGGTTCATACTGAAGTGCTAAGATTGACAAATATGGATGTGGACTTTTCTAGCCCAGTGGTTTGTGATGGGTATGTTGCATAGGGCGCGTCTGATAAAACCGCTCCGGATGGTTTTCTGCGTTGAAATCAGGACAAATTAAGAGTCGGCCGGGTACAAAACACCCGGCCGACTCTTAATTTGTAGATCCCGAATCAAGTTCTGGATGACAAGAATTACTGTTTTTCTTCGAAATCAGCGTCGATAGGGCCGGTGCCATTGTTGCTTTGTGATGATGCCGCTGAGCTGGCATCTTGTTGCGAAGCACTGTCAGCTGCTTGACCTTCGGTGCCTTTCTTTTGATACAAAATTTCTGCAATTTTGTATGACGCTTGGGTGAGTTCATCGGTTGCCTTCTGCATTGCATCAGCGTCGTTTTCTTGTTCTTTAAGCACCTTCTTGGCTGCTTCAAGAGCTTCTTCTACTTTGCTGACTTCAGCCATCGGCAACGTTTCTTTATTTTCGCTCAAGGTCTTTTCGATTTGCAGTACCAACTGATCAAGTTGGTTACGCTTCTCTACCGTCTCACGACGTTTCTTGTCGTCAGCTTGGTGTTCTTGTGCTTCTCTGACCAACCGTTCTACTTCATCTTTGCTCAGCCCTGAGCTGTTGGAGATGGTGATCTTTTGTTCTTTGTTGGTGCCCAAATCTTTTGCTGAGACGTGCAAGATACCGTTTGCATCGATGTCGAAAGCAACTTCGATTTGTGGTACGCCGCGCTTTGCAGCTGGTAATCCGTCGAGACGGAACATGCCAAGTGTTTTGTTGTCTTTTGAAAACTCGCGTTCACCTTGCAGCACATGGATGTCTACCGCGCCTTGATTATCATCAGCGGTTGAAAACACTTGCGACTTGCGGGTTGGGATGGTGGTGTTGCGTTCGATCAAGCGGGTGGTTACGCCGCCGAGTGTTTCGATACCAAGTGAGAGTGGGGTTACGTCGAGCAACAGCACGTCGGTAACGTCACCAGCCAAAACGCCGCCTTGAATTGCTGCGCCGACAGAGACCACTTCATCAGGGTTAACCGATTTATTTGGCTCTTTGCCGAAGAAGTCTTTGACCATCTGTTGAACTTTTGGAATACGGGTTGAACCGCCGACGAGAATAACTTCGTCGATTTTGCCTGCATCAACACTAGCATCTTGCATAGCGCGTTTACATGGCTCGAACAATTTTTTAAAAATGCCATCGCAAAGGTGTTCAAACTTTGCGCGGGTTATTTTATGCACAAAATGCTTAGGGCCGCTTGCATCTGCGGTGATGTATGGCAAGTTGATTTCTGTTTCTGAGGCGGATGAAAGCTCGATCTTAGCTTTTTCAGCAGCTTCTTTGAGACGTTGTAGCGCCATTTTATCGCTGCGCAGATCGATACCGTTTTCTTTTTTGAATTCTTCTACGAAGTAGCCGATGAGACATTCGTCGATGTTGTCGCCACCGAGCATGGTGTCGCCGTTGGTAGATTTTACTTCTACGACGCCATCACCAACTTCGAGAATGGAGACGTCGAAGGTGCCGCCACCAAAGTCGAACACGGCGATGGTTTCATGATTTTTTTTATCGAGGCCGTAGGCAAGTGCTGCGGCGGTAGGTTCGTTAATGATGCGCTTAACGTCAAGGCCAGCGATTTGACCAGCAATTTTGGTTGCTTGTCGCTGTGCATCGTTGAAGTATGCAGGTACCGTGATAACGGCATCAGTTACTGTTTCGCCCAAGTAATCTTCGGCTGCTTTTTTTAGCTTGCCGAGAACGGCTGCTGAAATTTCTTCAGGTGCATATCCCTTGCCTTTGATCTCAATGGCACAATCACCGTTCGTGCTGCCAACCACTTTGTAAGGAACAAGGGTTAGTTCGTTCTTGTTAATTTCACTAAATTTTTTACCAACGAAGCGCTTTGCGGAGAAGATGGTATTTTCTGGATTGGTAACCGCTTGGCGTTTCGCGATAGTACCGACGAGGCGTTCGTTGTCTTTGGTAAATGCAACGATAGAAGGGGTTGTGTTTGCGCCTTCTTGGTTAGGGATTACTTTGGCGATGCCACCTTCCATGAAGGATACAACTGAATTGGTTGTTCCAAGATCGATGCCGATAATTTTCTTTGCCATAATGCAAAGCCTTTCTGTAGCTAAATTTATATATTTTGGTGCGAGAGCTGCTTGCTAAGCCCAATGAAGTAAATCTTAGTCTGTTGATGTAGATATGTCAAATGGATTTTAAGAAAATATGAGTCAGGTACGCTCAACCTAGGATGGTTTTCCCTTCCTGGACGATTCAAGTAGAAACTTTTTGTCCGATAATAAATTTCCTAATTGTTTGGTGTGGGCAATTTTTCTGCATCTGGCGATGGCGATGCAAGGATTTGCAAAAGCTTTGAAGGAGTAAGTTTAAAAATTTATTGCCGTAAACTCATTGTTAAATTTTAGATGAAAATTATTGCATAGCTGGGTGTGTAGTGAATGTGTTACGTAATAAACCATATAGATTTTGCAGCGTCATGAGGGAGTAGCGAAAATATGTGTTTAATAAAAAAAATTCAAGCAGCTTTTTTTTTAATAGAAGGAATGCTGTTCTGCGGTGTAGGATTACAAGCGACTGCTTATGTGTTTGATCTAACTCAGACCGTTTCAAATGCTGCTGCTCATTACAGCGGGCATAATCTTTTTAACGATGGTTTTACGGTTAATAGCGGTGTTACGGTTACTTGGACTGATCCGACCAACACTTCTATTGCTGCGGCGATTACTAACGATGGTACAATTCATGTTAAGTTTGGTGCTATATTTCGTCATTCTAGTACGCTTACAAACAATGGAACTCTCATAAGTTCTGCGACTTATGGCAACTATGGTACCGGGAACAATTATGGTTCTGTTTTTATAAGTAGTACGGGTGTGTTTTATAATTCTGCTGGTGCTCAGTTCCATAATTATTCTTCAGCCGTTTTTACTCTGAATGGGTCTTCGACCATTGTAGGTAGCTTTTATATTGATTCTTCATCGGCAGTTTTTAATAACAATGGTTCCGTGGTAACAGTATATTTAACGCCTATTTATAATAGTGGTACATTCAACAATGCAGGGACTTTTTATAATGATTTTCTGATTCAGAATGATCTTACCATGACCAGTTCTGGGACCGTTACTAATAATTTTTGGATAAAAAATAATGCGACAGGCGTTTTGACCAACTCTGGGAATATTGCTAATAATCTTGAAATATACAACTATGCCTCAGCTCTGTGGACCAACACAGGAACATTGACCAACAACGCTTCTTCTTTTGTGCACAACGCATCGGGAGCTACTTTTGCAAACACAGGGGGAACGATTACCAATAACACAGGTGGTTTTTTTGGCAATATGGGAACGTTCACGAGTAGCGGAACTATTACTAATGCTTCAGCAGCTTCAATAGGCCTATCAATAGGCTCTTCTTGTAGAGGTTCAACAATCAGTACGGCTGATTTTCCTGCTTCTACGTTACCAGGGACTGGGGGCACGTATAGTGGTAGCGGGGTTGTCATACCCTATTTGTCTTCGGGGAATACCATTGCAGATTCCGGTGGAACAATAACCCCAGCGAAAAGCGTTAATGGTTTCGCCGTAGCTCAAGCTACTACACTTACTATCAATAGTAATACAGTGGTTAATGCTGGTGGGGTTATTCAGAATAATCTTTCAAGTGCCGTGAGTATTGGTTCAGGTGTTATTTTAACAAATAATGGAACCCTAACGTCTCTCCAGTACAGCTCTTTAACAAAAAATGGTATTTATCTCTACGGAAACCATTCAATATTTCATTCTACGGCGCTTGCAAACCGAAATAAACTTGTTGGGGCAAATGTTAATGCGTATCAAGATACGACCTATACATTTTCAGACACTTTTGGCCATGAACTTCGTGGGCCTTTTGTTCTAAAGCAGGGTATAACCGTGAGCGCTACCGTGCAAGCTTATTGGAATAGCGATGGTGCTGTGGATGGGGCAATGGTTTTTGGAGATACCACTGTATCACTCATTTTGTTATCGTCTTTGAAGCTTGGTAACAAAGGACAACTTCCTCTTACAAGTTTTAAGCTGTTGACAAATAATAACAGCATCATCTTGAGTGGAGATAATACTCGGCTTGTAACAACGTGCAATAATTACGACGCTCTTAGAATATATGGCAATGGGCATACGTTTAAGGTAGGAGCTTCTGGGTATTTTAATATGGTTTATGCAAGTAACAGTATCGTGAGCGATGTGGTCCTTGTATGTAGTAATGGTTCTTCTGGTCAACCAATCTTTAACTCGCCAACATACATAAGCAATTCGATTATTCTTAGTGCTCCACCAGATGGTGAATATACAAAGTTTGGTGGCGGATCTAGTTATACATTGACAATTACAGGGGATGTTAGAATTGAAGGGTTTGGTACACGTTTTGATAACGGCTCTCGACCGCTGACGATCGGCAGAAATTCGATGCTTTCAGTAGGTCCTGGTGTGTCTTTGACTGGTGTCTCAAGCTTGACCATGACTGATACAACGTCGGTTTTACATCTAGATGGGTGCGATCTTTATGTGGGAACAACGGGATTGCAGATGAGGCGAGGAACATTGTTTTTTGAAGATAAGGTGCGCGTTCTAAATATTAGCTATGGAGGGAATCCTCTTGCTCCCAACACAACGATGAGCAATGGCTTTGTGCTTGGTGACGGCGTGAATGCAGGCAATGACGTTAATGTAAGGCTTTTTGGTGGTGCAACGGTGATAGTTGCAGGGTGTATGCATTATAATCACGCCTAAATTGGGGGAGCTGATAATGTGTTGCTGCGCGAATAAGAATTAAATTTAATGGGAATTATTTTATAAGCATTACAAAGCCCCCATCGATGATTAATTCGATGGGGGCTTTGTAATGCTTATAATGCTGATGTCATTGTACGTTCAGCTCTCTATCATGGGTTGTTTTGGCCAGGGCTTTTAATTCGTCTATTCTAGTCAGAGCAACATTCAGTTGATTGTCATTTGCATATGCATCAACAAGGGAATGTAACTCTTTTCTAGCGGCTACTACATCGATAAGAATATTGAGTACATTGTCGCTCATGTCGACGGTTGCCGGTTCTTTGAAAACATTTAAAAAAGCAATTTTAGCTTCCTTAGGCAGTTTCCTAGCCTCTTGGGGTGTTATGGCAAGAATAGCTAGAGCATTGGCAGCATCGGTAAGAACGGGATTAAGATTGTTAAACGTTCTTATAAGACTGTCAACCGTTCTTAGCCCCTCAAGAGTACAGGTTTCAACAGCTTTAAGAGTAGTTTTAACAGCTTCAGCATCACTCTCTACTCTCGATTTCTTTTTGTTCATGCCTACCAACGATGTTGAGCTGACGATCAATGCCGCCAAAGCAAATATTCCGTATAATTTTTTCATAAAACCTCCAAATTGAAACATAGATAGACTTACAATCAATATTATAATATCTATTTGAATTTTGCGCAAAGGGGCGAAAGTAGAAAAATAAGCTACAAACCGTATTTTTAATGCCTATGGTAAGGCGAGTAGAGATTCCAAATTGGAAAAGCTTGATGGATGGCTTCGTCACAAGCTGTGGTGGCGCCTATCACTAACGCCCCAAGTGCATAGAGCAATGGGTAACGGATGGTGGAAAATGAACGGTCTGGAGAGTTTCTCAGGAGATTTCCATTCTTCAAAAAATTAGAAGAAACCGCCGTATACGATGAAGTACGTACGGTGATGTGGTAGGAGGGCGCTCGCGCTCCCTCCTACCCGATTACGCTGTTAAACTATGTACTTCGCTATTGAATCTGCGGTCGGATACTAAGAAACTTTTTTCACTGTTTCTTAAAGATTCTTTTTTTGCACAGCATATCTTTCTGCTGCATTTTTTCGATCTAGAGCGTATGTTCCTTCTACATCTAGGGTGTAACGTTCATAGTTTTTTTCACAAAAATCTATGAGAATCTTGCGAACCTCGTCTCCGTCTTTACCCTTAACGGCGAAATCTGCAAATTGTTTGCCTGTTGCGCCCTTCCGTTTAAAAGTCCAAACTATTGCACTATTGCCAAATCTTTCATTTTGTAATTCCTTTTGTGATGCCTTTAAAACCTCTTGTAACTTGGCAGCATCATTCAGCACAACAGCTTTAAACATCAAAAAGCTATGGAGATTTTTATGTCTTTTATGAAATATGTCTTTACACATAGCTTCTATTGCCGCTTCACGTGCCCCTTCACCAAGAAACTCTGTTCTTAGTTCTTGAATTAGATTTGGCATAACAAATTCTCTCTCATACTTATTATCTATTGCTTCATCAAGAACGGCTTGAACATCATTGCCATCTTCTCCAGGAACAATAAAATCCATCAAGCGTGTGCCGGCAGCATTTTTTACCTGACAGCAGAGTAATAAACCTGTATCACCACTTTGATATAATAGACTTCCAAGTGCTGCGGCATCATTCCTCTTGATTGCATGGAATATGCCATAGGCAATATCCATTTGTTTGGCGAGTGCGCTTTTTACAAAAAATTCTTTTATTGTTCCCATTACACCATCGGGTCGCTCTACGACGAGGTTGGGAAACTCTTTTTTGAATAAAGCTTTAATTTCTTGATCAGTTAACGCTGTCGCCTTCACATTACTTACGCTTGCTGCTCCAAGCAGCAAAGTAAGCATTAATTTTCTCACGCTCATAAAATCCCCATTTTTGATTTGTGTCTGAGCTCATCGCCACCATGGCAATAAGTACTCATTCTTTCAGGGTAGTGCAATCCCCCCCCCCATGTGTCAATTATTTCACATAGAAATATATTTAGGCGGTGTCTGATAATCAATTTCATGGTGCCGGGGAAAATTTTTGACTCCGCCTCACAGCCCTTCCCTTTGCGCTGGAGCTTGAGAGCTCGTGGGCTTGGGGGCGTTGGGCGCGGGTGTGAGCGCCGCGGGCGTGTGCACTGGGGGTGTGGAAACGTGGGGCGGGCTGCTCAGCTCCGTCAGTTTGACTGCGCGAGCGCGAACGATGATGAGGATGATTATCTTATTGAGAACGAAGAGTGTGGCTATTGTTGGTATGGTACATAATTTTCCACCGACTATGCCGATTATTGCCATTGTCGAATATTCAAGGAGGCGGATGTATTGAAAGCGGGCATAGCTGCCCGCTATAAGGAACTGTTGTTCATATACGGTCGAAGCCATATCGAGAAATGTGATGATGGCGAAGCAGGTTATGCAGAGAGCTGCGGATTGGATCCCTGAATCCATGGCTGTCACAGAAATCGCATACAGCATCGCAGCAATACCGCAACCAATGCCGATTAAAAAGGTAAGCATTTTATTAAGTCGGCTTGCAGCCGCGTGATGAAGGTTGCTTGATAGTTGTGAGAATGCGCCGGCAGCAGTGTACGTGATTGCCATTTTGATGGTTGTTTGGATAGCGCTGATGATGGTGGTAGCGCTGTAAAAAAACCACGTGTACTCAAGTCCATAGGTGTAGGCGAACAGGGGGGTGAGCACATAGGAAGATAAAAGATCTCTACCGATTTTTGTGGAGAACACTTGCCAGCGCAGTTTGAGGACGGTGATGTGGTGAGCTAATGGTAGCGGATTGGATCCCGGATCACGTCCCAGCCTTCGCTGATAGCTACGGCGGGCGCAAACGTCACATGACTGGCTGTGGGCGGCATAGCCTTGGCGACGACGGCCGGGATGACAAAGTGCAACGTCGGAATGGTATTTTTCTCTAGTTGTTTCATCACCACAAAAACTTCTTCTGTCATCCCGGGCTAGGATTCGGGATCCAATCCGCAGTCCTCCAAAACATTGCCGACACGCGAGCAATATGATCGCCGTTGAACTGATGAAATGAAAAAAAACAAAGTGTGCAATCACAACTGGTCCGGTCAAACCAAAGCAGCAGAGGAGCAATGGAAGTGAAAATACTTTGATGGCTTTGAGTCCTACTTCTGTCTTCATGAGCGTTACGCTCTGCAAAGTACTGTAGATGGCGTGTCTGCCAACGGAGGCAATTGCTTCGCAAGTGGCGAGAAAGAGGATGAGGGCTAAGGTGGCTAAGATAGAAAAGGACTGGGTCCCCGCCTGCGCGGGGATGACGAACAACGGTGCAGGGATGACGGAAAGTGTTATCATCCAAAATATAATCAAGGGAAGGATAAATAAGAACTGAATGAATAAAATTTTGCCAATGTGTTGCTTAATGATAGGCATACTAAGAAATCGGGGCATAGCAGCTCCCGCGCCGGCGTCAATAAACTTGCTCACTGCGGTGGTAAGACAGACAATGAGTGCAAAGACGGCGGCCTCTTTTTTAGGAAGAAAAATAGTAAGGAAAAATAATTGGGCAACTCTTAGCGTCGCATACGTGCTGCCGGCGATAAGTGTTCGGCGCAGTGCGACGGTAGCATCAGATAAGGTGGAAGACATAGATTACTATTTTGAAGAGTTGGGAAAGACAGAGGCCTACGCCGCCAAGCAGTACAGCTTGGCGCACAGGCATATGCAACGATGGTCGGATACCCCAGTGCTTATACCCGCTCAAGGCGAGTGCAACCATGGTGCCGACTTTGGCGACGAGGATGCAGGCTAGTGTCGACACGGGGCTGAAAGATATAAAGCCGCGCGAGGTGATGTACACCAGGAGCAATTCAAGGAGGCGCCACTGCAACGCCTTGGCTCCCGCCTGTTCAAACTGGTACTGTTGCTCGTAGAGGAAGAGGGTGAACTCAACTACGACAATGGCAAAGTACAGGACAAAGAAAATAGTCAGCTGTGAGGTAGCGGCGGTTGCATGAGTAAGTTTAATGATGTCGTGGTAACTAGCGACAAAGAAAATGGTGAGAACTAAGAGAAGACTGGAAAGTTTTTGTGAGATGTGTGAGAACGCCTGGGCGGCACCCATCCCCGCCTTGCGGGCAGAGATAAAGAACGATGCTCCTGCATACCCGATGACACTACGCATAATTGCCTGAAGCGCCATCGCCAGGGTTGCTGCAAAGTAAAAGAGTCCTGCCTGCTTTAGACCAACGGTTGCTGCAAAGAGGGGGGTAAGCGCATTACTCGAAAACAACTCCTTACACGCTCTCATAAGCCACGCGTACAGACGAGCAAGGTAGAACGCTTTGGGTGTCGGCTCCTCTATGACTAACGGAGCATCTTCTGGTAACCGGTTAGCCACGCGGCGCGTCAGTATAAAGAAACTGGCAACCGCAATAAGCGAGTCAACTAAGAAGAGAGAGAAAACAAACACCGGGGTTCTTAGCCCTGGGTAAAAGTAGAGCGCTGGCCATGAGATGAGTATATACCCGACAAACGTACCCTGATCAAAAAGCACCGTGTACTTAGACTGACCGGCCAGGTGTAGGAACTGGCGTAAGAAAGCACGTAGAGTCTCGCTCAACATAAGCAATGGTAAGATCACCGCACACGAGGCAAGTGCCTGGTGATGCGTAGAGTGAAGAAAAATACTTGCCGCTCCTGCACCTATGGGGGCGGTGATGAAGATCGGCAAAAATAGTTTTTTCAGAAAAAAAGCGTTGAAGCTTTTTCGAGATTGCTCGAGGAACCCAAAAAAGGGAAGTAGGGCGTTGGTAGCGCCGACGTCGCTCAACCTTACGACGAGAAAGGTGCTGGCAAATAAGCTGCCAACCAGACCGAAAATTTCTGGTGTGAAGAGAAGCGCAAGTACGGTGTTATGTCCAATGCGTAACGTTTCATAGAAGACGCTGCCGAAAAGGTTCCAGCGGGCTTTCGCGTTGAAGGCGAGAACTGTATTATTGTGATCTTTATGGGTCATGGCTCTAATTTTTTATTGTGTCTTTTCTCCAACCCCACTCACCCTAAGCCTGTCGAAGGGTCTTTGAGCGGGGCTCTGTGCCAACTTCTTAAGACGAAAAGTAGCTTATCACAAGGCTTGCCTAACACCTAACAAAAACCCCCATCTGGATGATTTCCTGTCTAGGGTAGCTCATAGTGAAGGGGATAATGTTGTTGGGTACTAGGGGCGAATCCACGGAATCATTGTAATTTATGCCAAAATATTTTACGCTAAACGCCGGGTGAGGGATGTTTATCAGTGAAGTGTTAAGGAGCAGTATGGATAAAAAAAATCTGTTTGCTTTGTCCGTTCTACTGTTCTTTGCGTGTGTTCAGGCTGTCGCGCCTAGAAGGACGGGTGGGAGTGCCTTGCCTTTTTCTAGTCCTGATATTGAAAGCTCTTTCATTTCGCCAGCAGAGGTCTTTTTATCTCGGCTCGGGAAATTGAATACTCAGGCCTTACGTGAGCTTTATTTGAATATGCTAAAACCAGCAACAGACATATTAAAAGAATCTTGTTTTTCTGAAGAAGTAAAACGCTTGCTTAATCAGAATGATATATTGATAAATAATAAATTTGATGATCAATTTGTAGCTTTCCTGCCGCATATGTTGCACCCGAATTATGAGTGCAGCCTATTTAAAGCTTTGCAAGGGTTTGTGGGCGTGAGCGACACTGATCGAGATTTGCTATTTTATTTTATGCAAGATGCCATTAATTCTGGTATAAGTAGGTCAAGCGGGCCTGCGGAGATTGGTCTGTGGAAAAAGTCTTCTTTTAAAAAAAATAATGTTTACGTGAAAGAAATTTCTGAGGTTAAGGTTGATCTTTTTTTGGGAAAAGTTGCTGCTTTTTTTCAACAAACTGATGTCAGAGTAGATAAATTCTTTCTTATTGGCATGGATTTTTTAGAAGAGCCATCAGAAACACTATTAGAATAGTTCTAATTGGAATTTAGGATGGCTTCAAAAAATAGTCATTATCAATCTAATCACCATACTAGCAGCAGCAGTGATTCCCGCCCACAGCATGGCGTTGTGTACTCTGAAGCGTAAATCCCATAGATTATAGGCTTGTAATGCGGTGCACAGCGTGATAATCGCCTTGATGGCGATGAAGGTAGAAAATGCTTGCAAAATGCTCCATTTTGGCCCGAAATAAAATACGGCAAGACAGGCGGCCGATTCAACCATCTTGAGGATGAAAAACTTTCTGGCGGCATCTTGTACAAGGTAATACTGCTCGTACACGTGCATGACCAGATCGATGCCCATCAAAATCAAAAAGCAAAAAAGCAGCTTGAGTAACATTGGGTCAATGAATTTGTTGACCGTTGTGTAGAACATGACGATGACGGTGGTCGGGATGATGAGCATCGGTAAGAGCTTGTCGGTGATCATATGGAAGGCATATGACTTTTGTTCATGACTTTCGTAGCGTAGCTTTGCCAGAAGCGCATTACTGCTGTAGGTAATCGTGTTTTTGATAATCATCTGATACGCGGTAGTGGCGATACCAAGAAAATAAAAGATGCTGACATTGGCGTACCCAAAGAGCGTTGCGTAGATGGGGGTAAGAGTGTTACTCGACGTGATCTCGCGGCTCAATCGATTAAAATAAGGATATACTTTACTGGCTATGATGTTCTTGATGGAGGGCAGGGTGTCGTTGCTACTTGTGCTTGGCAATAACCAGTATGCTCGCAAACTTAGGGCAGCCAGCAGGCCGGTGGCAACTGCAGAGTCGGCCAAGTGTGCGGTCAGTATGCTGTGTGGGGTTATGGTTCCGGTAAAAAGCCATGGAATCCAAATGGCAGAAAGAAACAATACAAAGCTGCCTAACTCAATAGAGACAACAAAAGAGTTTTTAAACTGAGCATGCAAAAAGTAGCGTAAAAAGAGGCGATAGGTTTCGAGCATGAAGATCGCCGCAACAAGGCCACGCAGTTCGGGAGCGATGTGCCAACTGAGAATTGTAGCACCGAGTAGCAATACCGGGATTTGAGGTAATAAAAAAAATGAACCAATGAGTGAGCGAAAGTTTTTTTTGGAGCGCAGCATGTCTTGAAGTAGTGGGACGGTGCTGTAGGCATTGCCAAGGTCAGCGATGCGGGCGGCCAGGTAGATTGATGAGAGAATGAATCCAGTTTGCCCATAGTTGTGGCTGGTCATGCAGCTGAGGAGATAAAAATTATGGAAAACTTTTGTTATCTCATAGAAGCTGCTGCCGAAAAAATTCCAGCGAAGTGCTTTTTTGAAAAAAAATGAGGTTTCTTGGTTTAGCACAGAACATCCATTTCGGTTGAGAGCCAATAGCCGAAAAAGTATAAACCAACTCCCGCTCAAAAAGAATGTCTGTTTTTAAGGGAAGAAAACGGTCCAATGAAAAATTAGTGGTAACATCTTTTTGGGAAAGTGTATCATAAGACCATGATAGTGAGGGTTGAGGGGTGGACGGGGTAAACAATGTCGACTAGATCTTGTTTACCTTTTCTCGTTGTGTGTAAACCAGCATTCGCAACTGTATTCGCAATAACTGAATAGAGTTTTTTATCTCAGCGATAAGTGCGTGATCGAGTAGGCGTAAAATATTTAATTTTTTTGCCGCATCTTCTATGATAGCAATCTCGCGTTCTATCTTTTGTAATGCTTGTTCATTAAGTTTCTTTTTCTCGATCATGTCTCTATGATGTTTGAGTTGTGTATTGAGTTTTATGGCTACTTGGTCGACTTCGTCAGCGTTTGATTTAGGTTTTGATTGCTGACGATCATTGATAACATCGAATAATAACGACAGAAGTAGCTCTTGTTGTGCGACTTCATGCTCTGGCAGGAGATATTCATTGCTATTAAGTAGCGCAATACGATAACAAAATAGTAGCGATATTACAGATAGAAACAAAAATTTAGCTTTGTGCATAAGAATCATTGCATTTCCTAATTACTAAAATTACATTACTTGAATAGTGTATAATGCT
>JAHFBQ010000027.1:0-2601 GCA_023249935.1 bacterium
GGATAGGAATGGATAAGCAATTAGAAAATTTTTTGAGCGATTTAATTATAGTTATTCAAGAAAAGTATAATGATACGTTGGATATTTCCACTTTGGATATCTCCACTAATGAAAAAGCTGAGGATAAGGCCTATAGGTTGGGTTCTAATTTTGCGTATTTTGATATTTTATCGGTAATTGAATCACAACTAATAGCAAACCAATTAGACTTAGGAGCGATAAAAACAATTACGCCCATATTAGGTAGAAAAATTTAGCCTCACGATGAAAGCAACAACCTAACCCGCCACCTTAGCATTTAAGGTTTTTGCAAAATAACCTGCGAAAGCATCCCCACACTGCAAAAATTTTTGGTAGAGCGCTGCATCAACGACATTCAGTTCCTGACCCTGCTTAAACGAGCAGATCAATTTTAAATCGCCGCTGGTCGTATCATACAACGTAGCTTCATCAACAAATTTTAGATAGTAGGGCCAGATCGCGCTGAAGCGTGCACGGTTCTCAATTAAAATTTTGTCTGGAATCCCATGTCCCCCTTGAGATTCTCTAATTAGAATTCTTTGTCGAGCAACATCTAATTTTACATACAAACCTATAAGGTTAATCTTATAACCCTGTTGTTTTGCTAACTGCAGATCACCATAACTGCCTTCTCTTCCACTGGCTCTATCATAAATGACATGAAATTTTGACTGAATGGCAAATCTTACCAACAACTGAGCTATACATCGTGTAAATGGAGCCCACTTATCAAAAGCTGTTTTTTTTCCAAGTACTTTCTCATCACGCTTATACTCTAATAGTTTACTCATAACCAAATCAGGATCGTGTACATGTTGCCCGGTTACATCAAGATACTTGCGATAAGTTGTTTTTCCTGCCCCGGAAGAACCGCCCACTACAAACAGAACTGGAGTTGCTTGTGGTTCAATCCCAGCAAGAAATTCATCATATAGCATTTTTAACAACGCTTGATTTTCAGTAGCATATCCAACCCCTTGCTTAGCTACTACAAACTCCATAAAGTCATTACAGGTAACTTTTTTTGTACCCGCAAGAGAAGATGAATCTTCTCGCAATGGACTAAGCTGCGTAAGGCCAACGAAAGCAAGGACTACTAAAGTCAGTTTAATGATATTTCTCATATGAATTTTCCCACCAAGGTCTATTGCTCTGAGGAAACAATGCCCTCTTTTTTACCCAAAGAGGTTTTTTATTCCTACAAGCCTTAAGTATAACGCCTTGATGCCAGACAGAAAAGTGCCCTGAAATAACCCTTTTTCACGAAAAAGTCACCGAGATAGACTGAGTTCATTCTCTTGGACCTCGCTAGAAACTAAATTTTCTTCGCGAACTGAAAAATTCTGGTTAGCACTCATAATATTGCGTGAATATAAGGTAATTTTCCACTGTGCAAACGCTTCTCCAAAAGAGAAAACATAAAAAGCATCATTTAAAAAACCAAACTCATTTCTGTATCGCACTGTTGGACTTGATAGAATCGTCCAAGCAACTGTATGCCCCTCTTGATATAACTTACGCAAACCATCCATTTTTACATGCCCATCACGCTTACGAATATCTCTTACTGTAGCCACCACTAAAATTTCAAAGTCGCTGTAAATCGAAGTAGCCGTTAAAGGCGCATCGAGATTCATAACGGATGATTGGCGACTTGCAGTTTGCCTTAAAAATGTCGAACGAGTTTTTTCATCAACTTTTTTTAGCAAATATTCTCTTCTCATAATATTTGCAGATAAGATTATCACTGGCAATGTACTCTTAGTTTTTTTAAACTGTGCAACAACATAAAGCTCCAGCGATAGCGTATTAAAAAACTCACTGAAACTGACGTGATAAATAAAAAAAGGGGCAGATTAAATCTGCCCAGTCTTCTTCTGTAGTAATTTTTGTTACAAGCAATTAGCCCCTAACCCGCCGCCTGAGTATTGAGAGTTTTCGCAAAATGACCCACGAAAGCATCACCGCACTGCAAAAATTCTTGGTAGAGCGCTGCATCAACGACATTCAGTTCCTGACCCTGCTTAAACGAGCAGATCAATTTTAAATCGCCGCTGGTCGTATCATACAACGTCGCTTTATCAACAAATTTTAAATAATATGGCCAGATAGCGCTGAAGCGTTGACGATCATCAATTAAAACATTATCCGGTATGCTACGTCCTTCTTGAAGTTCTCTGGTTAGAATTCTTTGACGAGCAACATCTAGTTTTACGTATAAACCAATAAGATTAATCTTATAACCTTGTTTTTTTGCAAATAGAAGATCGTTGTAGCTTTCTACTCGCTCACTCGTTCGATCATATATGATGTCATAATTTGATCGCATAGCGAACCTTACAAAAATCATTGATAAATTGCGAGCAAGTGACAACCATTTTTCAAAAGCCTGTTTTGGACCAAGGCTCTTTACATCAAGTATATACCCTGGCAGTTTACTCATAACTGCATCAAGATCGTGTACATGTATACCGGTCGCGTTCAAAGATTTTCGATAAGTTGTTTTTCCTGCCCCAGGAGAACCACCCATGGCAACTAGTACAGGATTAGTTTGTGACTCAAGCCCAGCAAGAAATTCAT
>JAHFBQ010000027.1:2611-17007 GCA_023249935.1 bacterium
GCGTTTTTAATAGTGCTTGATTTTCTGTGACATAGGCGAGCCCCTGTTCAGCAGTTACAAATTCCATAAAGTCATCACAGGTAACTTTTTTTGTATTTGGAAGAATAGATGAATCTTCTCGCAACGAACTAAGCTGTGAGATACCGACAAAAAGAAGCCCTACAACAATCAGTTTAATAACGTTTCTCATATGAATTTTCCTGCCAAGGTCTATTGCTCTAAGAGAATAATGGCCTCCTTTTAACTCAAAAAAGGCTTTTTACTTCTTCAAGCTCTTAGTATAGCGCCTTGATGCCAGACAGAAAAGTGCCCTGAAATAACCCTTTTTCACGAAAAAGTAACAAAGATAGACTGAGTTCATTCTCTTGGACCTCGCTGGAAACTAAATTTTCCTGCCGAACCGAAAAATTCTGGTTAGCACTCATAATATTGCGCGAATATAAAGTAATCTTCCACTGCGCAAACGCTTCACCAAATGAAAAAACGCAAAAAGCATCATTAAAAAACTTCAGTCCATGTCGATAAGTAGCAAGCGGACTGGACAAGATCGTCCATGCAACCGTATGCCCCTCTTGGTATAATTTACGCAGACCATCCATTTTTATATGTCCATCACGCTTACGGATATCTCTTACCGTGGCTACCGGCACAATTTCAAGATCATTGGAACCTGGCATGACCGTTAAAGGCGTATCGAGGTTCATAACAGCTGGTTTATGAGTTGTTGCATGCTTTAAAAAAGCAACTTTACTTTTTTCATCAATTTTTTTCAGCAAATTTTCTCTGTCTTGAAGGTTTGCAGACAAAACAATGATTGGTAACACCTGCGAAGTTTTTTTAAACTGCGCAACTGCATAGAGCTCCAAAGGCAACGTATTGAAAAACTCACTTACCTGTTTAAAAAGCGGAATCTTTTCGCGAGAAAGAAAACGGGCACCAAGTTCAAGTTCCCTTTTTAAGGTGTGGTTCACCCACGTATCATTAAATTCATGCTCACCCTTGAGATAAAACACCCGTTCTGGATTTTTCTCCATAAGTTTTAAGATGATGAACAGCGTTTCTGTAGTCAAGAAAGAACGCCCCACCACATTACCCAGAAAGGTTATAGAGATCTTATCATTGGTAAATTTAAAATCGTTGGTAATCAAGCCAAGTGAATGCATTTTTGTAAGATCCCGTACCATTGAATGATAGGCACCCTGAACAACCCCAAGCACAATCATCTTTGAATCTTTATCAATGGCCATAGCTTGGATAAAATCACCTTTTAAACCGGCAGCATGACGATCTCTTGTCAATTTTTCTAAAAGATTTTTCAGATAACCAAACGAATACAGAGGAACCATTGCTAATCTCATTTTAACGGCAAGAGCCCTCACGCGCCAACCAAAACGCTGTAAAAATCCCTGTGCAAATTTTTTTTATAAAAACTATCAAAGCAAGGATGATCATAGCTGTTATTATCTAAAGGGATAAATTCGTCTATCGTTTTGGCATGTGCAACTAATTCTTCAATTGAATTCACGCCATGATCATACACAGGTAATGGCCCAAAGCAAAGATAGCTCAGCAGGCTAACCACCACTAAGCATAGTGTAATAGCACAAACTCGTAGCACCTTATGCACAATGATACTTTTTTTCTTAATGCGTTTTATCACGTACTATTCTCAGTAAAAAAGAATATAAAAAGTTAATCCATACATCAAAATGGTACCTACAATGAATGCAATATTCATCCACTTTTTTACCATATTTCCATGCAGCTCTTTGGCAAATGCAAGATTTTGCGCGTTATCTTCTAGCTCAATCCGCTTACTCAGAACATACCAATAGGCAGTCAAAATAAGATGAAAAACAAAAACCATAAAGCAGAAGCCCAAGAGAAAAAAGTAAAACTTGTCCAAGATAGTAAAATACCGTACTTGCGGGCTGATTTGCTCAATCACAAAGCGATAACCAACGATAGCGGTAACCGCAGCAATAGCCAAATTAAACCTGCCAACCTCATTGCTCAAATTCATCAGTAAACTTAACCACGAAAAAAAGCCTGCCGCAAAAATAGGTATGAAGAGGGTAAAAAAATCTTTAAATGATTGCCTGAGAAAATTGATCGTATAGACAACACACGGCAACTCAACAGATTTAGTTCTTTCTCCAACTACCGGTTGCCCCGAAATTAGTCCCTGCTGCACGACCGTTGAATACACAGCCCAATTAGAATTAAAAAGGTTCTCTGAAAGAGTCAATGCGTGAGAATGTTCAAAATCATTAAAATACATCTCTATGGGGGTAACAAAACCGTTTATCAGTACTATAGAAAGAGCGTGATCTTCTAATGGGTAACTTTTGAACGAAATATTTGATTTCATCTCAAAAACCAGCTGATACGTTGCTACCAGCTTATCTTTTACTAGTTTTACATCAGGAACAGACTTGGAGATAATTTTTGCGTTCAAGATAGAAAAATGATCTATGACATCCAAATCAAGCTGAGAGCCCTTAAATTCAAACCAGAGCACCGCATCAACAACAAACATATTTTTTGCTATATCAAAAACTGAAAAATTCTTTACATACAAACCAGTATTAACCAGTGAAGAAAATTCTTTAAATTCATTGCGCTGTTCCAGTGACCTATCACGAATAGACGGAGCCGGATCATCACATAAAAAATCTTGTCGACGCACTTTAAAGAGCACAAAAACATACCCAAGAAAGATCAGCATGATGCTCATCTTGAGATAAAACCAGATGAAGGGGGATCGCTTACGCTTATCGAATATATTTTTCAGCATCGAATTACTACCACCTACGCGCTTAAGTTCTATCTACAGTAACTAAGATATCGATCCTAAGAAGGTAGTAATTCTTTTATCAATATTTTATCCCTTTTAAGGTAACAAAACCCAGGCCGTAGGCTTTACTCCCGACCAAGCTTTTCAAGAACCTTCTGACCAAAAACACTACATTGGTGCTTTTTAAGCGCTTGTTTCGCCACCATTTCCGCTTCATCATCACTTATTAACAATGTCCGTCCCAAGGGCGGTGTATGAAGCATCAGAAAATGTTCTATGTACTTTTCATTTTCAGGTTCAAGAGCCATGGCACGTTTAAGATGAAATAAGCCAGCGGCATCACAGCCATTCATATTCCTAGCATAGGCTAAGGTTACAATACGATAGGCAAGATAATGCAACTCGGCTTGCTCTTTTTCTTGCATGAGATACCAAGTAAATGCATACGCACATAAGTTGCGCTCCTCACAGCCGAGATATAGAAGCATCGCATGAAGTTCTCGTGTACTTACAGCAGAAAGTAATTCTTTCGCTTGAGTGAATTTGCCAGCAACAATATATTGTTCTAATTGCTCTCGATCATTCCGTGCAGGAACTAAAGGATCTTCTACCCATCCTGGCGATTCTTCCATCACTCTTAATGCCCAGTGATCATTGGGATCATACTTAAGAATTTCTTGCGCTACTTCTATAGCTTCATCTCTTCTGATTGTCCTTTCTGGATAAATACACAGAAAAAGTATACCTCCGTCATCTGTAGGATCAGCGGAGCGAGACATCTCAAATATTTCTCTCGCGTGATAAGCGGCTGCACTGTAAGCGCATGGCAAGTACATAATCCCCATATGAGGTATCAACATTGCTAATCTATGAGAAGCAATAGAATTGTTTTTTGATAGCAAAAATAAAGCAAATGCATATGAACAAATATTACTATCGTCATAAGCAAGAAGAAATAAAGTATCACTTAGTTTCTTATCACTAAGTGTAGACATTTCTTTTTTTGCTTCATCAAAATTACCCGCTTTAACAGCCTGAATAAACAATTCAGCGTTCATATTTATCCTTAAACTAAGGCTTTACCCATGCGTCACTAATAGTCTTAACACCATTAATAATTCTATATGTTACTTCAACCACACGATTACCAACAGTTGCAGATGCTACATAAACATCTGATGTTTTACCGTCAGCAACTCGATGAGCTCCTGAGGCCATAACAGCTGCTATGATTTCGACAACTCTATCCCAATTGTTATTCGGATCCGGCACAAGATTCGGCCAATTATGCTTGCCTTGTAAAATATGATCTTTTTTATCTTGCCTAGACAATGGATCTTTAAAGCAGATATCTGCGCCAGGATTTGTAAGACTAATCGCTACCTTCCCAGCTGCCAATCCAGCAACGAAAGAACCTATCCCAACAACAATTTCACCCAAAGAAATCGAGGCTATCGTTTCTCCAAAAGCAATTCCTACACCAACCACAATAGGGATAACATTATGAGTAAGAACTTGAGCTTCTGTTGCAAAAAAATTATGCGGTTCTGCCATTGAGATATCATAGACCGTAAAAATTTCTTCATCTGCATTGCATACCGTCACGAAACGACACTTTATGTGGGTAACTTTACTACCCATGAGATAGTTATCACTCGTAAGATTTGAAGCTGTAACCCAGTTATTAGAAACTGGATCATAGAGCTGTTGATCTGCGGCTGCGACAATAACATCATGATCGGTAGCAATAAGAACAACACTTTTAGTTGTACGCTTATTGAGAGCAACAACAGAAACCTGCTTTGTTGTTCTTGTAGCAAAATCAAAGCCAATAACTTGAGATCCTACACACAAATCCTCTACACGCACCAATCCATCAACGGTCGCAATAACTGTGCCCTTAAGAACCGCTGATTGTAGAGGGTTTATAGCCAAGAAAAGAATTGCTACAAATGCCGCTATATGCTTGGTAGCGAATTTCATATTTTCCATGCCTTTTAACAACACAACTAGTTTTTGCCTACAACTGCATTGTGTCGAAAAGAGCCGAATTATCAAGCTATTATCAACATTCTATCGCTATTGCTTTAACGCAACCTCGATCCAAGGTTTTTCCACCCCAGGCACAATCCAAAGTTTCGTTGCCAAGCTACGAGTAACAGGATCAAACGACAACGGCAATCCCATAAACATTTTATCTTTAAATGATTCGAAATGTTGAATCAACGCCGCGGGATGAGTTGCCGCTGCTGGGACTACATCCAGTGCTTCACTCAGAAGCTTCATATATAAAAATGATTCAAGATAAAAAGGATTGCTACGCATCCCCGTAATCCTGTCACCAAAAAATTCTTTGTACGCCGCCACAAGTTCAAGATTACTTGATTCTGAAGGCACGACACTCGTTGTAATGAGATCAATGCCGCGCGATTTTTTTAGAGGATATTGTATGGATAGCGTAGGCGAAAGCCCAACAAACAACGCCGTATCCATCCCTTGAGCCACCGCTCTTCCAATAAACATATACGCTGGTCGCGGTTTGGCAAGACAAAAAACAACATTTGGCGCAACCCCTACAATATCTTTAACCGCACGAGAAACATTGACAGAATTTTGCGCATACCGAGAAGCTTTAAGCGGCATTATATTCCGTTTTGCTAGAATCGCTAATAACTCTTCATAAAGAGCACTGCCCCAGCCCCCACTCTCATAAAGAATTGCAATTTTGCTCTGCCGCCGTACTCCAACAATATAATCAACCAATGCTCTCAGCTCTTGTTGATAGGTTGGCCTGAAAAAGATCGCATTTTTATTGTTTAAAGCCCGTACAGGAGAAGAACCGTCTATCGGAAATAAATGTATCTTAGAACTCAATACCTCATCAGAAAAGCTCTGTAGACAGAAATTCATGCCTGTTTCGCCAATGATAAAATTGGCACGCTCAGTTATTTTCCTTAATTTAGCAATACCTCCATCATCGACTTGAGTCGAGCTACCAGCAAAAGAGAAGTCTTTCTTTACTTTTTCTCTCTGGTACTGCAATTTTACCGTGCAAAACATACTCCCATCGAGCAGTTGTTTACCAGGCACATCCATATCCCCCTCTGTAGGGAATGCTAATGCAAAAGAGCGCTTTGGGCGATAGGTTCCACCGACCGGCTTTTCAATAGAAACTACGTCAGGTTGCGTAGTAAGAGGCACGCAACACAACATAGCCAACATGACTATTTTTTTAAAAAAACTTTTATTGTTTATTTTCATTACCATCTCTCTTGTCTCGAATACGTATAAAAATCGCCGTTCTTAGAAAAGCATAGTCAAGGATGACTAGACAACTTTTTTGATAATCACGACAGAATCAAATGAAACTATAGATAAGCCAATCCCCTGTTTTATTGTAAGCCCAATAACCACTCTGCTAGATTTCTCATAGGGTAAAAAAGCTCCCTGCACATCAATCCTAAAAAGAGGGGAACAGAATGAAGATAGACTTGGAATCAGCACTCTTGCAACCATCACACTACTCAGCACCAGCAACAAATAGCCGCATCAATAAAAAAGATATTGCAGATCTCTATGATAAAAAAATGGCAAATGCCATGGATTTCAATGTACAACTAGCAAAAGAAGATCTGCTCGCCTGTAACCATAACGGCATCTTACTTCCTGGTGATTCGTTAGAATCACTCAAATTATCAATTAATGATGCCACCACTCGGCTGAAAATTATTCATAGCCTAGAACTGAACACCACTCGCTTTGGGCTCCTTTTTCTACAAAACCCAACCAAAGAAATGAGCATACTAGATGCTGGTTGTGGCGGCGGTGGATCTGGTATCTTAATTCATCAAACCTACGGCAGCACAGTCAATGGCATCACGCTATCCAAGCAACAAGCATTATTCGCCAACATGGCTGCAAAAAACTATGGCTACACCGATCAAGTTTCATTTGCAGTCGATGATATGATGCATATGAATAAAAATGACAATTCTTTTGATCGCATCTGGGCATGTGAAAGCACCGAGCACGCGCCATCACTTGATGAGCTTTTTCAAGAATTTGCACGCGTTGCAAAAAATAATGCTCGCCTCGTCATCATTGCCTGGTGCGCCCAAGACCAAGAAGTCAAAAATCTTGTTGATGCACATTATTTGACCGATATCAAACCAGCGGGTGCTTACCTTGCCGGTGCAGACAACTATGGATGGCGGTTAGCATACCATCATGATCTTACGACACAAACCGCTCCCTACTGGCAATTACGCTCCTACCCAAATGAATGTACTGGATCAGAAAAATTTATGACCCCAGGATTTGCCTCACGAGAGGTGCAGTACCATATGTTTTGTTTTGATTTACAGAAGCGACCATAGTTGGTCGTCCCCGCGAAGGCGGGGATCCAGCCATCCCTATCAAATCGCACTGTTATTTAGGAGTATTCATGGAAACCTCAACACATGGTCGTTACAACATTAAAAGCAATATTGCCAACATGTATGATTCTAAAATTGTAAACTCAACTAACTTCAACAGGCTACTTGCGCAACAAGACTCGCTTGCATTCAATCAGGACGGGATTCTCTTGCCGGGTGATTCATTAGTGTCATATCAAGCGCGGATAACTGATGATGCAAGCCGCCTGGCGGTATTGCACAGTCTTGAATTAAATACTACGCGCTTCGGATCATTGTTTTTAAAAATCCCATCTCGAGACACAACGCTACTTGATGCCGGTTGCGGCGCTGGCGGATCGGGCATTTTAATTCATCAAACGTATGGTTGCAACGTTGAAGGCTTTACCCTTTCACCTCAACAAGCAAAGTTTGGTAACGCCTCAGCAGAAAAATATGGCTGTGCCAAGTATGTTAAATTTGCCGTAGATGATATGACACACCTGACCAAACCAGATAACTACTTCGATCATATCTGGGCAAGCGGCAGTACCGAACATGTTTCATCACTTAATACCTTGTTCAAAGAATTTGCACGTGTCGCTAAAAACAATGCGCGACTTGTCATCATCGCCTGGTGCGCGAATGACGCTGCCGTCAAAAAATCGGTAGATGAGCATTACCTAACCGATATCAACACCGCAGATTCTTATGTAAGCTCGGCTGCAAAATTTGGTTGGCACGATAGCTATCACCTGGATCTGACCGCACAATGGACACCATACTGGCAGTTACGCTCATATCCCAATGAATGCACCGGCGCAGAACGATTTATGACTCCAGGGGCTGTATCGAACAAATTACAATATTTTATGTTCTGTTTTGATTTGAGTAAGTAGAAAACAGAAGCAGACGGCCTCCCTCGATTGGGAAGCCGTCTGCTTCTGTTTAAATGCTACAGGTTAAAACTTATAGTCAAATCCTGTGTAGAAACCAACCGTTGAATCAGCACCAAACTGATAAAACGAAGTTACCCCTTCTCTACTTCTACGACGACCAACGCGATTTGGTTGCCCTTCTATATCGCGATATAATTGTCCTGGTTTGAAAATCCAGCCTTTAAAGTAGAGCGTACATCCCTTAACAATTTCGTAATTCATTACCACATTCAATTCTACACCCAAATGAGCACTCGCTTTTTTATCACTTAACCAACCTGGCGAAACACCGCCATTGTTGGCAGTTAATAATGCTCTGTAACGATCATTTGGGTGACGCCCGTTTTTATCCCATTTATAAGGAGCAGAAGCTTCCCAGAAGCTAATAACGTTTGGCTCTACTGTCAACTTTTTCTTATCCTGTAATGGATACCAAACAACGTTACTACCAACAAACATAAGATTTGAGTAATCTCTAAAGTTATTGTCAGCAAACATCAACTGATTTATAAAGCTCGTTGGGCGTTGCAACACTTGGCGATCAAATACATAAAATGAATGTATCTCTTTACCAACGTAGGCTGCACGTTGAGCAATAAACCCTTTGTACGTTTTGTTTTTCCCTTGATTTGGCTGTAATGCATTTACACCTTCTCCATTTTCAGTATTGAAAGGATACGCATCACCACCAATATACCCCGCAGCAACCGCAGCTTTGAGCGGCGCATCTTCAAATTTATAAGCCGCATCAACAAGGCCCATTAAGCCGCCATAATTGACCTTAAATGCTTCACGAATTCGTGGCTGCCCCCACAAGCTTGAGTTAAAAACATCAAACATAACACCATTTCTATTGGGAGCTTGAACAGCGCGACCACCTGGCGCCACTAATAATGGTTGACCATTTCTATCAGCAGTACGGTTTACTGGAAGATTTGCGGCAGCTCTGACCGCATCGGTAACAGGCGCTGGTATACCAGTTTCACCATTAGTTAATCTGATATGCGTATATTCTTCTTTCACAGCACCATTAATATCTCTAGCCAACGAAACTTGATTACGATCAAACGAGAAAATTTCATGTTTTCCAAATTGCCCAGCCATTTCAACATTAAAATTAACACGCGGATGCTGCCAGTCAGTCATCATACCAACAGTTCCAAGCCAAGCTTTCGAATCTGCTTCAAATTCAATAGGCAATTCTGGGGCATCGGTATACATTGCATAGGGCTGAAATGCAAGATCACCACCTTGAGCTTTCGTCTTCAAATCAGCTCGAACAGCAAAAGTAGCTCTGTCCTTGTCTTTTCCTCTTAAATTAGTAGGCCAATGCAAACGGTTTTGATACACAGGAGCTGCCACACTTGCAGAAATACCGTTGGTTGCTCGCCATTTGTTGTAATAAATATCCCATGTAAAATTTTTAGATACAGCACCTCTGATCAACACTCCCGGTGGCATCATAGGGAAACGCGTAGCTCCAAATTCTCCTCCCCAACCGATTGTAGTATTTGCCAAATCTTCATGCAGACCAAGCGCTACCCCTCGACCTATTTCGTATGGAAAGTAACCAACAGTAACAGAGATTGGATGATCTTCTAATCGATCAACCAACACACCAAAATTAAATTTCACCCAGCCTTGTTCAAGAAATACACGAGGGAAAAGGAGGGTATGTGAATGAGAATCTCCCGTTACAGCATTATCCAATGCCGCCGATCTTACCGTTACCGGTTCAAATCGATCATACGCATTATTGGATTGCCAAAAATTATATGCTCTAAAATTAATAGCCATTTCAGTGGCAGCATCGCCAAAGGTTTTCTTCCCGTGATTAGCTTCTAACCCAAAATCAATACGACTGCGCATGTACCAGTTTTCGTCTTCTGGATCTGTACCAAACAGAGTCGGTTTGTTGTAATAGAAGGCATCTTGCCTAATACGACCTTTTGGCTTAATTTCAAAATCTTTTACCTCAGGCTTTTTTACAGCAGAACGAGGCATTTCCCTTTCTATACCCTCATCAGCATTCGCCGAATACCCAAAAATTTGTGTACTTCCTACCATCACAGCGGCAAGAAGTAATACTCTTTTCATGTCCATAATCATTACTACACTCCTCATAAATGCTGCTATCACAAAGCAAGCACCTTATCATTGTATCCATTGCTATTTCAAGCTATCTACTCAATCTTTCTCCTGCTCTCCTCATCCATTGATTATTTTTTACTATTTTCAGCCGGCACAATTTTTACCAGCTCCTTTTTAGGAACTTTTTCAACAACTTTGACCGATTCTGCAGGAGCTGCTGTTGGCTTTTCTACTACTTTAGCTACTGACGCCGGTGCTGCCGCAGGAGCTGCAACTTTTTGCTCTACCGGCTTTTCTGGTGCTGCCACTACTGCAACGGCTGGTTGCTCAGCAGCAACTTTCTCAACTACTGGTGCAGCTGCAGGAGCTGCTACCGATTTCTCTTCCACTTTAGCTACAGGTGCCGGTGCTGCCGCTGGCGATGCAACAGGAGCTGCAGCTTTCTGCTCTGCCTGCTTTTCTGGTACTGCGACCACTGCCGCGGCTGGTTGCTCTGCAGCAACTTTCTCAACTACTGGTGCGGCTACTATAGAAGCTGGTACAGCAGAAGCTGCTACCGATTTCTCTTCCACTTGAGACACTGGTGCCGGTGCTGCCGTAGGAGCTGTTGCAGCAACTGGAGCCGCAGGAGCTGGAGTTACTGGCGCAGGAGCTGCTGCTACTGGCGCTGCTGGTGCCGATGCTGCCGCAGGAGCTGCAGGAACTGCTGCTGGTTTTTTTACTACTGGTGCCGGCACTGCCGCAGGAGCTGCTGCTGCCGCAGGTGCAGCAGCTTTTTCTTCCTGTGCTTCAAAAAAGCCTTCTTCTCGAGACGCAAATGTTAAATCTTTACTATCTACATGGCGATTATAAACAGCAATTTTCCAGTCAGCATACTGTTCAGCAGGTTTTATAATCACAAAGGCATCATGCTCAAATTTAACCGCTTTCCTAACTAAGGAAGTCGGCGCAGATAATACCGTCCATGCCGTTGCATTTTCTTGCGATGCCAAACGGCGCATGCCATCCATTGGCTCAAAATCTTTGCGCTTGCGAATATCACGAATAGATGCTTTTAATGTCAGTACAGGCTTAGTAACACCGCTTGGTTTTGCTACTTTATCGAGATCTAGAATAAGTTCATTGCTTCTTATAAAATCAGGATAATTCTCCTGTTCGTTAGTCCGATTTTGCAGAGCAGGATCCTCAATATAACTAGAGAAAATTATATAGGGAACTTCCTCTGCGGTCTTCTTAAAGGAGATGATACCATATGCTTCAACTGGCAACGTATTAAAAAACGCATTAATTTGGTTGGCTAAGGGGATGCCGTCTGAAGCAAAGCGACGACCGGCAAGATCCAATTCTTGACGAAGCGAATGCTGCATCCATGTCTCATAAAATTCAAAAGCCCCACGCATATAAAAGATCTGCCCAGGATTTTTCTGCATCAGTTTTAGTACTACCGTTAATGTTTCTATAGAATAGGGCGCTCGACCAGTCACATTCCCAAGAAAAAAGATTGAGGTATTCGGCTTGATGATCTTGAAATTATTATCAAGGATCTTAAGTTCCTGCAACTTCAAAAGATCTCTAGTTAACGAATGATATGCTGCATGAAGAATCCCAAACGCAACGAGCGTCGAATCGCGTTCTATTGAAAATTTACAAACGTGTAGTACCTTACGGTTAAGTTTCTCTTGCTGGCTTGTAACCTCTTCAAGCAAAACCTTCAACTGCCCACAAGAAAAAATAGGCGGACTAGCCAATTTAACTTTAGTAAGCAGAAATCTGGCACGTTCTTTAGCCAAACCAATAAAGGTTTCAGCAAATTTTTTCTTAAAAGTCGATTCAAAAACTGGTTTCATAACATCAGCGTTATCCAAGGGGATAAATTCTTCTGTTGTTTTTGCATATTTCACCAGATCTTGTAACGTTGTCAGGCCTCTATCATACACAGGAATAGGTCCAAATAAAAAATATCCACCTACAACAATGAGCAAGACACACGTCGCTATGACCATGTTTTTCTTAGAAAAAGAAGGTAATGAAAATCTCCCCAGACCGCTTTTTTTTTTCATGATCCACCGTTTTTTAATATAACAGAATGTAACCAGTCATTAGATACATAGTTAAGGCTATGGAAAAAAAGAAAATATCTCTCATTAAAGACAAAGTCTTGCCTGTTACAACAACTTCATCACTTTGACTTTCTCCAGTAGAAACAACTTCCGCGGCAAGGCTCTTGTTAATCCTATACCATATGGAGGTCATCAAAAGATGAAATATAAAAATCAAAAAACTGGTTAACAAGAAACCTAAATAAAATTTATCAAGCATAGTAAAATAGCCAACGCGCGGACTAGTTTGTTCAATCACATAACGATACCCAAGAATTGCTGTAACAGCGGTAATCGCAAGCGTAAAACGACCGGTATGATTATTAACATTCATAAGCAAACTCAACCATGAAAAAAGCAGTGCTGTAAAAATTGGTAAAAACAATACACATAAATCTTTAAATGACTTTTTTACGACATTAATAGTAAAAGCTAAACATGGATATTCAATTATTTTCTCAGGTGAATATTCATCTAATGACGTTGTAATAATTCCTGGTTGAGTAAGAAGAGAATGCACTCCCCAGTCTGAAGACTGAAAAGCATTCTTAGCAACGATAAAAGAATGCGCTCGATCAAGATCACTAAACATCATTTCACTTGGTGGCAAATCATAGTTGACCATGGTTATTACAAGCCGATGGTTTGCAATAGGAAAACTACTGTGATTGAAGTCGCCTTTTACTTCCAACACTATCTGATAAGTCACTAAAAGTTTATCATCTTCAATCTTTATATTAGGAGCCGATTTTGAAAGAATCTTTCCTCCCTCCAACGTAAACTTATCAATTACGTCAAGCCCAATTTGATATACATAAAATTCAAACCACAGAGCGCCATCTACTAAAAAGTTATTTTTCTGCACATCAAAAGCAGGAAAACTTTTTATCATCAAGCCAGCCTGCATGTTAGCAGCAAACCCACTATATTCTTTTCGCTTCTCTACAGAAGCATTTTCGACTTTCGTCACGGGATCATCAATTTGTGCTCTACCAATTCTCACCACAAAAAGTAAGCTGGTATACGCTATAAAAAGCAAAACGCTTAATAACTTAATGTAAAATTTAGAACCTTGACTCTTATTTTCCATGCATCCTCAGCCTGTTGGGATTTTTTTACCTAAACCACGCTACAGACCGGATAAAACAAATCTCAACTGTTTTATCAATTAAATAATAAATACTTTGCAAAGCTAGTATTTTTACAAATTGATTTCTAACCAAGAAGCTCCAGCATCAGCTTTGGGAACTATCCATAATTTTCTCGCCAAAGTTCTTGTAGCAGGGTCAAATGAGAGAGGCATACCATAAAAATTAACATTTTTAATGTGCTCAAAATATTCCACTAAAAGCTCAGGATGAGCCACAACTTCAGGCTTTTTCTCTACGGCCCAATAAAGTAATTCTGTATACAAAAACGATTCTAAATAAAAGCTCGTTTTACGATTAGCTCTAAACTCTGCGCCAGCAAAAGCTCTAAACCGTTCTGCAATCTGTAGAGCGCTTGTTTCAGGAGGTACTATACTTGTTGTTACTAGATCGATTCCTCGCGCGTTCTTTAAAAGATTTTGTATAGACAAGAGAGGTGACATGCCAACAAAAAGTATCGATGTTTGCCCTTTATCAACAGCATATTTAATAAATTTATACGTAGGCCGTGGCTTAGATAAACAAAAAATTGCATTTGGAGCAGCCTGAAGGATGTTCGTAAGAGCTCTGTCAATTTCTACCGTCCCAGCTGTATAACGGGCAGAAATAACAGGTTCTACTCCATATTCAGTTAAAATTTTAACTAACAGTTCAAATAAAGAATTTCCAGCAAAACCTGATTCATAAAAGATAGCAATTTTATCTTTTACCTGCTTTTTAATAACATATTCACAAGGCACTTTAAGCTCTTGTTCTGCTGTCGGACGGTAGAAAATCGTATTTTTATACCCTTTATTATGAATATGGTAGTTTTCACTTATTGGGAATAAATGAATAGCTTGACTCGCCCATGATTCCCCAAAAACTTGCTGCCAAAACGTTGTACCAACACCTCCCAAGATGACCTTAGTTTTCGCTAGATATTGCTT
>JAHFBQ010000028.1 GCA_023249935.1 bacterium
CACTGACTCCTCAATGAATATGGCGAAATAATGAGGCAAGTGTACGGGGTCTTTGGATGAAAAAGCAAGGCACTGATCAAGATTAGATTTCTAGCGGAACAAGAACCTTTTTATCACCAGTAGCGTAGCGTAGAACGAGCTGATGCTGGTTTGTTGCATCCGTTTCTATTGGTCGTGCATCGAAGAAAATGATTTGCTGCAGGGTGGAATGGGGAGCAATTTCTACGCAATCATCGAAAGATAACGTGATTGGAGAGAACATGAGCCGAAACTGGTTGATGAGTCGTTCTTCTTCACTTTCAATAATATTTGTTTTTTCTGCAGAGATGGCATTGTAGACATATGACCCAATAAGTGCGATTGGTATAGTAGAGAGTACGGCAGCGATGCCATTGATCCAGTTGTTGTTAGGGATTCCTCCCGGTGAGTTATCGGTTGCGCGTTGTTTGAGGCTTTGAAATACCTGGTAGGAAGCCATTGCGCATATTCCGCTCGTTATTCCAATGGTAAGGCCTTGGGAGATGGTGTGTCCTACCGTAAGCTCTTGCATGCGGGGGTCTTGTAGAGCTATTTTGCTGAACATGAGCGCTAAATCTTCTGTGTCATAGGTAGCTACGGTGGTTCGTTCAATTTCTAAGGTGACCGGTGCACTGGTTTTGTTTTCGATGCGTAATGATGCACCAAGTAGATGTGGTGGAGAATCATTGAGAGCTGTCGAGATGATTTCGCTGGTGATGAGGCCCTGTTTTATCTGTAGAGTGTCATCATCGACAACTTTTACACTTTGCTTGGCAGTTGGTAATGTTGGCGGCGTGTATTGTTTTGAGCCGCATCCGCTCAAAACTAAGAGAGAAGTCAGTGCTGGCAAAAGAAATATCATGGTGTGCAGCATATGGTTTAGTTTTAAATGTTTACCGTGAGGTCAATAGTTTCTTTGGAGTCTTTTTTGGTGAAGCTGAGTGTGAAATTATTGTAGTAGTTAGCTTCTCGTATGAACATGACCTTGTTGATGCTTGCGTAGGGGCGTATTGTGACTTTGCTGTTGTTGGTTAAGATTTTTTGGTCAATGTCCTCATTGATGCGTTTATTTTGCCACCAACAATTATAGCCATCTGCAACAGCACCCAAGAAAAATGGCCAAATCCAAATACCTGGAATAGACCATAAGATAACGCGTCCAACGGTATTATAGTGCAGCTTTGTTGCTACGATATCGATATCTTCAAGCTCAAGATCAATGGTGCGGCCATCGAGTAGGATTGGTGCGGCTGTTTGGTTGAAAATATTGACCTGTACTGCGCGGATGCGATTCGAATTAAGATTGTGCTTGAAATAAAAATCAAGATCTGGCTTGGTTAATTCTCTCGCTGTAACTTTCACAAGCTTGTTTTCAACTTTTGCGCCGTAGACTTGCGCACGTAGAGCCCTTGGTGTGTAATAGACGCAACCGCTCAGTGTCAGCATGCCTAAAAGGGCTAGAACATATGAAAACATCTTTGACATAACTCAAGCCTTTATCTTTTTTTTTGACTGATTGTATCATGTAGCAATGCAATCAACTGATTTAATCGGTCAAATAGAATGCAGTTCATTCTAAAGGCCCGATTGTTCTTGTCAAACTCTTAATTGAATTGCATTTTTTTAAAATTGCATAAGACTTATCATTCTATGAAGACTTTGGGAGGATACGTGGTGAATGTAAGAAAAATTCAGCTTTTTATCATTCTACTTCTTGGTGCCAAGTCTGTTCAGGCCTTTCAGCTGGCACGCCTTTTAAATAAGATGAATGAATCAGCGAGAAATATTGTTGCAACGGTGAGCCAGCAGGCAGCTGAGAATGGTAAGAGTGATTTTGGTCAGTATCCAGGGGTGGATGGTGATCAAAAGGGTTGGGATTCAATGCCAACTCGTTCGCAAGATTTACAGCAAATGAATCAAGATCCTAATCGACAAGACCCAAATAAGGTTTATTTTTCGGATATTATTGGTATAGAGCATGTTCTTGCCGAGGTGTCAGAGATCGTTGATTATCTCAGATTTTCTGATGTGTATCGCCGTCTTGGTGCCAGAATGCCACGGGGAATTCTTCTTGAAGGGCCACCTGGAAATGGAAAAACTATGATTGCTAAGGCGATTGCCAATGAGGCTAGTTGTTCATTTTTTCAGGCTAGTGGGTCTTCTTTTATCGAGATGTACGTAGGAACTGGGGCTGCTAGGATTAGGCAGCTTTTTGCTCAAGCACGCGCACACCCCCCATCGATTGTGTTTATCGACGAGTTTGATGCGGTTGCTGGTGTTGATCGTTCTGCCTTAACAGGTGGCGGTGGGGATCAGGAATATAAACAGACAGTGAATCAATTGCTTACGGAGCTTGATGGATTTTCAAGTTCTTCGTCGACTATTGTTATTGCCGCAACAAATAACGCAGGATCTCTTGACCCTGCTGTAAAGCGCTCTGGTAGGTTTGACAGGATCATTCATGTTCCGTTACCTGACTGCGCAGGACGCAAAAAACTACTAGAACATTATCTTATTAAGCTGCCTCGATTGGATAGCGATATTGAGGATGAAATGCTTGCCAAAATTGCCAAAGATAGTGAAGGACTTTGCGCGGCTGATTTTAAAAATATGGTTAATGAGATTGCGATTTTAGCTGTTCGGGAGCGTAGTGATGCAGTTTGTGCAAGACATCTTACAGCAGGTGCTGCTAAGGTTATTGCTCAGAGAAAGAAACCTGATATAAAGGGGGACTTTAGAGACATCTTTAAAAAAGGGAATTCTAAATGAAATTCTTAAATAAAAATGTTCTATTTTTGATATCAATCTTAGTTGTGCCACTTGTTTTAACTGCTGAACCTAAGCGAAGCAAGCAAGGTTTTTCTAATTGGGGCGATGTTTGTAAAGAGCGTAAGAGTACGGTAGTGCAAATATTTACTTGTAGAAATCACCTGGATATTTTTGAACCGTTTAGAGCTCCTGAGCAGAGTATTGTTTCTGGTAGCGGTGTTGTCATAAGCCAAGATGGTTACGTGCTTACCAATTATCATGTGGTGGATGAAGCGAGTAATGATGAGGTGCGTAAAAAGGTTGGTATCTATGCACAAACGTGCTTGAGTGGTAAAAAGCGCTTTGAATTGCAGTACATTGGAGGTTGTCCATCGCGCGACGTTGCTCTATTGCAATTTACACCGGAGTCTTTCAAGAGTTATAAGGCTATAACTAAGCAAGAAGGTATGCCATTCGCAGAATTGGTTGATTCAGACAAAATTGTTGAAGCGCAGCCCATAATGTTACTTGGTCACCCCGATGGGGAGGAAGAGGTTAAAATTACGGTTGGATATGTTAAGGGGCGTACGGTTACTCCAAAAGGTGCTTTGATTCAAACGACGGCACCGGTGAATCATGGAGATTCTGGTGGGCCATTTTTTGATGAGCAGGGAAGAGTAATTGGTCTTTGTGTTGCAAAAAAAGTAAATGCTGAATGTTTTGGGTACATCATCCCAACAAATAACATAATGCTCATGTTCGATGATTTAGAAAAAAATAAGATTCTGCGTCCTCCATGTTGGGGAATTGCATTTATTCCAACAAATGAATCTACGCGAGCCTACCTTAAATGTCCCGAAGAGGGTGTTTATATTTCCGATATTGTGGATGGCGCTCTGGCTGCGCAAGCGGGATTTAAGCGGGGAGATATCATCGTGGCAGTGGATGATCGGCCTCTTGATGCATCAGGATATTTATTTGCCGATTGGACAGCTGAAAAGGTGAGCTTAGTTGATTATGTTAATAGAATGGCCATTGGGTCTGATATCAAATTTACCTATTATAGGGCTGGCCTTCCTATCAATGTAACCGTGACATCCATTACAAGAAATGTTGCTGATGTTGATTTTTTCTATCCGTGTTTTGAAGCGCAGCCTGATTATGAAATATTTGCAGGCATGGTTGTTTCGCAACTAACACTTAACCATGTGGCTCTTCTTGTTGCTCAATATGGGTCGGTGGAGCAAGGGCTGATGAAATATACCCAGGAAGAATCAAAACTAGAGCCTCGTCTCTTGATTACTTCTATTTTCAACACGTCTCAATTGCATCTTTCAAGAGCATTGACTCGAAAAGTGAATTTACTGAGTAAAATCAATGGCAAGTCGGTTAATACTATTAAAGAGTTTAGAGAAGCGGTTCTAGCTGGTAAGAATGAGCAGTTTTTTACTATAGAAACAGACGCTGGTGCTTTTATTGCTCTTCCTCTGCAGGAAGTATTGAAAGAAGAGGGAGTGTTGAGTGACTCGTATCATTACAAGCAGTCAGATCTTGTTGCCTTGCTGAAAAAATAAATTAAGGCGTTTAAGTATAATTTCTATACTATAAAACGTTGATCTAGACGCGATATGGCCTTGCAATATAAAATTTTGCGCGTTAAAGTAGCCTACCTAAAAGAGGGTAGGCTACTTTAACTTTTATAACAAAGGATCTGGCAGTGAACACCAAGCAATTGCTTTCGTTATTTGCAGCGTTGGGTGTTGTAGTGTTTTTCTTGGGCGTGGGAAATAATTCAGTACATGCAAAGTCAAAATCACAAATAAATCCAAAGGCCCTTAAGGCCGTATCTTGCGACGAATTATCTACAGATGAAGATGATGTTGAAACGCAAGCAGCAGATCTTAGAGAACTTGATGAAGCGGATCTTGAAGAACAGATAAATCATTTGAAAACCAATCTAGAAGAACAAGGGCAAGATGAACTTGCTGTGCTTGGTGAAAAAGTGAAAAATCTTGAAGAATCATGGTTGAGTTTTGAGAGTAACAAGGAATCTTTGGTTGCTCGCAAGGAGCTTGCGCTTAAGTTAATGGATTTAATTAAGTATCTCGTTTCAGTAGCGGCTGTTTATAGTACTGTAGTGACAATTGTTCCACCTCTTGCTTTTAATTTAGAAATGATATTTATTGCATTAGAAAAGATATCTCATTCTGCAAGTATTTCACTTGTTGCGCTCTGTTTTCTTAAATTTTTTAGTTGGAGTCAAGGCAATCGCAGTGAAAATGTAGATGCATCACCAACTCCACCGCAACCTCTTTTGTTGAACTAGATAGATTGGCAAACAAAAAATACTTTTATTCGGTTTCATAAAAGTATTGATCCAGATGACCGATTTGTGCTTCAGTACATTCACTAGGAAATTTTGCTGAGGGTTGGCGGGGGTGCTTTTTATAGTGCTTTGCCCAAGCTTCGTTAAAAACTACGTCGGGCACGTCTTATAATCCTGAGGCAGGCATAGCTTCAGCGACGACGGCCATGATCCATCAAAAATTTGAGCTGCCACGCGATAACCCGTGTGGCGGCTTTTTTTTATTCAAAAATGGGCTACTTGCAAAGGCAGGCTTAGGCTTGCTAAATCTACTGAACGGTTATTTGTAAATCTAAGGTTTCTCTGAGGGAGAGGGTCGTGGCATGGAACGCATGATAGAGCAGGCCGTGGTACAACTCTTTGTGCAAACAGCAATGTTTGATTGGATTGAACCATACAAGCCGCCAACGCAGCTTAGTACATTTGGAACAGGATTTTTTATTGATGATGAAGGGCATCTGCTTACCAATTTTCATGTGATAAGTGAAGCGGTTGCTGTTCAGGCGCAGGTACCGGCACTCGGGAAAGAGCGTTTTGATCTTAAGGTAATTGGCATTCATCCGGAGCGTGATATTGCTTTGCTTGGACTGACTAAAGAAGCAAAAGAGAGGTTTTTGGTTATTGTTAAAAATATTCCTTATGTTCCTCTTGGTAATTCAGACTATGTGAAGCGGGGTGAATCAATTATGGCACTTGGGTACCCTCTTGGGCAGGAGACACTAAAAATTACTCAAGGTGTTGTAAGTGGGTTTCAGGATCTTGATGGTGAGGTATTTTTACAAGTTACCGCAGCACTTAATCCGGGGAACTCCGGTGGGCCTTGTATCAATGAGATAGGTGAAGCTGTGGGTATCAGCACTTCAATTATTCCTGAAGCACAAAATATTGGATATGTTGTACCAATTGATGATGTTAAGGCAGTAGTGAAAGCGATGCACTCGCTTAATATAGTTCACAGACCCGTGCTTGGGTGTGATTATAATTACAGCTCTTCCGCAATGTTAAACTATTTTGGTAATCCCCCTCCAGGTGGTATTTATATCAATAAAGTGTATAAGAAAACTTCTTTTGATGAAGCTGGTATTTGTGCTGGCGATATGATCTATAAAATTAATCAACATGAACTAGATATTTACGGTGATACTAATGTGGCTTGGAGTGATGACAAAATACACTTTACTGGTTTGTTACATAGGTTTGAGATAGGGCAAGAGATTGATATTTTGTACTATCGTCGTGGTAAGCGCATGGAAACCACTATTTCCTTCTGTATGCAGAATCCTTTACCAATTAGGTTTATGTTTCCAGAATTTGAAAAAATTGTGTACGAAATACTGGGTGGGCTAGTCATTATGCCATTGACTTTTAATCATATAGGGGCTTTTGATGAGCGTTACAAAGATTTGAGCAAATATCTTTTACGTAACAATCAATATGAGGGACGCTTAGTGATCAGTAACATTTTTCAAAATTCCCCGGCGCAACAAGCGCGGGTCTTAGAAGTTGGAGACATATTGGAGTCTGTTAACGGTCATGTGGTGCGTACTGTGGAAGATTTTTGTAAGGCTGTTGAAGCTGACTCCACCTATTTAAGTATAAAAACAGAAGATGGGCGCTTATGTATTCTTGCGCTTGATGAGGTATTAAAAGAAGAGGATCGTTTGGTGCAGCAGTATCGCTACCAGTCAACTGAGTTGTACGTTCGGCTTGCCGCAGGGATGGTAAAATAATATGTATGCCAATGATACAATGATGCGTGCTCTGGCGGTGCAAGATGATGTGATGGTGCTTGTACAAGAAATATTGAATGGTATGGTTGGCAGCAAAATTGAAGTTGTGGCTGTCTATTGGCATTTTGCGCAGCAGGTGTTTTTCGCTCAAGATCAAAAGATTAACCAAAATTTGCGTGATGCTGTTATTACTGCTGTCATGCGAGGTGATCTAGCATTTAATGAACAAGAACCTATTATGGTTCCAACGCGTTCCCTTGTAGCCTTTGGATCGCGGCGTGGGACTATCGGTTTTTTGATTAAAAATATTGAAGAACTAGATGAGATATTGTTGATTGGACAATATCAGCTCTTAGCCATTGCACTTGCTTGGGGCGAATTATTGTTTCTACAGAAGCGGCATAAACTTGAAGCGATTAATGCAACGCTTGGTGTACTGGACTTGCTTGATACCTACACACTGAGTCATTCAAAAAATGTAGCGAACTATGCATTGCTTTTTGCTGAAGAACTTCACTGTACGCCGCGAGAGACAGAGACTATTTACTATGGTGCTATGTTTCATGACTTAGGTAAGATTGGTATTCCCCCTGCATTGCTGCGTAAAGATGGTGATTTGACTTCGGAAGAGCTTGATATCATGCACGGCCATTGTGCAAAGGGCGTGGCGATGTTGCAGCATTATAGTGATTTTCAAGATATTCTACCCATTGTAAAGCATCACCATGAGCGCTTTGATGGTGGCGGTTATCCTATGGGATTGCATGGAGAGCAGATTCCGTTTGGAGCTCGCATCATTAGCATTATTGATGCATATGATGCGTTGACCAATAATCGTAGTTATCGCAATGCTCAGGCAAAAAAACAGGCAATCGTATGGATCAAGAAAAATGCCTCAACGCTCTTTGACCCAGCGCTTGTTGAAGTCTTTGTACGGGTAGCAAGTAATTTTTAAGCAAGGTGTTTGCGCAAGAGGTCATTAACCGTTTGCGGATTTCCCTTACCTTTAGTCTCTTTCATGACTTGGCCAACAAAGAATGGGAAGACGCGATCGTTACCAGTTTTAAATTTTGCCACATTATCAGGATTGGCGGTAATAACTTTGAGTACGATAGCTTCGATTTCTTCGACTGAATCAATCTGTTCAAGCCCTTTTTCTTTGATGATGCTCAATGGGGACTTGCCATGCTCGGCCATCTCAATAAAAATCTCTTGAGAGACTTTGTTATTAATCACGCCCTTATCCAAGGCGCCGATGAGCTCAGCTACAAGGGCTGGGGTAATTTTTGATTCAGAGATGGTCAATTTATGTTCTTTCAAGAACCCAAGTATCTCGCGGCTGATCAGGTTGTTGGCAAGTTTTGGATTTTTGGACAACTTGACGGTTTCTTCAAAGAAGGCTGCAATTGCTTGATCTTCAATCAAAACACCTGCGTCATAGAGTGAAACGCTATACTGTGTATGAAAGCGTGCAGCCTTAGCGTCTGGTAATTCTGGTAGGTTACTTTTTATTTTCTCAATCCAAGCATTATCGATAACGACTGCAGGCAGGTCAGGATCGGTAAAATACCGATAATCCTGAGCTTCTTCTTTGGATCGCATAAAATAAGTCTGGTTCTTTTTGCTATCCCAGAGGCGAGTTTCTTGTCTAATGCGTTCGCCTGTTTCAAGCATAGTTACTTGGCGTTCAATTTCGTACTCGATGGCTTGTGCGATGAATTTGAAAGAATTGATATTCTTTAATTCAACACGGGTGCCGTAGGCGGTAGTGCCTTTTTTACGCATCGAAATATTGGTATCGGCGCGAAATGAGCCTTCTTCCATATTGCCATCGCTGATGCCGAGAGAGACTACGATTGCATGTAACTTCATCAAATAATCGCGCGTCTCTTGTGCTGTTGTCAAATCTGGATGACTAACTATTTCTAAAAGTGGTGTGCCTGTGCGATTAAGGTCAACATAGCTTTCGCCATTAGCGCCATGTGTGTTTTTACCTGCATCTTCTTCGATGTGAATGCGGATGAGGCGAATCTTTTTATCGTTACCGGCAGCATCCTTGATCATGATATGGCCATCAATGCAGATGGGATTTTCATCTTGCGTAATTTGGTAATTTTTAGGCAAATCTGGGTAGGTGTAGTGTTTGCGAGCAAAATAGTTCAGCTGATTAATTTTGCTGTTGGTTGCAAGTCCAGCCATTATACCAGAGTCGACTACTTTTTTATTAAGCACTGGCAGGGTTCCTGGGTAGCCAGCACAGATAGGGCAAATATTAGTGTTTGGCGTGTTGCCAAATTGGTTTGGACATGAGCAAAATATTTTTGAATTGGTATTGAGTTGAACATGGACCTCCATACCAATGACTGCTTCATATTCTGGATAGCGTTCTAATGCAGATTTAGGAGCTGATGACATACCATTATCCTTTTGACATAACGTTACTGGGAAACGCCGACGCTAGATTGCGCATCTTCGTATAGTTCATTGCTCTCCAAGATAATCTTGCAACTAAGATCTTTTTCGAGTTGTAAGATTGATCTGTATTCTTGATGAATCAAATAATCAAATACTCGGTGAGCAGTTGTTAAAACAATGGAACCTTTAAGATTGAGGCGAATAATTTCCTCTTTGCTCTTCTTAAGAATGCTGAAAGCATTGGATGATATTGACTTAACAAAGCCATTGCCTGCGCAATGTGTACAAACATTTGTAAGCTGCTGTGTTAAGGTCTTTCCAGAACGTTTTCGCGTCATCTGTACAATGCCAAATTCAGAAACCTTGAGTGCGACTGACTGAAATTTATCACGTTCCTTGAGGGTTTTTTCTAGAAATCTGGAAAGCTTTTGTCGGTTGCTGCCACTGTGCATATCAATGAAATCGATAACGATGAGGCCGCCAATATTTCTCAAACGCAGCTGGGTAACGATTTCATCTGCAGCTTCAAGATTTGTTTTAAGGATGGTTTCTTCTAGGCTGCCACTACCAGTAAATTTTCCGGTATTTACGTCGATAACGGTCATTGCTTCGGTTGTTTCGATAATGACCGATCCGCCAGACTTAAGGGAAACTTTTTTCTGTAAGGCCTTATCGATTTGCTGATCAATATCAAAACGATCGAAAAGTGATGGTGGCCCTTGATAAAAACGGATCTTATTGGTGAATTCTGGCGTTAAATTTTTGACAAACTTGTAGACGCCCTCTTGTTCCTCTTTGTTGTCAATAACGACCATTTCTACATCTTCATCGAGATGATCACGCATAGCGCGCAAAGAGAGCGGTAAATCGGTATAAATTTTTTCGCATGATGCGGCTTTTACATATTTTTTTAAGATAGCCTTCCATGTTGATACAAGGAATGCAATATCCTTTTGCAGGTCAGAGGCGCTGCGATTTTCCGCTGTTGTGCGGACGATAGCTCCCATGCCCTTAGGTAAGTACAGTGTTAGCACCTCTTTGAGACGGTTGCGCTCTTCTCGGGACTCAATTTTTTTTGAAACGCCGATCTGGGGGATGTTTGGCATGAGGACGACGAATTTGCCAGGGATCGTGAAACAAGTAGTGAGTTTAGCGCCTTTTTCACTGATTGGTTCTTTGATGACCTGGACAAGAACATCGCTGCCTTCTGTAAAAATTTTACTGATGTCTATCGAGCTTTTAATTTCTTTTAAAGAAAATTCGTCTTTGTTGTCGTCGGTATCTTGCAAGTGCTCAAATACCTTTTCTGTCGCGAGTGCCCGATCGATTTCAGTTATATGTAAAAAGCCAGCTTTGTTTTGGCCAATATCGACAAAAGCTGTTTGAATACCAGGAAGAACCTTTGAGACTTTGCCTTTAAAGTAGCATCGTTCAAGATCTTCTTTGCTTCCAGTATCATAATAGATATCTTGAAGCTTATCATTTGAAAGGACGGCGACTCGTGTTTGCCACGCTTCGCGATTAATTAGAATTTTTTTCACGCTGTTGCCTCGTTCGAATGCTTAAAATGATCTTTACCCCCTTAAAAAAGCATTCAGAGTAAAGAATTTTCCGAATACCGCACCATTATAGTCAAACTTAAAAATAATGAGTAGGAAATTTAAAGAAATTGTGATACCGTTAGCCACGACAATGTGAAAGATTAGGGAAAAGATCTCACAAATAGTCTACAAAGGAGAATTTATGAACAAATTATGTGGCCTTTCGTTACTACTAGCACTTTTCGTAGCTGGTTGCGGCAAGAAAAAAGGCGAAGTGAAAAAAATTGATTCGAAAAAGATCGCTGCGCTTGATAAAAATCTTCCAGTTTTTACTTCCGATAAGGAAGAGCTTGTTGATAATGATTCAATGAATGAATTTGCTTTTATTGATGATGAAGATCTTGCTGGTGATAGCAATCTTGTTGTTTCTGCGGAAGGGATTGAAAAATCTTCGAAGAGCAAGGTAAAGGCACTTGCTTCGGCTGCCTCAGGAAGCAATGAGCTTTTAGCAACAGCTGACGAAGCTGTTCTAGACAGTGAATTGGGTTTCAAGCGTGTTCAATTTAACTTCAATGAAAATCGTATTCGCAAAGATCAATTACAAGTAGTTGCGGCCGACGTAGAAGCAGCTAAAAAAGCTGTAGAACAAGGCAAGACTGTAGTTGTTAAGGGTCATACCTGTCAAATAGGGGCTGCTGCTTATAACATGGCGCTTTCTCAAAACCGCGCTGAAGCTGTAAAACAACAAATGGTTCAGGCTGGTGTTAGCTCAGACCTAGTAAAGACTGTTGGTTATGGCTACGAGCAACCGCTTGTTTGGTCGGATGCAACGGAACGTGAAGCAAGAATTCAGGAACTTTCAGCAAATCGCCGTGCGGAAGTTACCGTCGATTAAGTGGTACTTATTCCTGATATAATGAAAAGGCCGGGCAAACGCCCGGCCTTTTTCCTTTGTACTATTGATGCGTCAGATGACGTTTGTTACACTTGGCGATTGTAGCCGGTTATTTGCTGGGTAGGTCTGTACGATACAAGGAGCTGATGCATGCTTAAGAAAAAGCTTGGTGATATTCTTATTGATCTCAATATCGTCACTCCTGAACAGCTTCAAGATGTTCTCAGGGAGCAAAAGGCATCAGGCAAGGTTCTGGGGCAATTGTTGCTTGAACGAGGATTGGTATCGAAATTGGATCTTGCACGTACGCTTGCTCAACAAGTAGGGTTACCTTTTATTGAAGCAATTACGGAGCAGATGGCCAATGTTGAATTACTTGCTAAAGTACCACTCAAATTTTTACGGCAACATCTCATTATTCCAATTATATTCAATGGTCGAAAAACGATAGTAAGTGCTAATCCGCGCGATTTACAGCCGCTGGACGACCTGGCTATTCTTATGGCAGGAGATGTTGACTATGCCGTTTCTACTGACACCGTAGTGAGTGAGGCTATCAATAAATATTATCCGCTTGAAACGGGTAAGGAAATGATGGATGAGCTTCAGGAAGAAGGTGAAAATTCTTTTGATTTCGATGCTGAAGGCATAGAAGAAAAAGATATCATGGAGATGGCTAATGATGCTCCAATCGTTAAACTTGTTAATCATATTATTTTCCAAGCGGTTAAAGAGGTTGCTTCTGATATTCATATTGAGCCGTTCGAAAAAGAATTGCGAGTGCGTTATCGAATCGATGGCAATCTGTATCAACGTATGGTTCCACCTAAGCGCTATCAAGGTGCAATAGTTTCGCGTATCAAAATTATGTCCAATCTCAATATCGCTGAAAAGCGTGCACCTCAGGGCGGGCGTATACAACTTAAGGTTGCCGATAAGCCAATTGATCTTCGTGTGTCGGTGTTGCCTTGTAATTTTGGTGAACGTGTTGTGATGCGTCTGCTTGATAAAAGTAAAACCGCTAAAGATCTTGATCAGTTTGGATTCAGTGGGCGAGATTTGTCGATTATTGATAAGTCAATTCATCGTCCCAATGGTATTATTTTGGTAAGTGGTCCAACCGGTTCAGGTAAGACATCTACGCTGTATGCGATTCTTACCAAGCTTAATGAACCAGATGTGAACATCATCACCGTAGAAGATCCGGTGGAATATACAATCAGTGGTATTAGTCAGGTGCAAGTTAATGTGAAAGCAGGGTTGACGTTTGCGGCAGCGCTGCGTGAAATCTTGCGGCAGGATCCGGATATCTGTCTTATCGGTGAAATTCGAGATGGAGAAACGGCGCAAATTGCTACGCAAGCTGCCTTAACGGGACACTTGGTACTTAGTACAATTCACACGAACAGTGCTCCGGCAACAATAACTCGATTAATTGATATGGGTGTTGAGCCGTTCTTAATAGCCTCATCACTCGCATGTGTTATTTCACAGCGTTTAGTAAGAAAGCTGTGTCTAGCGTGTCGCCAACCCGAAACTCCAGCAGTAGAGCTTCTTAAGCGCATTGATATGACGGTAGAAGAAGCAAAATCGGTCACTTTCTATAAAGCTGTTGGTTGTGATGAATGTCTTAAAACTGGCTATCGTGGTCGATTACCAATATTTGAAATTATGGAAGTTAATGACATTCTTGCCAGGCTTATAGTGCAGCGTGTTGATGCTACTGTTATTAAAGCACAGGCGTTGAAAGATGGTATGACACAGTTGATTGCAGATGGTCTTCGTAATGCCAAAATGGGATTAACTACGCTCGAGGAAGTGTTATCGGTTGCTGTTGTAGAAGAAGAAGCAGCGCCATCGGTAACGCCAATCAAGGTGGTATCATGAATTTGCCTGTATAATCAAAAATCTTTGCAGTTTCTTACCTTACCTCCGTATCATGTGCAAAACGGAGAGAAGCTATGCCATTTTGGTTACATGAATCGCGTATTATTCATATTTTGCGAGAGCTTACACCGCGAACACAGGTGCTGATTGCCTTATGCTGCGTACTTGGTGCTGTGTGTTCAGTTGTTGCATATCAGCAAATGACTTGTCCCGTCCTTATGCAACCAAATAAGAATCTGCAAAAAGTTCTCAATCATCCAAAGATTCTATCAAGTAAAATGCCAGCACATTATACGCAAAGTGCTGCGTTAGATTTGCGTACGCTTCCTCAGACACTACAATTTTTTACTCAGAGTGGGTTTCATGTTAAACGGATTGAGAAGCTTGTGCGACCGCGTAGTCGTCAGCTTGTTGGCTATGTGATTTGTGTGCAAGGATCGTTTGAGGTCTTAATTAAATTTTTAACGGCGCTTAAAAAAGTTCCTGCTTTTAGGTTGCGATTACAGCAAATTGATCGAGTAAGTGATGCAAAACTTGAAATAGAGTTTTTTATGCAAGGGGCTCGAGGATGATGAGGGCGGCGTTTCTTGTAGTAGCAGTATTGCTTCTTTCGTCTCAGCTTCATACGCTCGTTAATCCATTTTCTTGCAAGCGGCCATTGCCTGTAAAGGCTGTTGTTGGACCGGTGCAGCTAAGAGATTTTGAATTTATTGGTGTTGTGCGGAGTGGTTCAATGTGGCGAGCCGTTGTGCGATGGCAGGATCGTACGAGGACGTTGGGTGTTGGTGAACACATAGGCCCGGTGCATATTGTTGCTATTGATAGTACAAACATAAGAATTATCTGTAAAAACAAAGAATTTATTTTGACCATTAAAAGTGAGTAGTGCTTATGAATCATCGTTGGATGTGCATACTTTTGTTAATACCCCTCTGTTGTCGAGCTGATAAAATTGTTCAGCCAGGCTTTGTGCCAAGTGCCATACAAATACCGGGTTTACCCGCAAGTTTAGTTGATCATAACCAACAGGGGCGTGATACGCAGGCATTGCAACAGGTTGCGTCCGCAATGGAGCAGGTGTTGACCAAGCGAGACGACGATAAGAAAAAAGAGAGTGATCAGAAAAAAGACGCAAAGGCCAAGGAGAGTAAAGAAACAAAAATAGATCAACACGCGAAATCTACTATTGATGATCATCAATTGGCCATGACAACGGAGTTTTTGCGCGCGCAAGAATTTTCAGTGCCAATCAGTATAAAAACAAAAAAAATAGCGGTAAGAGATGCTCTGTTGGTATTGGCAAAACAGGCGCGTGTGAATATCTTAATTGATCACGATATTCAAGGTTTCATGTCGAGTTTACGTGCAGATAATTTACCAGCAAGTGCAGTTTTGCAGATGGTGCTTGATGCTCATAAGCCGCCGCTTATGTTACTACGTATTGCTGGTGCATGGCGAGTGATCCCAAAAGCGCGTGGTGAAGAGCTTGCTCGTTCGATTGTCCAGGGTGAAATTACTGCAGATCGCAGTTCTTGTCGGTTGCAAATAATACGAGCAACTTGGGATGACAAGCTTAAGGCAACCTTGCAATCGTTGTGGCAGGGAATTGTCGGGGAGGCAAAAGATAAGCTGGAGTCTTACCTAGTATTTAATGATATCTCAAATAGTGTTTTCGTTTCTGGTCGCTCTCATCAGGTAAAAAAATTTGCTGAACTAGTCTCTGTGTTGGATAAATCGGCGCCGCAGATTCGACTTGATATGCGCGTTGTTGTTGCAAATAAAAATTTTGAAAGTGATTTTGGGCTGCAGTGGTCCGGATTATATGATCGTCGGGCTTGGGCTGGCAAGTTTGGGCTTGCTGGATTTGGCATAGGTGACATTGATCCTATTTCAAAAGGTGGGTTAGTTGCGCCGCAAAATGGTGCTCCAGGTGGTGTTGGAGCTGCGGCGAATCAACTTCTGTCACTTAATCCTATTAATACAAACACGCCCGATAATGGTACTTTTAAAAATCTATTGGGCTGGGCGCTTAATGCTATTCCCGCCAACCTTGCAGCCAAAGCTGCTACGTTAACGACACTTAACTTTCCAATCACCTTTGGAGGGCGGAATCTTGAGTGGGGGCGTTTGAATTTGCAATTGATGGCTGCTGAGCAGAACAATGAAATGAAAACTATTATTAAGCCGACCTTGCTGGTGAATAATCAGGAGATGGCTGAAATATTGGTTGGCAAAGAATTACCACATAAGGTTGGTGTTCAAGAGGCTGTGCAGGGTAGTGTTGTGAATGCAGTATCAACTTTCTATAAAGATATTGGTACAAAAATTCAGGTAAGACCTTCAGCAATGGCCGGTATTGGCCAAGTAGCATTGGATATTTTTCTTGAGCATTCGTATATCACTCAGCTACAGAACACCTCTATTCTCAATGGTAGTTCGACCGATACAAAAGATGATCGTGGGTTTTATACCTACAATGTTGAGGCTGCGCGGACACGTAATAAAGTGGTTCTTAAAAGTGGTCAAACCACAATGATTGGTGGTCTTACGGTGAATGTCTTTGAGCAGTTAGAGTCAGGTATACCGTTTTTGAAAGATATTCCTGTGTTGGGTGCATTGTTCCGTGGTAAATCAAAGATATTAATGGAAAAACAGCTTCTCATTTTTATAACGCCGACGCTGGTTGATGCGGAGTCTGCTGCTGAGCAAGAAGTTGCTCAAACAGGGCCTGATCATAACGAACAAGCTTAAAGCTCGACCCCTAGGATCGTATATGCTAATGATTAAGAGTTAATGCGTAGTTGCACTTTATTCACCCTGAACAAGGAGATCTGTATGAGTGATATAAATAATAAATCGTGCACCTGTAATGGAAATGGTTGTAAGGGTTGTAGCGCATGCGCAAGCGGTGCTCGCTGTTGTGGTATACCTATGCAGACACTGGTTCGCGGGATCTTGGCGTTATTTTTTGGATTGCTCTTTGTTGGGTTTGCGTATCGCATAGTTCTACGCATGATATTTTTTGGAGCTGGTGTTAGTTTGATTTACTACGGATTTCGCGTGTTGGGTGTTACGCAGGTTACTGATTACATCGATATGTTAATTGCACGGTTACGCAAAGCTTTTTGGTCATAGAGCAAACAGAGGGGCCGCTGAGAGATCTGCGGCCTTTTTTCTTGATCTTTAAAACCTGATGTTATCAACGGCGCCATTAATGGCGGCTTCTAAGTGTTGCGCTTCTGCCGCAATCTTAGCTTGTCTTCTTCGCGCTTCTGCTTCTCGCGCAGGACGTTCCTTTTCCCATTCTTCATTAGCTTTTTTCTGAGCTTCGTCGATATGTTTCCATATTACTCTCTCTCTTTCTTCCTCTTCTCGTTTTTCTCGCTCAAATTC
>JAHFBQ010000070.1:0-1077 GCA_023249935.1 bacterium
AGTTGTTGTATTGGAATAAGTAGGTTCGAGTGTATGGAGGTCTTCTATGACGGAATAGTTAAACCAGGATGAATTATTCGTAAGTGTTCCCAGGGTGGAAATGTCAATTTCTCTAATAAGGTTTTGTACGCTCATTGAGCTGCCTTCTGCGTACTGAAAGAAATAATTCATCTGGCCATTGTCGGTGAGTGTTGTGTTGCCACCGGTTAAGACATGGCCATGACCAAATGAGGTATTTTTGCGTAACAAGGTGGTGCTATCCGTTGCACCATCGAAGTACCCGTATTGCCGCGTACCACCGAAACCTTTGTTGGTAGAAATTTTATTTGATTCTACCGTGCATTTAACGCAGGTTCCCAAGAGGGCGATGCCATAGGCGCGGCGGTTTGTTCCCGTGTGAATGTTGGTTCTCACGTTGCAGTCTTGTATCAGGCCGCCGGTTTCATCAATGAGCGCGATTCCATAAACGTTTGATGAAATTGTAGAAGCGCTGGAGTTGCTACTTGCATCACACTGTATGATTGATGTTCCCGTACATGTACCAGAGCTTTGAAAACCATATGCAGTGCAAGCTTGGTTATTTATTGCTTTGCAGGATGTGAAGACGTTGTGACTAGATGCATTGATCGATACCCCAGCAGTTGTTCCTGTTAACGTTAAGGTGCCGGTACCGCTATTGCCATTGGCTCGACAGTTTTTGAAGGTGTTACTATTTGATGTTGCAACGAGGCGTATGCCGTACACTTCTACATTGGCAACGCCCGCGGTGCAGGAGTTATTATCTGCTGCGCATTCTGTAAAAATATTATCTGTTGAGCCACTTAATAAGATGCCGGCAACAGTAGTTGATGCGGTTTGTACGGTATTTTTAGCGGTGATAAGGTTAGAGCATTTAAAATTAGAGCAACTAGTAAGTGATATGCCGGTTGCTGATGCGCTAGTAGAAGTATGATTTGAAGCCTCTACTGCTTCGAGTACGAAGTTGCTACATGAGGTAGCAGTAATACCATACACGCTGGCTGTAGAAGATGAGCCATTAAACGATGAATTTTTAATAGTACCTTGATTGCAATTTGT
>JAHFBQ010000070.1:1087-5962 GCA_023249935.1 bacterium
GGCAATGTTTTGTCTGGAGAACCGTGAGTAGCAACATCATGTAATGAACTGTTATTAGTGTAGCTAAAATATATGCCGTACTGTTTACAATTGACGATCGCAAAATTTTCGATGGAAATATTGTTGTTTATTGATCCTGAGGTTCCTGGCATATAGATGCCGGCATAGATGTTGTTTGTCGTAATGCCTTTACCATTAATTTTGCCATTCTTAATAGAGAGGTTTTTTATGCCAGGTGCTACTTGGATTCCATAGATATTGCCTGCAGGAGGTGTGCCTGTGGTGGTCATAACTATAGCGTGAGAGTCTAGGTCGAGTACAACGTTGTCAGCAGTAATATAAATAGCGGCATAGTTACCACCACCGGGAGCGATCGTAAGGTCGGTTGTGGCACAATAGTAGCCTGGCGCGCTAATCGTATAGCCAGCTGTGGGAGCGGCGCTGCTGTCTGTAAGTTGTCGTATATAATTTGTATTACGGTTTAATATTTCATATGAAAAAACACTGCCTGTATACAAAAGAGTTGCAACTATAAGGCAAAAAATTTTTTTGAGTGACTTATACATTAGTTTCTGTTTCCTAACTATCTATAATAGAAGCGTTGGTCCACTCTTTATTATTTTGCGTGGCAGACATCCCGTCTGGATTGCGAATACTGGTTTCTATAATGATTTGATTCATAACGTATGCTGTGCCTGCTGTCACAAATCTAAAAAAGTAGTTCATATTTGTATTTACCGATAGCTCGGTATTATTAGTTCCTGATGGGTTGCACGCTCCATGAGCAAAAGCAAGGTTGTTTTGTAGGTAGCAGATAAAATTTGCAGAAAAATCTTTAAAACCGAATTGCGCAGTTGCACCTAAATTACTTATCAGGATATTCGATACGATATGACATCTATTGCAGTGTCCAAGGCAGGCAATGCCATAACCTTCGCCGGCTACGGTGATGCCACCTGGCCCATTAAAGCAAGCATCACATGATCTAATGATTGAAGCTTGTTCTGATCTCATGGCAAAACCATGCGCCTTATTTGATGCGCGCGCGTTAATTTTATTACCGGTCGCTTTGCACTTGTTAAAAAAATTGTTGCCACCAAAAGTGGTAGTAAAGCCGAATGAAAGTCGGCTACCAAAGGTTGTTTTACTTGAGGTGTTATTGAGTGAAAGACATGAATCAAATATGTTGGAGCCTGATTGTCCAATAAAAAACCCTGCAGCATCAGCAGCTCCCGCGTTGCCAGAGGCTTCGCAGTTGGTAAACGAGTTACCGTCAGATGAGCTGGTGAGTTTAAAGCCGTAAGTTGAGCAGGTGTAATTTGATCCATATTGATAGCCGCCGATATTGTTGTTTGCTAGGCACTCGTCAAAAACGCTGTTGGTTGTGTTGTTTAAAAAGAAGCCACAACACTCATTGCCGGTGGATGAATTACTATTTTTGCCAAAATGTTTGTTTCCACCGGCGTTGACATTCAAGCAATAGAAAGCAGTGCATTGATATAGGTATATGCCATAGGTGCCCGAGCGTTCAGCGGTATTGACACTGGCGATATTGTTATTTGACGTGGTGACGTTGTCGAGTGCGAAATTACTGCAGGTGGTGGCGTAGATACCATAGCAGGCGCCTTGTCCAGTGGCTGCAGAATAAGTGCCACCGAATGATGAATTGGTAATGGTGCCACGGTTGCAGTTTGCAAGTGCCAGTCCTTTGGTACTTGGAATGGTGGCATCTGTAGAGCCGTAGGTACTCACGTTGCTGATACTCAAGTCGTTGACGTAGCGTAGATCGATTGCGGCGGTTGTGCAGTTTATGATGTTGAGGCCATCAAACAGCACATTCGTATTGACGATTGTGCCGGTAGTTGGGTTCATGATGCCTCTGTTAAAGCGGAGAGAAGATGTGGTGGTGGTGCAAGCCGCTGTTATGCTATGTGTGACCTGCCCATTGATGGTGCCGTTCATGATGGTGATGTTTCTCACGCCAGATGCAATTTCTATAGCAGCGCGGCATGAGGTAATGTTGCCTGTGCTTGAAAGCGTGATCGATTTGCCTCCTAAATCAAGTAGGGTGTCAGAGGCGTTAATATAAATAATGGCAATGTCTGAGGTGCAAGGGGCGGCTAAGATATCGGTTGAAAGAAAGTAGCGGCCTGACTTGGCGATGATAAACATCCCGCTGGTGGTTGCTTTTGCATTGAGCGATGCCGAAGATATTTGTTGATTAAAAGAGACGCCGCTATTGATTGGCTGGGATGGTACAGCCTTGGTCTCTTTACTTGTATTGGGGAATGCGCGATTTGAAGCGGGATTACTTGAAGGTTGTTTCGGTATTTTATTCATAGGACTGGGTCCCGGCTCGGAGGCCGAGATGGCAAGGGGGGGGTGGGTAATATCTACTATAAGGTTTCTAGCGCTTCTACGGTCATTATGAATTTCTCCAGTGTCGTCCCGGACTCCGATCCGGGATCCAGTTCTGTTCTTTTTTCTAAGAGCTTCTACTGGGAATGTCACCAGAACCACAATCACAAAGAGGATGTATTTCTTCATAGATCCCCCTGCGCTGGTATCCAGAGATCTGTTGAATCAAAGTGCAAAAATGCGGGTGATCTCGTGAGTAATTTTTTACAACAGAGGTTTGTGCTGCGTGGAGAGTTGACAGAAATATTAATAATTTGATTTCTCACATTAAGAGCACTAATAGTTTGTGCTTCCTGTACGAGGTTGCTGGAGTTGCCGCGGAAACTAGGTATGTAATAATTTGTGGCGGTGTTGTTTAGCAACTGATGGTTGTTGCTAAGAGTCAGGCCGTGCTCGGCAGCAATGTTGCCACGCACAAAGCTAGTGAAGTAGGTTGATTCGTCGTAAAAACCGTATTGAATTGGTCCACGATTTTTCGATAAGAAATTGTGTGAAATTCTGCTGCTAAAGCACTCTTGAAAGAGTCCAATGCCAAAAGCGGTGCCAAGTGTGGCGTTGTTTGCAAGGAGTTCACAATAAAGAATAGCTCCCTGTGTCTCATTTAAAAATTTAATACCACCAGCAATGCCGTCTTTTGTCGTATTGCCGATGGCTCTGCTTTTGAAAATTTGTGTGCCGTTGCCCGTGCTGCTTAAAAACCCATATCCTTCACTGTTCCCTTGATTTGACTGAGCTTTGCAGCTGCGGATGGCGGTATATTTTGATGAGTCGTTTTCAAAGCCTATGCTGGTGCCCCATGGTGCTGTGTTGTTGTTGGCAACGCATTTGCGCAAAAGTGTTTGAGTTGCATTTGTGATGACAAAGCCGCGTGCATAACCTGTTGTGGTAGAAGTATTATCGTTCGCATGGCATTTGATGAATGATGAAGCGTCTGTATTGACGAGTAAAAAGCCAGCGGCTGTTGATGTTGCATTTTTTGATACGTTGGCGTTGGCATGTACTTTTGTGCACACAACATCGGTGCACTGTTGTAAGAACACGCCATAGGCTGAGGCATAGGTTGATTTATTTTTTGAGGTATTTACTTCTTCGAACGTACAATGATTGCACGCATTGGCGTAGATGCCTGCCGCGAAATCTGTTGATGTAAAGCCACCTTGAGTTTTTTTGCAGGATGATGATTTGATGGTGACGTTCTGGCAGTTAGATAATTTGATGCCAGCGGCACTGCCGTTTGTGTTGATTGTATGGAGGACCGAGGTAAATTTTATAGAAATATGTTTACTAAAAGAGAACGAGATGCCGGCTTCATCGCATCCGACAATGGCGAGCTTGCTTAGTTTGACCCGTGTGTTGTCGATGCCGGTGATGCCAACCGGCATAGAAGCATAGGTGCTTGCGCCATTGATGGTACCGTTGGTAATGGTGATGTCGGTGACGCCAGGTGCAAGTTCTATGCCAGCAGCAACGGGGGTATGGCTTGTGGTTGAGAGGGTAAGCGATTTGCCATTAAGATCCAGGCTGACATTTGATGCACCGATACAGATGGCCGCTTTATTGGAACTACTAAGAACGGCTGTCCAGCCTTGTGCTATAACATACATGCCGGGCTTGGTGATGCTGATTTGACCAGATGTGTTGACAAGCAGTGCTGCGTTTTGTGTAAGGTGAGCGCCCATGCCATGAGGGACGAAAGAGAATAAGAATAAGTAAAGTAGCTGTCGAGTCAGGGTCATCTTTATTCCTAGCGTTGCTATGTCTTCGGTCCTTTGCAACGCTAGCAAAAAATGTTTGTGTGTATCTAATACTGAATAAAAATCAGCATGTCTTCACTATTCGTGGGGATTTTCTATCAGAAAGAGGAAAGGCCCCGCAAGCCGCGGGGCCTTTTCCTAAGTGTTCTTGCGTAACTAATGTTGCGGATTATTGGCTGTGCATTAATCAGTTATGCCCGTAGCATCTCGTGTGTAAATTGAGATGTTGAGTAATGGATCAAGCGAGGTGAATGGGCCGGCTTGAGTTGCTGCGCCTAAAACTATTTCAGACGGAGTTATTCCAGTTACGGCATCTACGAAGTCAGTGCCCCATTGGGTATTTGCAGCTGCACGGAAATTTGCTTTTAGGCTAAAAGGAGCAGCGAAATTTTGTGCGCCATGGAGGAGCGATGAGTTTCCATAGTAGATTGAGTGGATGGTTCCAATTGATGTGGGGACTTGAAGAACAGGCGCTCCCGACAGGGTATTTGCGCTACCATTATCAGTGAACCCTAGCTGAGCATGGCCGCCAACGTTACCAGCAATGATATTGTTGGTAACGCGTGTTCCCGTACAGCTAATTTGTAAGCACATACCAATTGCCTCTGAGGCATTGCCAGCTGCGACGATGGAACAAGTAGGGTCTGAGAAGAGATCAATGCCATTATTACTTATTTCACAGTCATCAATGACACCATGCTGA
>JAHFBQ010000071.1 GCA_023249935.1 bacterium
AGATCTTGTGGCGATCAGTAAAGAATTTAACGGCAGCATCGGTGGCATATTGATAGGCAATTCACTTGATGAGGTCAAGCAGCTGCTCGAAGAAAAAAAAGAGCTCTGGGAAAGCGCTGACCACGACACTGCCGTCACCGCACACGACATCAGCACTATTGAAATGTTAATCAACCAGCACATCGACGCACTTCTTTTCGAACAGGAAACGTATCTACCAGTTCTTGGCACAGCTGCTGCGGCAGGACCGCTCATTGGCCTTTTTGGTACGATCTGGGGCCTCATTCACTCCTTCATCAGCATCAGCCAAGAACGTTCTGCCGATATCTCAACGGTAGCTCCCGGTATTGCCGAAGCACTCATTACCACACTTGGCGGGCTCATTGTTGCCATTCCTGCGCTGGCCGGATTTAATTACTACTCAAATGAACTACGTAAAATCGAAATTCGCTTGGGCGAATGTGGTGAAATCGTACTTCTCATTTGCAAAAAATCACTTCTCCTTACCCAAAAGGTAAACGATGCGAAGAAAACTGCGCCAAGGCCGACGCTTTAAAGCACCAGAAATTTCGCTTACCCCACTCATTGACGCTGCACTCACCCTGCTCGTTATTTTCATTGTTACCGCTCCGATGGTGCAAAACGGTATCCGTGTTGATTTACCACAAGGTAAAAGTCGTGAAGTCGGCTCTGAGCAGGAGTTCGTAGTATCAATTGATAAAAACAGCCAGCTCTATTTCAACACCTACCCGGTCAAGACAAAAGAGCTTATCCCCGCGGTCTTAACAGCACTTAAAGATAATGACGATGTGCCCGTATACATCAAAGCGGATGAAACCGTATCATACGGTAAAGTGATTAGTGTGGTCGATGAACTCAAGATGGCTGGCATAAAGTATGTAGCCATGTCAACGCGCTCGGGGTAGCCAGCTATGAATGGCCCAGCACTAAGTAAAAATTACTTAATCGCATCAGTCCTCGTCCATGTTGCCATTGTGCTTGGCATCAATTATATGATCAATCGCAATGCGACAAGCAACAAAAACTTTGTGATTTTTGGCGCCCATTCGCGCTACACAACCAAAGCGCTGTACAAAAGTAGTACCGTACCTTTTACCGGCACACCTTCCAAAAAAGGATCAGGCAAGAAAGGGAAAAAAGGAAAAGGTAGTAAAAAATTTGCCAAAAAAATCACAAAGAAATCTACAGCTAAAAAAACAAAACCAAGACCCGCTAGCAAAGCGGCTTTACGCAAATCAACGCCACAGCTGCACATGCCTTCACCAACAGCAATGGTAGAAGACACTGTCAAAGCAACAAGCAGGAGAAGAAAACTCAAAAAGTTCAAAGCGGTAGCTCCGCTACCTGAGATCGACCAATCACCAGAGCAAGACGCGATACAAGAACCTCCATCGATACAACAAGATACCGCAGTGAACACTGAAACAACCGATCTTGCACACCAGACAGAAGACACATCACATAATGAAGAAAATTCAGCCGCTAATGACGACGATGATAGTGATGCCATCCACGTCGGCATAGTTGATTCAAGCGATCCAGTAACGCGTTACCACCAGCGGATTATGAACGAGGAATTTCATCGCCTCTGGCAGCCACCCGTTGGCGTACGCAAAGGAACCGAATGTCACGTTCGCATGACTTTTAGTAAAGATGGCATCATCACAAGTATTGAATTTACCAAGCGCTCTCAAGTTCCCATCTACGATTTAAGCGTTCTCAGGCTTAAACTAGCCAAGATGAACATCCCTTCAATCTTTCATGGCACATCAAGAACAGTGGTCTTCCGTCAGTAAAGATATTAGCGCCATTTAACTCAAATATCTCCCCAACACCATAAAACTCGCTATACTGCATCGTCCAAACATGATGCGATGTGATCCAAGCGAAAGGGTTTTTATGAATATTATAGTGCATTCAGGCATACTTCTACTCACACTCATTGTGAGCAGCCATATAGTTGCCGATCAACAAATAACTCCTACTCCCGCTACGCCTGCTTGCGACGATTTTCTTATCAACCCAAGCACTACGGCCAAGCTCCCTTGCCTCATGCTTACCTGCAGCGACAATGAGTCCGCGCAGAAATTAGCTAAAGACCTAAAATTTGATCTAGAGTTTACCGACCAAGTAGCCATCGATCTTAAAAAGACAGATCATGAACCTACTGATCACGTTATCAAAAAACTGTTCACACAGGGAACCTCACTGGCAATAATTCTCAACGTTATTGAACCTGCTGAAGGCAAAAAGCGCGGCAAAATTTCGGTCTGTGCTCGCGATACACATGGTAACCAGACCATGTTTAAAGAGACTTTCTCATATGGCAAAACAACAACCTATTTTGATAGCCATGAAATCGCTGGCAAACTTCTCCCTGCGTTGACGGGGGAAGCAAGTCCATTTTCCGGCAGCTTGGCCTACTGCAAACAATATTCAGGCATTCACAAAGTTATTTGTGTCTCAGATGTTGCCGGCAAACATGAACAAGTTGTTGTCCCAAATCTGACGCTTAGCGTCGCCCCACGTTGGCACACGCAAGCTCCGGTGCTCTTTTATTCCCAATTCGGCAAGGCAAACACCAGGCTCATGTCGGTCAACATTCGCAACTGCAAGCAACGCACAATTTGCTCGTATGACGGACTCAACATGCAACCAGCCTTTTCCGACGATGGCAAACGCGCAGCACTCTGCATGTCAGCCAAACGAGGTAACACAGAAATCTATCTCTACGACCACAAAGAGAGCAAGAAGAAACACCGTCGCATCTACAAGCAGCTCACGCATAACCGCGGCAACAACTCATCACCATGTATGCTCCCAAATGGCGACATTGTCTTCTGCTCAGATTTTCAAACAGGCGCTCCTCAGATTTATTATCTCGATACCAAAAAACATGTCACACACCGCATTACCAGCGGTAAAGGATACTGTGCCTCGCCATCTTTTCACCAAGAAAGCCGAAATGTGATTTATACCCGCCTGGTCGATGGCAACTTTCAGCTTTTTAGCCTCAATATTGATGATCATCGCCATCGAGAAGTACAATTAACATTCGGCACTGGCGACAAGATCGATCCAGCGTGGTCTCCATGTGGTCGTTTTGTAGCCTTCACGTACGATGGCAAGGAAGAGGGATCTAATAAACGTATCCCACAAATCGGCATTCTCAACTGTTCCAGCAAATCCATCCGCATTGTCACACACAGCAGGCAACCAAAAAGCTTCCCGACATGGGTCGATAAACCGTTCTATGCCGTATAAACAAGACTTGCCAACGCGACTATTTCGAGCTAGTCTTCTGCCGCTCGATATAGTAGAATTGAGAATGTGTGTTTTTATATTATTGAAATAAATTAATCAGGTTATTTTTCGCTAGGGCAGCAATGAATAAAAAATTTAAACGACCGAATCTCCCATCCAAGGGACCGAATGCAGTTTGGGTACTGCTATTCTTCCTTGCATTGGGCGTTGCGTACCTTTTCTGGTATAATTCCATCAATCGCGAAGTTGAGCATGTAAGCTATTCAAAACTTCTAGAGCAGGTTGATCAGAACAAAGTTAAGTCCATTGTAGTACAAGACCATGCAGCTCAGGGTAAATATCAGGATGGTCGAATTTTTAGCGCCAATGTTCAACCAAGCGATCGACTCTGGAACTCGCTTCTTGACCATAAAGTTGATATCGAAATATTCCCTCCTGAAAAGCAGTCCTGGGGATCTTATCTCTTCTTAGCATTCTTTCCACTCATCTTCCTTCTGGCATTTTTCTATTTCAGACAAAACCAGGGCGGCGGCAATGGTGGTGGCGGGCGCATCTTTAGCGTTGGCAAGAGCAAAGCAAAGTTCTTTTCGCCTAATCAGATCACCGTTACCTTTAAAGATGTTGCTGGTGTACAAGATGCGAAAGAGGATCTCAAAGAGATTGTCGATTTTTTGAAAAATCCTAAAAAGTTTGAACGCCTTGGTGCCAAAATTCCTCGCGGTGTCTTGCTAAGTGGCGCACCTGGCAATGGTAAAACCTTGCTGGCAAAGGCAGTAGCTGGCGAAGCAAGCTGCCCATTCTTTAGCATCAGTGGTTCAGATTTTGTCGAAGTTTTTGTTGGCGTAGGCGCTAGCCGCGTACGAGATCTTTTTACGCAAGCACGCCGCAATGCACCATGCATTGTGTTCATCGATGAAATTGATGCAGTTGGTCGCCAACGAGGCATCGGCTTGGGTGGCGGCAACGACGAACGCGAGCAAACGCTCAACCAGCTCCTTGCTGAGATGGATGGCTTCTCAACCGAACATGGTAGCGTTATCGTACTAGCAGCAACTAACAGACCTGACGTGCTGGACAAAGCATTGTTACGTCCTGGTCGCTTTGATCGACAAATTGAAGTTCCATACCCTGACGTTGCTTGTCGTGAAGAAATTTTGCGTGTACATGCACGCGCCGTTAAACTCAGCACCAGCGTTGACCTAGGAAAAATAGCACGCGGCACCCCAGGATTTAGTGGCGCTGACCTTGAAAATCTTATTAATGAAGCGGCATTGCTCGCCTCCAAAGAAGAGGCTGAATCTATTGAAACCAAGCATTTTGAAGCAGCTCGCGATAAAATTCTTATTGGCGGCGAACGTAAAACATTGACGTTCACCGAAACAGAAAAGAGAATGACTGCGTACCATGAAGCTGGTCACACATTGCTCAATCTGCTCCTACCAGCAACCGATCCATTCCACAAAGTTACAATTGTTCCACGCGGCCGCACCCTTGGCGTTTCATGGTCGTTGCCTGATCGAGATAAAACCTCGCAGACAAAATCGGAACTTACCGCTCGCGTTGTTGTCTGCCTTGGAGGATTACTGGCTGAAAAGTTGGTCTTCAATGAACAAACAACCGGCGTATCAAACGATTTAGAAAAGGCCTCCAGCATCGCACGCAATATGGTAAAAAGCTTTGGCATGTCACCACTCGGACCAATCGACTATGTGACTGCAGCAGAACATCCATATCTCGGCAGAGACATGCAAAACGGCAAGGAATTCTCTCAAAAGACTGCTGAACGCATTGATACTGAGGTTGAAAAAATTATTAATGATTGTTACAACCACGGACAATCGCTGCTCGTTGAAAACCGTGACAGGCTTAATCTCTTAGCAGAAACATTGTTTGAGAAAGAAACATTGCATGCTGCTGAGGTATATGAGCTATTGAACATTTCCCCAAGAGAAACTCACAATATGCATTAATTTGAAGACCCAGAGCGGTTTTATTGCGCCTAATTGTAATAAAATATTGTTCTGTATTGATTCTTCAAAAAAAATGCATATTTGCTAGACTTAGGTCCTGTTTATTCAGTAATTGTTATTGCGAAAGGAAGCATCAGCATGGCAAACATATGTATGGTATGCGATAAACGCCCTCAGGTGGCCAATTTGGTAAGTAATGCCAACAACAGAACAAAGCGTTGGGTGTACCCAAATGTTCATGTTATTCGTTACTCACTTAAAGGACAACGTAACGTTCACCGCGGAGCAGTTTGCACTAAGTGCATGAAAGCTGGTAAAATAGAAAAAGTTGTTTAATCCAAATCTAACGGAATAGGTAAGGTCCAAAACTCATGGCAAATAAAAAATCTACAAAAAAACGTACGTTGACCAATGAAAAAAGCAGAATGCGCAATGTTGCTCGCCGTTCAGAGCTAAAAAGCGCATCTAAAAAAGTTGTTGCCGCAATTGCTGCGAATGATATTGAAGCTGCAAAGACATTGTTGCGTGAAGCTGAAGCAAAAATTGCACGAGCAAAAGGTAA
>JAHFBQ010000029.1 GCA_023249935.1 bacterium
CCAAGATCCCATCGGTTATTTATAACCAATCCAGGTTAAACGGCGTCACTCCCTTGTTTATGGCGTATTCTACCACCCTCAAAGAGGGCATCAAGATACAATCCAGGCTTAACTTTAAAAACAGTATAATTTCAGATGTTTTCCCTTAAAACTCGGCAAGAATATTAAAAATTATCAAAAAAGAGATAAAAAATACAGGGAAACCTGGATCCCGGCCTTCGCCGGGACGACGTGTAGTAGCGGTTTTAACGCTTATTTATCCTATAGAATTCACGGTTTCTGTTTGCTGGTTCCTCTGGAAGATAATCCCAGCAGTACCAAACCTGAGCTACCCTAGAAAGGCGGTATCCGCGAGTTTATTTTGATGAATTTGGCACCAAAACCAGTCATTTTATGACTACTTGCAATTAATTTCCATCCCGATAAACTGAAAAGCATGAGGTTAGAATACTAGTGTGTTCTTGAAGGGGTAGTCCTGGAAAGAACAGTCTTACTTAATGGAGGTCCTATGAAACGTATATTAATCGCAGCTATTTTGGCTGTATCAGCTCTACAAGTAGCAGACGTTAATGCAGCTGGTCGTGGTCGCAGTCGTGCACATAAAGCAGCAAGAACAGAAACCGCTGACCATATTATTGAATGTGGCACTAAAGCGGAAAAAATCGCTTTCTTGCAAGCCAACGGTGTTACTCAGGATGCCAACGGTGTTACTACCGCAAATATGACACACGCTCAACTTAACGCGCTTCTTGTACCATTCATTCCAGCTACAACAACTGTAGTACCTGGTTTGGTTACTCCTATTGACAGTGAAGTAGACGAAGCTGAAGAAGCAACGCTTGCACAGAAAGAAGCACTATTAGAGCGTCTTAAGGCTCTTAAAAAGCACCGAGTAGAAGCAGAAGCAGCTCAACAGGTTGTTGCACCAAAAGTGTTAACTGTTGTTGATGCTGGTGATGATGATATGAGAGCAGAAGAAACTGTAGTAGTTGCTCCAAAAGTGGTAACTGCGGCTCAGGATTCAGACGTAGTAGCTCGTATGCAAGCTATACAGCGCAAGGGCGATAAAGTTGCTTTCTTGCGTGATAGAGCGTTTCCTTTTGTTAACAACGCAATGACAGAAGAAGCTCTTGATACTCTTATTGCTGGCTATGAAGCCAAAGGTTCTTGGCTTATGGTTAGAGGTGTTGAGGTACATGGGCAAATGACAAAGCAAGAAATTGACAATCTTGTAAAGCAATATGAAGCTCAAGAAGCAGCTCGAATTCTCCGTGAAAGAACAGCTAATGGAAATGATCGTAGAACTCGTGAAGAAGCGATCAAAGCTGAAGAAGATATGGCGTATAATGCTATGTTTGCTGAATGGACCCAGCGTCAAGAAGAAATTGCTGCAAAAGACGCTAATCGAGTGATTGATGCGTTACGTGGAGCTAGACTAATGCGAAATGCTGCGAAAGCAAAACTTAGTGACCTTAAATCAAAGCGAGGCGCTATTGCTCTTGTTCAGCAAGCTGAACAAGAACTTAAGGATGCTGAAGCTGAAGTTGGTCGTTTAGAAGCACTTCTTACTTATATCACAGACATCGCAAGCCGCGGATATGCAATGGTTACCGATGGAGCTGGAAAAGCAGTGGCTATAGTAAAAGGCTTGTTTACTACTGCGAAACCTGCTGCGAAACCTGCTGCAAAAAAGTCAGTTAACGGTGGCACCAGTGCTGTTGTATCTAAACCTAAGGGTGACGACGCGGACATGCAACAGTAATTAAGAAATTAGCTTTAAGCTGATTTTTAGATCTAAAGAAACCCCGGAATCGAAGTTATTCGGTCCCGGGGTTTTCTTAATCACAGAATTATTCTTAATGGGAGGTTATTATGAAACGTTTATTATTGCTTGTGGCCATTTTTTCTCTACAAGCAGATCTGTTTGCTAGCGGCCGCCATCCCGCTGAAAAAAGATCCGCATCACCAAACAGAGATGCTGAGGGTGAGGTTATACGTGCACATGATAAAGCACAACTTGAGCGAGCTAGGCAGCTAGGTACGCAAGAAAATCACCTACGTGAAGTTTTGATAGATTTAGAGCGTGATGGAGGCGATCTTCTATTGCAAGATTCTGCAAATCCTGGGCGCTTGATTAAACATCCTATGCTTGGATTTGCTGGTATAAGAAAAGCGATGCGTAAAGATCGTGCGCTTATTGAAGCGCGCGCCGCTATTAAACAGCATGGTCTTGAGGCAACTTTAGCTATGGCACAAGCAGCTGTAGCTAATGCTGAAAGAGAAGAAGAACTCGCTCTTGATGAAGTAGAAACTGCTGGTGCTGCTACTAATAGCCAAGAAACACGCGTACAAAAAGCCAACGCGTTGCTTCGTGCAAGAGCGTTCTGTGAAGCTGTTCAGGAGATCTCAACGGTTGACGATGCGGCAAGTAAAACAGCAACTGGTGAAGCTCATGCAGAAGAACCGCAAGGTCCTAGCGTAGCAGACGTCTATGCACGATGTGTTGAAGTAACAATGGGTGGAATGTCCCAAGCTGGAGAGTTGTTTGGTAGAGTTGTACGCTCTTCGCATGTTCAAGACGCCAAACGAACAGCCGGCTCAGCATTTTTAGTGGTTGGAGGACTTTTTAGACAAGTACCTACAGTCATTTCTGTAATCAGAACACCGCGTGTAACTGCACCACCACAGGCACCAAGTACACAAGAGGCATCAAGTGTACTAACACAAAAAGCAGAAGAAGTATCTTTCGAAATAGACTAGACGTTTAGAAATGACTAAATATCAATGCCTCGATCGATAAAAATATTGATCGGGGCATCTGTTCTCTCATCCAACCGTCGCCAGATGCTCTACAAGCTTGAGTTTGCCTTGCGCATTCATCGGCGTTTGTTCTACGGCAATCCAACTCTTTGGTTCATAATCTTCAACTAGGCGTGATACGCGGTTTAACCACACACTTTGATGCGCTTGCCGCACGTAGTTGACGTAGCCAAACTCTTTAGGCGACGCAAGTTTTGAGAGTAGTACCACGCAACCGTGGTTGATGTAGATGCCTTGCTGCTCAAGCCAAGGTCTATGTCGCATAAATTCAGCATTAAACGTGAGCAACTCTAACGGATATTCTTTTGTGCTCAGTCCCTGATACAACCCTTTATAAAACCAATCGATCATCAAATTTTGCGCGTAACACATGACGTATGCATCGTTGCCGAGCGTCTTTTTAATCTCAGTACGCATCATGGTGCCAAGCTGCTTTGCTTTGTCGGTACGTGCAGTCAAAAATGCGCTGTACTTGCCATCGTGCATAAGCTTTTGTACGGCGTTATGTACTGAGTAATTCTCTCCACAAAGTGCTGGATCGTAGGCTGTCAATGTCTCGCGGTCAAACCCACAGGCCGGAGTAAATGACCCGATGCGGCGGCGACAGTACATCTCAAGATCAAGCACCACACCTTTAAGCGGTATACCGTTGGAAAAACGTTGATCCTGCCAGCGACGCACAAGCTCATGCAATGGTTTTACAATCTCATCCTGCCAGAACGGCTCATGGAGCGGTGCAGGAATATCATTAAATTCATTACCAAACGTATCCACGGCACACATCTTAGGAAGATTTGGCAGATAGATATTGTTGGTGATCTCAAACCCAATCAGCAAAGCAGGGCACTGTTTTTTTGCCCGCTTACAGGCGGCAGCAAGCTGCTTGGTAAACAACTGCACCGAGGTTAAAAATGTTTGTTCGCGCTCTTTTTTGCGCGCGATTATGCTCCAATATTGATGAGGGTTGAATGTTACCCACAACCCATCAAATTGTGATTTGACTAAATAATCAATAAGTTCAGCTTGCCTATGCGTCTGCTCTTTGAGCGACATCTTCTTAGCTTGCTCTGGTGTCAACGGCTCGAATATATTCAACTCCATCCACGCAACTTTACGCAATGCATGTGTATCTTTGCCACGGCTTGGTTTACCAAATGAGTTAAGCACCGATGTACAATTTGGTTTTACAACGTTATGTACTACCTCGTGAAAATTTTTCTTTATTCCGTCAGTTTTTGTTACAAGCCCATGAAACTGTGCCATTGCAAAGCCAACCAGATCAAGCATTTCTTTGGCATAGGCCGTCTTGAGAGGCCGGATATGAAACTGCTCAGTGATGCCAAGCCCGTTCGCTAACATTTCATTTCCTATGATGAGATGGAGGCCAGCATGGATCCCAGCTCCTGGGCTGGGATGACAGGGGATATTTGAATTCGCTACATGAGTGTACAAAAAGTAGGGCAGTGTCTGTGCCAGCTTTTTTGATACAAATCGCTTGGTATGTGCAGGTAGCAGCGTTAACGACAGCTCTGCGCGTTGAGTTGCAGCTTGAAGCAACCGGCTCTGCAGCGGTCGGCCTTCGTGAGGACCGCTTAGTGTTGTATGAAACGGCATTGGTCTGCTGCTGATTGGGTGTTTAAGGAAAAAGTCGATAGCTGCTGGTACCAAATCACGTATGTTTATCGGCTGATTGATCCGCTGCTCTAGCATGCTCAGCGTAATTGGCTGCGTACTCACTCCCAGTGGCGCAAAAAGCTCATGCAAGGCTGGCAACAACGCCATGTTAGGTCGCACGCCATTAAAGTTTGGTAGCAGTAATCCGACAAAATAATTTGGTGTTTTGGCTACCCGTGCAAGCAGCTGCTTAAGCTTTACACCAATCGGTGAGACATTGATATTGGCAAGCAGATCGGCAGCAACAACAAGAAATATACCTTTTTGCTCAGTGGCGGCCTGTTCAATGAGCGTAGCATCATCAACGAAGGTATGTAATCCAACATAAGTTGGCTTGAAACCTGCGATTTTTAGCAACCCAATAAATGGGTCATAGACGATGGCTTCGTGCCCGGCAAGATCGATAAATGAGCAGGGGATGGATTGATTTGCATGCAATGCAGCACACAACAGGCTTGATGCAAGCAGCCAGCTTCTCGAGACTTTTTTCATCCCACCCCCTCTCTCCCTTTTTCATACTTTAGTGTAGGGATATGAGTGGGTGGGTTGCAAGCTGGCATGGATTTGTGGATGATAATGAGGTTTTAATCGGCACTTGTCGATAAGAGCAAACGTATCTTTCAAGAATTATTTTCTAACATCACCACCCTCGCGCGTCACCAACGACATCTACTACACGTCGTCCCGGCGAAGGCCGGGATCCAGGCTTCCATGTATTTTTCTTAATCTTTCTTTGATAAAATTTTGAATATTTCCAAACCACGAGAGAAGGTTGTTCGAAATTACACAGTTGTTAAAGTTGAGTCTGGATCCCGGCCTTCGCCGGGACGACGTCAGGGGCATGGTCGAAGTTTATTCCTGAATCAAGTTCAGGACAGGCTCTGAGCATGTCGAAACAACGCTCCGAGCAAGAGCAACTCAATGCAAAACAGATGTCAAACTCCCCCTAAAAAAGATCGTGGTTCATTTTTACCTCTCAACCGACTAGACTGGGATGTCGCCCATAACCCTGCTTGGAGAAAGGATCATCGATGCCTTTAATAAAAATGTTGCTTATGTCCCTGCTGCTTACCATGGTTACCAGCTGCCAGAAAAAATCTACGGTCGTTCCAATCTCACAGGCTGTTACAACAGAGGCGCAATCAACCGTTACACAAGAGGCGCATCTTGATGCAAACTGGTATACAAAAGATCCAGCTGATCTCAATCAAGAAATGGATGAATACCTAGAATTAGCCATCAAAAAAAATTATGTCGAAGCTGATCACGAAGCGGTACGTGCCTTGGTCGTCCCGCATGCTGGCCTGTATTACTCAGGCTTTGCAGCAGCAACCGCCTATCAAACGTTATTGAGCAGCAAGAATTTATTTGGTGGCGATATCAAAAATAAAAAAATTAATCATGTAGTCATCCTTGCTCCAGACCACAGCGGTCTGACTTTTGGTATTGCATTGCCAGCGTTCACTCAGTATCGAACCGTGCTTGGCACGATCAAAATCAATACGACAGCCGTTGAACAGCTTTCAAAACTTGCGCTGGTTAAACCATCTGACACCATATTCGGCACAGAACACTCGGTTGAGATGCAGCTACCATGGCTACAAAAAACCATTGAGAATTTTACTGTTACACCGATCGTTGTTGGCAATCTTGATGAGTTTGACATCAATCAGTTTGCGCAAGAACTTAAGAAGATCATTTCTGATACAACGCTACTGGTTGTTACAAGTGATTTCACACACCACGGCGCTTCATATCGCTACCAAATTTTTGATCAGCACATTGTCAACTATCTACGCGCACTTGATTCCACTGTTATAGAAACAATCCTTAAGCCTAACCTAGCAGCATTTGAAGAGATTCTTGAACGTACACAAGCAACTGTATGTGGTAAGAATCCGCTTAAAATATTGATTGCCTTGCTCTCTGGACAGCATCTTGGGACAACGGTTGAGGGTCGTCTCTGTACCTACTACACGTCAGCACACCTAAAACATGCCCGCGAAGAGAGCCCTACGATCAATGTACCTGATCTGATTGGTGATCTGCCTGATGAAGACGCACAAGAATCGGTCAGCTATGCGGCAATGGTTTTTAGTGCACAGCGCGTCAGCGATTTATCACGCGAAAACCAACTCACAGGTTTTGAAAAACGCTCATTAACTACGTTGGCTCGTGAATCAATTGAAAACGAACTTGCTCAGGACGGTCGTATGCAACCACCACTGCTGTGGCCAGTTACTTCACCGAGTCTGACCCGCCCGCAAGGGGTTTTTGTCACGTTATATGACAAAGAAGATAAGTTACGCGGCTGCATTGGACGTATTACATCACTCAAACCGCTCTACCAAACAACACAAGACATGGCACTCGCTGCAGCGTTCAAAGATGAACGCTTTGCACCACTCATTAAAGATGATCTTAATACTACAACGCTTAGTGTAACGATATTAAGTGAACCTGAACGTGTTTTTGCCGTCAGCAACATTGTATTGGGCAAACACGGCATCATCCTGAACAAGTTTAAAGATGATGGCACACTGCTTGCCTCATCAGTGTTTTTACCGCAAGTACCACTCTCTATGAAATGGGATCTTGCAACTACCATGGCTGAGTTGAGTAAAAAAGCTGGTCTTCCAGCTGATGGCTGGCAGGATGGCTGTGAACTACAGATTTTTGAAGGATACGAAATTAGGGAGAGAGTGTAGGCGTGAGTACAATCATCATTGTTGGAGCATCTGCTGCAGGCATAGCAGCATGTGGTAAGTTACGCGAATTTAATCATTCAGCACGCATCATCTGTCTTACTAAGGAGCGTGAGATGCCGTACAATCGCTGTCTCATAGCCGATTTTCTCGGCGGCAGCCGTACGCAAACACAAGTCCACACCAAGGGTGAGCAATTTTTTGTTGATAACAATATTGAGCTCATGCTGGACTGCGAGGTGATCAGCATGAATGTGGATGCAAAAACGGTAATGTTACACAACGGTACTACGTTGTCATATGATGCACTGCTTATTGCCACCGGTCGATCAGCATTTGTACCTTCAGATCTTGTCATCCCAGGCATGAGCTTTGTCACCCCGGACTTAGATCCGGGGCGGGATCCAATCAACAGCCCACCCATTTTTCCTTTTTATGACTTGAGTCACGCACAAAACATTTTAGAGTTCATTGATGGCCGCCCAAACCTGCATGCGCTCGTTGTTGGCGGTGGGATTTCTGGGCTTGAATGTGCTGATGCACTCATCCAGCGCGGTGTAAAAATCACGATGATTGAACGTGGTCAACATCTTTTGCCACGACAGATGGATGAAGGGGGTGCGCAATTTTTGCAAAATCTCATGAGCAGCCAAGGCGTCACTGTTTATTGCAGCACGACGATTAAAGAAATAGAAAAAAAGAACAAGCACAACGTTGCTCTCAATAACAATAAATCTCTCGAAGTCGACCTCATTATTGCTGCTACCGGCGGACGACAGAACTTGCAATTCGCTCAAGAAGCCGGCATTAACTGTGACGAATTTGGTATCATTGTCGATCAATATCAAGCAACCAATTTTGATGAAATTTATGCAGCTGGCGATGTGTGCAGCGTCAATGATCTACTCACCGGAAAACCAACCAGTAGCACGCTCTGGCCCGATGCAGTTGCGCAAGGTCTCTCGGCGGCACACAGCATTGCTCTCTATTTGCTTACTAGCGATGAACATGCTCGCTTACCAAGCAAACCCTACGCCGGCACACTCAACATCACCAGCACTAATATTTTTGGCACTACATTGGTTACCGGTGGGGATTTTGGAGCTCTTGAAAACGTAGAAACACTCACCAAACAGGAAGACGGTTTTTACCATTGCCTCTACGTTAAAGATGGCATTTTGCAAGGCTTTGTCATGGTTGGCAACGTCACCGGCGTTGGGCAACTGCGCAAGGCTATGATCGATAAAACTAGAATTGTTTGAGAAAGTATGGCCGACGAAATACTATTTCGTCGGCCATACTTTTTAAGCTATTCCGAATAGGTCAAAAGTCTCATAGCCAAAAATGTAAAAATATTTTATATCTAAGCGGTGTTTGTGGTTGGTACCAGTTCTTTTTGTTGAAAGGCTGCACATGCTTGAAATTCCGCTATCTGGAATCAAAAAAATCGAAGAGATAGCGCAAAGTTCTAACGAGTATATTTCACTATCGCAGGGCTCTATCAAGGTTGGCGGGATTCCGCAACAGGTCAAGATGTATGTGCAGGGGCTATTGAATAGCGACAAGACGGACTACTACGAGAGTTGCTGGGGACTGAGGGTTTTACGTGAGAAAATAGCACAAACCATTGGTGCGCGTTATGGCGTTTCCTTGCATGTTAATCAGGTTTTGCCAACACATGGTTGCATCGGGGGGTTGTCGCTTGTGTATCTCACGTTGCTCAACCCTGGCGATGAGGTTATTATTCCTGAACCTGCTTACCCAGCCTACAATATCTTGGCACAAGCTTCGCGCTGTGAAGTTAAGTATGTCTCGTGCCTGGTTCCTGGCACCAAAAGTAACTGGTTACTGGATGTTGATGCAATCAAAAAGGCGATCACGCCAAAAACCAAGCTCATGGTATTTTCCAACCCATCTAATCCGACTGGTAACATTATTCCACCACACACCCTTGAAGAAATTATTAAGCTGTGCGACGAGCGTGGTATCTACCTTGTTATAGATGAAGCGTATCGTGAATATGTTTTTGAGGGCGATTATACTACTGGTATTACCTTCCTTAAGAAGTCAAAATTTGTGATTTCGGCTAATTCGTTCTCCAAGAGCATGGCGATGAGTGGCTGGCGAGTTGGTTACCTGCTTGTTGATGAGCATCTTACGCGACCTCTTGCTGGCATGCAAGATGCGTTGCTCAACTGCCTGAACAACACGGCTCAGTATGCAGCAATGTATGCACTTGATCACCAGGACTTAACCAGAGATATGTACTTAAAAGTGCTGCACAACCGTGATTATGCGCTTGAAAAGTTGAGGCCGTTGATTGAGGCCGGTATCTTCTCGGTCCAAAAACCTATGGGCGGATTCTTTCTTTTCTTGCGTACGCAGTTTGAAGATGGTACCGATTTGTGCATGGATATTCTGCATAATGCTAAGGTTGGTTTGATTCCTGGCAAGACTTTTGGACCGAGTGGTGCGCCGTTTATTCGTTTATGCTATGCGCGTGACCCAGATGTTCTAGAAGAAGGAATCAAACGTATTGTTGCGCATTTTACTAAGTAACTCGGCGGGATTTTTCATGTACAAAGGGCGAGAACATATTCATTTTATGGGAATTGGCGGCATAGGCATGAGCGGTATTGCGGAGATCTTGCGGCTGCAAGGGTATGTAGTTTCGGGGTGCGATTCATCAACTAAGACAAAAACGGTTGAACATTTACAGGTGATTGGATGCTCTGTTTATGAAGGGCATCATGCCGATCACATTGGTGCGGCTGATGTGCTTGTGTTCTCATCAGCTATCAGCAAGGAAAGTGCAGAGCTACAGGCAGCATTAGTAAAAGGTATTCCAGTAATAACGCGTGCGATTATGCTTGCTGAACTTATGAGAACTAAGTACAGCATTGCTGTGTCTGGTGCGCATGGAAAAACAACGACCACGTCTCTTATCTCTCATATTTTGATTGAGAGTCAGCGTAACCCAACAGTAATCATTGGGGGTGTGCTTAAAAATATAGCTAACAATGCCAAGCTTGGAGAAAGTGATTTACTCATCGCTGAGGCGGATGAGAGCGACCGTTCACTCCTGTATCTCAATCCAACGATGGCGGTGGTGACCAATATTGATGCTGAGCATCTTGATACCTACAAAGATATTGAAGATATCAAGACCACCTTTAAAAACTTTTTGGCTCGACTGCCATTTTATGGCAAGGCGATTGTGTGTATCGATGATCCGCATGTACAGGCAATTCTGCCATTACCTCACATCAGCACCGTGAAATATGGTTTTAGTACCAAAGCTGATGTGATTGGTGACATCGTAGAGCTGACGAAGACACAAGGGATCTTTAAGGTGTATGCAACTGATGCCGTAACCAAACAAAAAACACTACTTGGGCAGGTAACGCTCAATATTCCTGGCGAACACAACGTACAGAATGCACTTGCGGCCATCGCGGTATGCCTTGAACTTGAAGTGCCATTTGAGCTGATTAAGCAGGCATTGTCGACTATTCGAGGCATTGAACGCCGCTTTGAATTTAAGGGCAATTTTAATGATGCGGAAGTATTTGATGATTACGGGCATCATCCAACAGAAATTCGCAAGACATTTGCTGTAGCAAAAAATTGTAAAAGCAAAAAATTACGGGTGGTTTTCCAGCCACATCGCTTTACCAGGACCGAAAAGCTGTGGGATGATTTTGTAGAGCTTTTTGCCAAATCAGATGAGCTTTTTGATGTCGATGAGCTTTTTATTACTGACATCTATCCTGCGAGTGAGCCACCCATTCCAAACATTACGAGTGAGCGATTAGTTGAAGCGATCAAAATAAAAAATCCTCATCTCAAAATCTATTATCAGCCTTCACATGAGGTTATCACAGAGCACTTTAAGCAGGCTCTTGCGCCAGGCGATCTATTGCTTACCGTGGGTGCTGGTAGGGCTTATCAAATTGGTGAAGTACTTGTGAAGCAGCGTTGACAAACTGTCGAGCTTGGGCAATGATGATCGACGTTGTTGGTTAATAATTTACTATGCAAAAGGATGCAGCGTATGCAAACAAAACAGTTGCAAACCGTACTTTCCAAGGTGGCGACCGCTACCGCATTTGCGTTATTTGCGCTTGCGCCATTGAATGTGGTGTCTGCGGATGATCAAAAATTACAATCAGTTCAAGCTTCACAGCAAGACATGCTTGAGTTTTTGGATAAACACAGCACCGCACCAAGCGAATTTGAAACAAAGACAATCAAGCTTGGTTATAACGACGATGAGCAAGCTCTTTTTAGTAAAGAGCTGTATCGTAAAAAAGGTAAGCCAAGAAAAGCTGTAACAAAAGTGGTCAAAGGTAGTGCTGTTGAAGGGCAAAAAGATGCAGAGAAGCCTGCGCTGACCATCGACAGGGGTGATGTGGCGTTCACTTTTGGTGGTGCGACAAAAATAGAACATTATTTTCAACGTAATGCTTCGTTCTTAAACCGCAGCCTTCCTGATGAAGCGGAGTATTTTAAAAACACTTTCGATCTTTCTACCGATTTTGCTTACGGTGAGAAACGTTTTGGTCATAAAGCGATAGAAGCCTACGTGGGCATTATGCACAAAGGTGTATGGGGCAAGAACGGTCTGATTACCGACACAAGTAACCCGACGTCGTTTAAGTTGAGCGAAACCAATACTTACTTTGGGGATCATACCCACCAAAATGGTCGTCCATTTGTTTGGATAAAAGAAGGATGGTTACGTTTTAGCTTGAATGCAATTGCTGATGCAAAGAGCGAGAGTGTTCACTACGTAAAACTTGGTTGGTTTCCGTTTAGTCTCGGTCGCGGGATTTCTCTGGGGGCTTATTTTGGTCTTAATCGCGAACTACTCGGCCTTTACAGCTACTATGAAGAAAAATGTGCGCCAGGCATCAACGTTGGTGGCGATATCGTTAAAGATACTATTGCCTACGATTTATACTGGTCACGCTTCGAAGAACGCAATAGAGATTTGCGTGATACCGCCGGGGTAGTACGTCTTGCTCGTACGCCGCAGCCTGCACGTACGTGGCGTGGACTTGGAAAAGATAATGACGTGTTGGCAGCTCGTCTTAAGGTCAAACCAGTTAAGAATGACAATGGTTCGTTGGAAGTTGAGCCGTACATCATGTACAACACGGCACCAGATCAACAATTAGACATCTTAGCAGACTCTGACACAAAGCTTGGCACTGTAGGTCTTGCTGTAGAACAGTCATATAAAAACTTTGAGTGGGGCGGAGAAATTGCAAGTAACTTTGGTAAAACCACGGTGTTTGCTATCGATCAGAACTCAACAGAAGTGTACTCAGATCTTAATGGTAAGCTTGGTGAACGTTATACCAAGGTTGTGCGCTATGATGCTGCTGCGGTAGATGGCCGTACAACTACAAAAGCTGATCGCAATGCTGCTATTGATACCGCTACAATTGTTGGTGGAGTTGCTCCTATCAAGCAATTGACGTATCTAAATCCAAATGCGCATGCTCCTGTCAATGGCGGTGCTTTTGATGTTATTAGTGCCAAAGATCGTTTCCGTGCTGGCTATGAGAACAAATTTGGCGGCTGGATGGGCGTGATCGATGCGGCTTATAATTTTAAAGATCATAACGCGAAGCTGGCATGTGGTATTGGGTATGCTTCTGGTGATCAAGATCCAGATATTAATCAAACAAATAAAACGTACAAAGGCTTTGTTGGCGTGAATGAACTTTACAGCGGCAAACGCGTACTCAGTGTATTGGTTCTAGATGAACGCAAGTTACAGCGTCCATCAGTTATTGGTATTACTACCAATCCTAATGGTACAAAGACAATGGACGAGTCGGCTGCTGATATATCATTCAGCGATTTGGTTTTTGGCGGTGTAAGTGCGATGTGGAAACCACATGCCTTGGGCAAAAACTGGCAGATCAATCCAAACGGGATCATGTTCTGGAAAGCATATAAAGACAACAAGCCGATTTTATCAGCTGATGGTCGTACCGCGATTCTTTCAGATGATAAAGCAAGCACTTTCATGGGTACAGAGCTGAATTTACTAACCAAGGTAGAGTTGCTTAAAGACTTTAACTTGTTTGCTAACTTTGCTGTCTTCGTTCCTGGTCAATACTTTAGAGACTTTACAGGTGTTGACGTTGGTGGAAAGAAGTTTGTAAGAGCAGTGGCTGATGATACTGCGCAGGACCCAGACTTTAAAGAATTCCGTCTTGCTGCAAACCCTGCATTTCATGCTAACGTAGGGCTTAGCTACAAGTTCTAATGTTCGTCTAGTAGATGAAAAACAACCGGGCCGAGGAAGAATTTCCTCGGCCCGGTTTCGTTTCTATCGAACTGCTGAACCCAGGTTTATATACGATAGCTGTTGTTCATCAGCCCACACTAAATTCTCCGCTATTTTCTTGGTGATTGGTTTGCGTAATTGTTTGACATGAATCTTCAAATTATCCGGTAATTGGTGAGCCCCGATGCCCCAACCATGGAGCTTTCCAGGCAGTGCTACAAAATAGAGCTCATTAAAACTCATAAGCAGCTCTTCATTTTTTTTGAGTACAAAATCTTTCAGTTCTGCTTGGCGGCGTTCAAAGGTGATTCTTCCTTTACGTGTATCATTCTCAAAAACATCCCATGTCACCGTGTCTGCTGGTACAGTTATCTGATCGCCCGTCGCAATTGATGTACTGAAAAGCTCTCCAGGTGTAACCTGAGCTCGCTTCATAGTTACTTGTTTTTCTGGGAATGAAAAATGCAGTTCATCACCCTGACCATAGGTGTCTCCTTCGCCGCGCAAAAGCCACTGCCATGCATGGGCATAATATTTATCTTGCGAGCCTTGTAGGTATGGATCGATGATGCGTAGGTTGTAAATGCCATTGGCCATGAGTTGATAAATATCGCTACCGCCTGCCACATATACGATGGTCTTGCCTTTTTTGGCGGCGTGCTTGAGGCGCTTGAGTGTATCTTCATGCCAATAAATCCATCCCGTACCAGCTAGTTTTTGCCACAAGCTTGCATACAAGAAACGGCCCAGCGGCTTGGTTTCTTCTTGTTGCATCATGGTGCAAAAACGAGGAAAAGTTTTTGGTGAAAAACAAAATTCAAAAAACCGATTTGCTATGCCAAATTCCCGCTTAGACGATTGTTTTGTTTGATCAGCGAATAGCGTGTTGAACAGGCCAACATAGCGAGCAACAACATCTTGGAAATCATTGTCGTTATCTAAGGCGTTGACTGAATTGCCAGCAATGCCTGCCTTTTGGAGTCGAGTAAGAAAATCAGATGTAGAGGTTGCTGCAAGGCGGCGCATTGAGGTGATTTTTTTTGCATCCAAGTTGCCATTTTTATTGCCAGCGATGTTAAGTAGTTGCGTTTTAAATGGTCCTGTGTGTTCAGCAAAGGCAAGAGACGATTGATCTACCTTGATATCTTTATTTTGAATATCAGCAAGACATCGTTGATAGTAACTTTGCTCGGTGATCCAACTGCTGAACAACTCGTTTGCCTGCTTGATCTCGCTTAAAAGTGGTGTTGAGCTGATGAGTGATAAGAATAAAAATAATTTTTTCATGGGGTGATCCTTTCATCTTGACATGATCTTTCAATAAGCATGGAGAAGAATGCAATCATTTGGCATGATTCATTGCAGCTTCTCAAGTTGCCAAAATGAATGATGATGAAGGATTTTGTATCATTACGCTTAGTAAGACGTAGAAAAATCTACTGAAGGGCGAAGTAATTGAAGGATTACCAAAAGCGTTTCTGGACAAAGGCATGACCAGAGCCGACTTTGAGGTATTTCTCAAATTTTAAGGCTTTTTCTTGATTATCAAATGCTAAGTACATTATTAACTTCCAAGGCTTGTCTTACATTGTATGGGCTGAACCATCTGAATTATGAGTTTCAAATCGTTGTTTTACATCGACGGTATAACCAATATAAGTTTTGGATGGGTTTTTAAGTGATCGAAGTAAATATACATAATACATAATGTTGTCAGCCCTACTACGCCCAGAGGGCTTCGAAGGGCATACTTCGCTTTTTGAGTATTAAAGTTTATTTAAAATCAATTCCACTAAAAACTGGCCCGCCATACGAAGCTTTAGCGAAGTATGGTGGAGCTAACCGGATTCGAACCGGTGACCTCTTGAATGCCATTCAAGCGCTCTACCAACTGAGCTATAGCCCCATATTCCATAAGATTTTTTGAAAAATCATGCATGTGAACTTGCACGACCATGAAAGTTTATGCAAACTTCATAAAAACCTCAAGTAGAATGTGAGAACGTTTAACTGATGCAGCCATGTACATATAGGCTCAGCCTGATAGGGGATAGAATGCGCATAGCGGTCGATGAGAATCTTTCTGTATACAGAGAGCAGGTGTATCCTATCGTTAAAGCCTTGGCTGACCACGGCGGGATAGCGTATCTTGTGGGTGGGTGCGTGTGAGATATGGTCTTGGGATTGTCATTAAAAGATTTGGATATCGAAGTCCATGGCGTTGATCTGCACCTGTTGCATAAAGTACTAGCTTGCTTTGGGCATGTTGAAGAAATTGGCAAAAAATTTGGAGTATTGCTGCTGCTTGGGCTTGCCGTTGATTGGTCGTTGCCTCGTAGTGATAGTTCTGGGCGCAAGCCTGAGGTACATCTGCAACCTCATCTTGATATCAAACAGGCGTTACATCGACGTGATTTGACTATGAATGCCATGGCAATCAATCTTACCGACATCGTTCTTCATAAAAAAACTGAACTCGATGTGTCAGAGATAATTGATCCATTTGATGGCATGCGAGACATTGCTGTACGGCAGCTGCGTGCTGTTGATGATGATTTTTTCGTTCAAGACCCTCTGCGTTTATTGCGTGTGGTGCAATTTATTGGTCGCTTTGCTATGCAGCCAGTGCCGGCACTTGATGCGCTGTGTGCCCGGATGGCATTGTATGATGAGTATGATGATCGGCCTTTGGCGCGAGAGCGAATCCA
>JAHFBQ010000072.1 GCA_023249935.1 bacterium
GCTGGTCAATGAGCGGATAGGAATGTACTGTTTGTTCGAAAATTGGGCTAGTGATTTAAAAAAAGTAGCTCCTGACGAGGAAAGCCTTGGATACAGCGATGCCTTGCAAGCATGCGGTGATGTTGATTATTGGCGACGAGGTAATGGCAAATATGTGCCGGTGAAGTTACTGCTTACTATTGAAAGGCCACGAGGAGCTCGGTAGCATCGTGTGGTCTTGAGAGAGCTTGTCATGGGCGATGGTATGAGTATTGTCTTTGACAGTACCACATGTGCAATAGGGGACAATCTGCCTGTTCCATAATGTTTTGACCGCATATGTGGTATTGAAAGCACACAGGGTATAATTGACAGGGATTGCAATAGATCGACAATACAAATAAAGAGTATTGATAGGACTGGTAATGGCAAGATTTGTGTCCATTTAAGCACTGAAGAAGCATAAGAAATTGCACTAAATATATGCACATTTGACGAAGTGTAGCGCTGTCTCATATCTTGTTTTGCAGTGTATTTGATCTTGGGCAATTATTTTGTTACAAGGTGTTGATGTGAATAAGAAGAGTAGGTTCTACGCGTTTGTGTTTTTAGGCGGTACTTTTTTTGCTATGACGGCATTTGTCAATGCAGGTCTCTCGATGACAGAAGATGTGCGACATCGGCTTGAGCGTATTCTGATATCAGAAGAACCAGAACTACTGTTGAAAACGTTGGTAGGTGTGAGTGGTCAGTGGTTTGAGAACTCCGGTGTGTGGCAAGCTGCCGGAAGAAGTGATTATTATAACATTATAAAAATGTTATTGGCCAAAGACACATGGACATATGTGTGTCTCGATGATTATCCTTTACCCGATTTTGTGTTGGTGAATGTGAGATTGGGGCAGCTGTGCATATTTGGGCTTTTTGTACGGGATCGAGAAATGATTCTGTGTGGCTATGCGGCAGCGGCGGACTATCAACAATGTCGTAATCTACTAGTTAAGGTTGGTGATGGTAAGTTTAAAACTCATTTGGAGCCTGTATCTCTACAGGTGAGTATTGAGTCGTCTCCATCACATACTGATGAGCGGATTACTCTGCGATTAGTAGAGCAACGGCCTCCACCTCCTTCTTATGATAAAGTCCCGCCTCCGCCGCTCTATGATCAAGCAGTACAATATCTCTCTCCTGCGCATGTACGGCAATTGGCCCATAGAGGGCCTCCTCCGCCCTACGTGCGTACAGCGGAAGTTATAACAGAAGAAAATAAGTAATTCTATTGAATGCAAGGGGTTGTGGTGAATAAAAATATGATGAGGGCATTTATATTTTTGAGTTGCAGTGCTTGGTCCGCATTGTCATATGCAAGTGCTGGCATTGAAATGGCACAGGCGATTCGAGCAAGGCTTGCTGCAAAAGATGATCTGGCGTTGCTGTGTTATGCTCAAGGATTACAATCGTGTATTGCGAGTAAAGGTTATGGAGGGGTTATAGATGTGCTTTTATCGCCAGATACCACAACGTTTAAGCAGGTGGTAGTGCGACCAGGATCTTCTCAGGATAGGACGACGGTTGTGCAGTTTGTGTTAGTGAACCATCGTTTGCGTAAGCATTGTGTTTTTGATCGATTATTGTCTGATGATGGTGTGTCACTTAATCGCAAAGCAAGACGAGATAATGTATTTAGGCCGATTTGTAATCAGCTTATTTCATATTTTGATAATGTTGATTATGAAGCTCCTGGTTCGCGGTGTGAACCTGTTAAGCTTGAAATCGTGATACTACCGCCCAGCGGTGGTGGTGATGCGGTTCTTACGTTGAGAGAAATTGTTGGGTGGCAACCAGCTCAGCAAGAAGAGGTGACCCAAGCAGTTTTTGAAACACATATGAATAGAGCGGCATCACACCAGCATACGGTATCTAGCCAGGTTGCTGCTCAGCACCATCAGCAACCTGTGCCGACTGTGCTACGGCAGCAACCGGTAACTCACGATCCAGTAGTACAATTTGGTTCTCTGCCGCCATATCCACAACCACCACGTTCCGTACAACCAAGACTTCTAAATTTTTCATTTGATATGAATGTTTTTAGGCCGCAAGTAATTAAGTATGACGATGCTGTATTACGTCTTGCTGCAGGTGTATTTGGCATTTCTGAGCAAGAGGTACAGACACGTGTGTTGAATTTTTTTCATTCATGGGCAACGACTTCCGGTCAAGCATTTCTGTTATCTGATGATGATGGTAATTCTTATCTAGAGCTCCATAGTAACGGTATGTACATTATTTTTGACAATGTAGAATGGCCAATATTTAATCGTATTATTGAAGTGACGGCAACGAGCGCGGCATTAAATCGGTCTCCTGTCAATGTGCGTATGGCGATAGAAAGCATGCAAGGGGTCGGTCGGTTGGTTATGGTTTGTTGTGATTAACTTGTTTTTATTGCTGCTTGTTATTGGCAATTTTTTGCCTGTGTGCTCGCAGGTGAGCGCTGGTATACGTATGGATGTCGCTATTCGGCAACGACTTGAACAAGAACTCGAAGGCGATCTCTCTCTAGGAAAACAGGGAAACAGTAGTGGTCTTTTTAGAGATGTTTATGGGACGATTAAGCGAGGGGAAGCTTGGAGTCAGCCATTGCCACAGCCGGGGGTTATCGCTTATCGTAACGTTATACAGCTTTTGTTGGCTGAAGATACTCAGTCATATGTAGAGTTAAATGGCACTAACAGAAGATTTTTATTGGTGAATCAAAGTATTGGGATCTCTTGTCGCTTTGGTAATTTTAAACATGATGTTCTAAAATTGCACACATCAATAGATTGGTGTGACTATCTTGTATGCTGTTTTATTGGTAGCCGTGTATCGCAGAAAATGACCAATCAATCTGTAGGTCTTGAGTTAACATTGGAAGATGAAAAAATTGCGTTAAGAGTTGTGCGCGATTCAGGGCTTTCTCAGTGGCAGCATCCGAGAGATTTGATGTCAGTGACGGCATCTGCGGCATCTCTGGCACCTGTGGTACCGTCGAGCCATCTATCTACTCGTGAGTGTTTATGGTTGCCACAACAGTATGATCCTGTTCTTGGGGTTCAACAGATTACGGGGATAAGGCTGCCAGTGAAGCCGATTTGTTTTTTGGTTCCACCTCGGGTGAGGATTAATCATCGTGTTGAACAGCTGGTCGGGATGTACAGAAGAAGTAAAAATGTTGATAAGAACCTACTTGATGAACTTACTAAAGTATGTGATTTTTTGCAGAGGCCTCCGAACGAGGAGCTGTTAAATAATCTCCTTATTCATAGCATCATAACCTATGATAAGGAGGCTGAGATGACGGTTGTGCCTGGAGAGGTAACTTTAGAAGAAGTCTTAGAGCGGCATATACTTGTGTTAGAAGCATTGTTATCTTCGCGTGGAAAAGCGTTTTTATTGAATGATGGTCATCACATAGAACTGCAATGTGGTGACATGAGTGTTGTTTTTGATAATGCTGAGCGTAAAGTTGGACAACGACCTTGTCCATCAGTGTACAAGGTCGTTATTTGTGCCCGTCAAACGAAAGATTTAGAGGGGATTGAGAAGCGGGACATTACTGATATTCGTATAGAATATGACCGCAATAATAACGCTTGTTATGGGGGGCCTATTCGGAGGTTAAAAGTTATTTTGCTTCCGGAAAAGGATGATGATCAAGGATGATGATCGATGAGGTTTTTCGCCTTGACTGACCGGGCATAAATCTTGAATGTATGCGGCAGTTGAGCATGTCTCGAGCGATAAGCTTTTTATTAATCTCAGGAGTGATCAATAAGTTCTGTTAAAGTTAGTACAATAAAAACGGGGCGCAGTATTTCTACTGCGCCCCGTTTTTGTTTTTATTTCTTATTTAACGAGTTGTTGGATTGTTACAATGTCGCTCTTGTCTCTGCAGGTTGGGCAAGCAAAAGGTTCTTTTTTGTTGGTAACCATGCTTGCGGTGCATTGGTTACAGAACACGTGTCTGCACGGTAGCTTGACAACCTTATGGCCTTTCAATTCATCAGCAGTTGAGATGCACACGGCACAGAGTGGATCATTCAGTTCGATGGATGATGGCATAATGTTATTTGTTTGTATCCAGTTTTTTAATGTGCTTGCAGTCATGGTTGTTGGTAGCGCTGTGGTCATGCTTGCGCTGCGACTTGCAGGTGCTGGTGCTGCTGGGCGGTCTGCACCAATATTGTTGCCATAGGCGGCAGCTAACTCTTCTGCATACAACTGCTGAGCGAGGAGTGCATCGCTGGCGATTTGACGAGCTTTTACGGATTCTTGTTGTGAGTACTGACGAGCGTATTCTTGCTGCGCAAGGCGTTGTGCGTAATGTGCGTCACTTTGTTCTTGAGCTTTCTTTCTTGCTGCTTCATCAAGAAGATATTGCTGTTCAGCAATTGCGCGAGATCTCTGGTCGGCTAGTTCTTGTTCCGCGAGTTTTTGAGCAAGCTGCGCATCTTGTTGAATTTGACGTTTGCGACGAGCTGCTTCGTCTGCCAGCCGTTGTTGTTCTGCCAGAGCGCGAGATCTACGGTCCGATATTTCTTGTGCCGCAACACGTTGGGCGTACAAGGCATCATTTTTGCGTCGCGCTGCTGCAGCCACAGCTTCTTGTTGTGCATCGATTGCATCTTGGTAGCTAACTACATCAATCTCATAAGCAGGGCAGGATGCGGTGCTTTGGGATGAAGCTGCTGAGAGTAAGGTAAGAAGGGTGGCGATTGATAGTTTTGCGTTGCTCATTTCATATCCTTTTACAAAGAGAGTTTTTGTAATGGTTGTGGTGGTAAAAACGCCTCAACAACTTCAATATTCATATTTCCGTGTAGTGCCAACGAGTGAAGTTTGTCGAGCATGTGTAAATCTGGCATGACGGACAATCCGCAAAAATCTAGATAAAGTTGCTCGATTTGTAAAGGCAAGTCTCCTGGATTTATGGTAATGCCTGGGTTGCCAGATAAAATAAGGATTTTTAGGTTTGGTAGAGTTTTGACCCAGTAGGGTACTGTCCTGAGTCCGCAGTTGGTTAAATTCAGTACTTCAAGGAGTTGCCACTCGGTAGGTAGGGCTGTATGTAGCTCTGTTTTCGAGAGAAATGTATGAAAGCTGGCTAGGCTTGCGGCGTCGAATTTATGGTATGGGCGAGCTTCTTCTGGTGTTGTTTTAGTTTGTATTTTCCACGGGGCGCTTGTTATAAGTCCTAGCTGTTGTGGGGTAATCTTTGATCCCGCCCAGGGTGAGGGGTGACGAGCGCTAATGAGATCTTCAGGATGGATTCCACGCCATGAAGATTGGAAGAGTTTAAATAGTGTGCGTCTATGCATGGTGTAGGCGGTATTGACAGTGGTTATTGAGAGTGCTGCGAGCATGGTGAGTCTGTAAGTAGCGCGCATGAATGTGTTCATGGGAAATTTCCTTATTTGCAATAAAACCTCTCCTGTCATCCCAGCCTAGGCGCTGGGATCTAGGGCTATGGCAGCACGGGATGGATCCCAGCGCCTAGGCTGGGATGACAAGGGAAGACTCTTATCATAATAATTTCATTTGTTAAAAAAGCGGGCAGATCATTTATAACCTGCCCGCTTTTTTTCTTACTTAGTTCCTAACCAACCTACGATAGCCGTTCTAAAATGTGCTGGCAGTTCATTGCCCCCACCTTGCAAGAACATGGCGTTGCCGCCACCTTTGAGGTTGTGTGCAGTGCGTAACCATTCAGCGCATTTTTTTAAGT
>JAHFBQ010000073.1 GCA_023249935.1 bacterium
TTTATATTCAGCCCTTGTACTAACAACGTTTTGGGGATATGCCAATTCGATCTCTACACCGATATTTGCCAACAAAAGCTATGGCCTCATCGTAGCTGCTTCAAAGATAGGCGGCATTCTTACACCACTCCTCGGGCTTCTTTTCTTACATAAACTTCCAATAGCACAGCATGTCAGCATTCCATTACTCATTCTCATTGCAGGCATTCTTTTAGTGTTAGCCATGTACTGCATTAAAAAAGTTATTTCTTCGCTCCCTGAAGCCTACCTTCACGGTTATAGTGAAACACACGAATCGTTAGCTGATGCTGCCAAACCAGAGAAACATCCAAAAACAACACCGAGTGTTTTTGAAGGAATCAGACTCATGCTTAAGCAGCCCTATGTTATGGGAATTTTTGGACTCGTCTATGGCATGGAGGTGATAAATATTATTTTCGATTACCAGATGCAAGTGCTCATGTCGATCGAAACAAACAACCATATTGGTTTAATGAGTTCTTTTGGATTTGTTTATACTGCATCATTTCAATGCTTAGGCTTCCTTTTTGCCTTCTTTGGTACATCAACGCTACTACAACGCTTTGGCACTCTTAATTGCCTTATGATTACACCAATTATACTTTTACTTCTCAGCATCCTGACATTTTTGTACCCAAGCTTGGGTACAATATTTTTTGTCATGATTGTACTACGCGGTCTCAGCTATGGGTTTAACACGCCGGTACGCGAAACACTGTACATCCCAACGGTGAGAGACATTCAATTCAAAGCGAAACTTTGGATCGAATCATTTGGAAAAACTTTCTCAAAGAGCTCAGGATCTTTGTTCAACCACTTCCTGCTCTACTTCTCAAGCAACCCTTATTTCATTTTACGCATTGACTCAATCTATTGCGTTGGCATTGCTTGCGCATATGGTGTCGTATCATTACTTGTTGGCAGAAAGTACCAAAAAACCATCCAGAATGATGAGATCATAGGACACCGTCCTTGAAGAATTTCTTGCCAATTAGCGACTCTTTGATAAACTACGGCTTTGAATTATGAAACTTGCTCTTCAGACGAGGGTGGTTAAAGTTTTCAAACTACCTGAAAGAGCATCAGACCATAACCCTTGAGGATTTACATGAGTATTGATCTAAAACAACTTCTTGATGTTGGTATTCACTTTGGTCATAAGACCTCCCGTTGGTCTCCAAAAATGCGCCCATTCATCTGGGGTGCTCGCAACAAGGTTCACTTGATCGACATTTCCAAGACCGCATTTTTACTTGAGCGCGCTGGAGCCTTTGCTAAAGGTTTGGCTGCTGAAGGTGGTGCGTTCTTATTTGTTGGAACCAAAAAACCTGCACAAGATCTTATCAAAAAAAGCGCTGGCTCTCTTGATATGCCATACGTGGTACATCGCTGGATCGGTGGCACATTAAGCAACTTTGAACAAGTAAAAAAAGCAATCACACGCTTGCTTCATTTCCAAGACATCATCAAAAAGAATCAAGGCAACTACAAGAAAAAAGAAATTGTCATGATTCAAAAAGAAATTGAACGTCTTGAAAAGAACATCGGCGGCATCATCAATCTTGACTATCCACCTGCAGCTATCGTTGTAGTCGATGGCAAGAAAGAACATGCGGTAATTAAGGAAGCATCACGCTTGGGTATTCCCGTCATTGGCTTGATCGATACAAATACCGATCCTAAAGGCGTTACCCACGTAATTCCTGGCAACGACGATTCACCAAAGTCCATAGAATTTGTGCTCAATTACCTTGAAGGTGCCATTAAAGCTGGCCGTTCACAATTCGAGCAGAAAAAACAAGAACAAAAAGCTCAACAGGCTGCTAAGCGCACAGAACAAGTTAAAGCTGAAACCGTAAAGGCTGCAGAAACAGTTAAAGCTGAACCAGCTAAACCAGCTAAAGCTGAACAGGTTCAAGAAGCCGCTTAATACACGTGAGTTTTTAAGGAGAGATGGCTGAGTGGTCGAAAGCGCATGATTGGAAATCATGTATGCCTCGAAAGGGGCATCGAGGGTTCGAATCCCTCTCTCTCCACCATAATTTGGGACAAGGTAAGTAGATGTTGTGCAGAATCCGTCAGGTCCGGAAGGAAGCAGCGGGGGCATTAATGTTTCTGTATCTTGTCCCGTTTTCATTTGTAAGTAACGTGAGGGCATTACATGGAAACGACACAAACATCGATTAATCTTGCCAGACGCCTCCGCCCACAAAAATTTTCACAGATCATTGGGCAAGAAATTCCCGTCCGCATGCTCAAAAATAGTCTGTACATGAACAAGTTTTTCCCCGTGTATCTTTTTGCTGGTCAGCGCGGCTGCGGCAAAACCTCAACAGCACGAGTCTTTGCAGCAGCAGTCAACTGCGATCAATTCTTAACCTTTCAACAAAATCCTGCCCAGGCTGATATCCCTTGCCTTACCTGCCCCTCATGCCTTGCTATGCAGCGCAGCGCCCACCCAGATTTTATTGAGATTGATGCTGCATCAAACACTGGCGTCGATAATGTTCGCCAATTAATCGAAACAGCCGCCTACGTACCACTGCAGGGTAGAAAAAAGGTTTATCTCATCGACGAAGCTCACATGCTGAGCAAAGCAGCTTTTAATGCATTACTAAAAATTTTAGAAGAACCACCGGTAAGTGTGCTTTTCATGCTCGCTACAACAGAGCTGCACAAAATCCCTCAAACAGTCCTCTCACGCTGTTTTCAACTCTCATTCCCAGCGCTTGAACAACAGGCGTTTACCGGCTACTTGCAAGAGGTATGTCGACAAGAAAAAATCGATATTGAAGATACAGCACTTGCAATTCTTATCGAAGAGACCGATGGATCCGCCCGTGATGCACTCAACTTACTCGAACAGGTTCGCTTTCTTGAGTCGCCCGTAACTGAAGCAAGTATTCGCAAAACATTGGGCAAGCTCAGCATTGCCGTCTTACTCGACATACTCGAAGCAATCGTTAACAATGCACCTGCAACAATTATTTCTCTTCTGCAACAAGGTTCATTGCAAGGCACCAACCCACAAGCAACATGGGACTTGTTCGTCAACGCAGTAAAAACACTACTGTGGCTCAAGTATACGCCGATCCTCGTCGCCAATGAATTTTTACAATATCAAACACGCTTTGAACACCTTGCTGCGGCCTGCAGTCACAACCGACTCCTTGCCATCATGCAGTTGTTATGGGATCAGGAACATATTTTTCTGCAGACAAGTAAGAAAGCGGCATTCTTAGAATTTTTATTCCTACAGCTAGCAGAGCAAGATAACATCGCCTCCATTGATGAATTACTGCTGGGGTTAACCTCCGGCAAGATGGTTGGCACGACGATGCGCGCTGTCGAGAACCGCTCTGAAACCCTTCGAGACGGCTCTAACCAGCTTTCTCAGAGAACTCGATCAGGAGATGAGCAGTTACCCCACGTTGTCATCCCGGCCTCCGAGCCGGGACCAAGTCCTACCTCCTTGTCCTCGAACAGGACTGGATCCCAGCCTTCGCTGGGACGACGCGAGGATGACAACCTTGATGGCGAGAATAAAACTGAAACCCTATCCACCACGCAAACACCTCCAGCAACTCCCGAGTGGATCGGCTTTCTTGCCGCATTACGCACACATGCAACCGACGCCATCATGCTAGCAATTTTAGAACAAGCAACCTGCACACGTACCGGTGACAATGAGCTCACCGTGCTCCTCCGCCACAACTCAAAATTCTTTACTGACAAACTTGATGAGATGAAATCAACCTGGCTGCCACTTCTACAAGAAGCATTTGGCGGTACACCCGCCATCACGTTTGGCCAACTCCCAGCTAGTGCAATTCCAGCACCTGCACCAAAACAGCAGACCACACCGCTATCAAAAAATATTGTCACCCCGGCCTCCGAGCCGGGGTCTCCCAGGCCTCGACCAACACAACCTGTAACACAAGGCGGAGGTAAACAGTACAGAAGTTTCAGCGGGGCAAAACAAGATGCACCAATGCAATTTGAAGGGGAATTTGTACCCCCAACAACCCCGTTTGCCTCCTTGCTCGTCAGCCATTTTCCAGGTAAACTTAAAAGACTGAAAAATTTCAACTAAGCAATCAGAAAGCTCTAGCACCGGTATGAAAAAAATTAAATATCCTAAAGTTCTACTCGTTGGTCGCACTAACGTTGGTAAATCAACACTTTTTAACCGCTTCATTAGTCATAAAAAAAGTATCGTCTTCGACCAAGAAGGCGTGACTCGTGACTATATCGAAGAAGTTGTTACCAATGGCGACAAACCATTTTCGCTCATCGACACCGGTGGCATGCAGTTTCGTAAAAACATTAATCCAATTGATGCATTGGTCTTACAAAAAGTTACCGCCCTCTTTGCTGAAGCAAAAGTAATTTTGTTTGTTGTTGATGCAACAGCTGGTGTCACTCAAGAAGACCGCCAAATCGCCAAACAGCTTCACAAAACGGGAAAACCGGTTTTGCTGTTACTTAATAAGGCTGACAATAGTAAGCTCCTACGCGAAAACATAGGCGAGTTTTTATCCCTTGGATTTAAAGAGATGATCGAAACCTCTGCCCTTCATGGCCGCGGCATTCTTGAGACTCTCGAAAAAACAGTTGCCTTGCTTCCAGACGGCACCACCACCGAAGCGATAAAGCCTAACTACCAAATCGCCATCATCGGCAAACCAAACGTTGGTAAATCATCTCTCATGAATCTGCTAACTCAGCAGGAACGATCCATCGTATCCGACATTGCTGGTACTACGCGCGAAGCAGTATCTGAGACAACTTATCACTGTGACGACCTTGTCCAGATTACCGATACCGCCGGCATCAGAAGAAAAGCACGCGTTAACGATGACCTTGAAACACTCATGGTTAAAAATTCTATGCAGTCTGTCCGTGAAGCAGATGTCGTTATGCTTGTTATCGATGCATCACAAGGACCCATCTCAGACCAAGAACTCAAGCTGCTCTTTTTGGTCTATGAGGCAAAAAAGCCACTCATCATCGTATTCAATAAAACCGACCTGGTAACAGACTACAGCGAAATCATGCTTGGACAATCGCAAGAAGAATACGAGTTTATCCTCGACAAAATCCCTTGCATCTCTATCTCCTGCCTGACAAAAAAGAACGTTAGCAAGATTCTCAACCACATTCAAAAAGTACTTGAGCGCTGCAAGCAAACGTTTGATCCAAGTGAAATTGATGAGACCGTTAAAAAGGATCTCGAAGGCCGCCCTCTCTTCCACGCCGGCTTGAAATTGAAAATGTTTAAGATCAGACAAGTTGAAGGAAAAATCCCAACCTTTGTTCTCCACGTCAACCACCCGATCTGGTTTGGCCCCTCGGAGCTTGGTTGCATCGAAAATATTTTGCGTAAACGTTACGATCTCAAAGGCTGCCCTGTAGAGTTTTATAAACAAAAAGTCTAGGAGTTCGCGTGCTGCGCGTTTGCAATTTAACTCAAACACTCAGCAACAAGACAATCATCCACTCAATCTCCTGCACCTTTGAGCTAGGCAAGGTGACCGCTCTG
>JAHFBQ010000030.1:0-12393 GCA_023249935.1 bacterium
CTAGTGCATTGACCATTGGTGCTTGGTATTATTTGGTTGGACCGCAGACCTCGTTGTGTATCCCGTTTTTCAAGCAGTTTGCGCCTATGCTGGGGCTGTTAATCATTCCGTGGGGTATCTTTGTGTTGATTGGCACCAGTAATGCGGTCAATCTCACCGATGGCTTAGATGGTCTTGCCACAGGGCCGCTCATTGTCAATTTTGCTTCCTTTTCATTCATCTGCTATTTGGCTGGTCATAAGCAATTTGCAAATTATTTGTACATTCCCTATGCGGGGAGTGCAGAGATTGCCATCCTGGCGGCGGCGCTTGTCGGGACCTTGCTAGGATTTTTGTGGTACAACACCTATCCAGCACAAATTTTTATGGGGGATGTTGGCTCGCTGCCACTAGGTGCATCGCTTGGTCTGGCGGCCTTGATGGCACGGCAAGAAGTGCTACTCATGATTACCGGTGGTATTTTTGTAATGGAAACACTCTCGGTTATTATTCAAGTAACTTCTTATCGCTTATGGGGGAAGCGAGTTTTTCGTATGGCGCCAATCCACCACCACTTCGAGTTAATGGGGTGGAAAGAGACCAAAATTACCGTTAGGTTCTGGATTATTTCAATTATTCTTGCTGTTCTTGCGCTGCTGACGCTCAAGTTAAGATAGATACTTTTCACTGGCAAAAAGGGCAAAAATTGCTACGCTCTTACTCAATTGTGCGTTTCCAATCGGAGCTCCTTTACCGTGCTTAAGGTTTCTATGAATGCGATACTTACTCAAATAGAATCGATAAAACAAGCATTTGCCCAAGACTTGCAAAAGGTTCAGACGCTTAAAGAGTTTGATGATCTGAAGGTAAGTTTCTTAGGGAAAAAAAGTTCTCTGCAAGCTTTACTTGCAGGCATGAAAGATCTCGGGGCTGATGAGCGTCGCGAGGTTGGGCCTGCGCTACAAGAAGCAAAAACAGGTATTGAACAGGCCTTAGAGGTAGCACGGCAGGCATTTACTGAACGTAAGGCCAAGGCGGCAATCGACAAAGAGCTGTATTTTGATGTGACCGCCAAACGGCCAGGCGGCGTGCGCGGCCACATTCATCCTTATTCGCAGGCTATTGAAGAGATTGAAGATATTTTTATGTCGATGGGTTATGAAGTTCTAGATGGCCCTGAACTTGAAACAGATTTTTATAATTTTACCGCTTTAAATATTCCACAAGATCATCCAGCTCGTGATATGTACGATACTTTCTGGACGAATAAAAAGTCCATGCTTATGCGGACACATACATCACCAGTACAGGTTCGTTCTATGGAATCAAAAGAGCTCCCTCTTGCAGGCATTGTCCCGGGGCGTGTCTATCGACATGAAGCGGTAGACGCGACACATGAGATTCAGTTTTTGCAATGTGAGGGGTTCTTTATTGATAAGAACGTGACCGTATCGCATCTTTTTGCTACTGCACAGACATTTTTAAAGCAATTGTTTAAAAAAGATGAACTTGATATTCGTATCCGGCCTGGGTTTTTTCCATTTGTTGAACCTGGATTTGAAATAGATATGCGCTGCCCATTCTGCAGCAAGGGCTGCTCGGTATGTAAAAAATCTACCTGGATGGAAGTCTTTCCTGGTGGCATGATTCATCCGAATGTACTGCGTGCTGGTGGTATTGATCCTGATGTGTATTCAGGGTTTGCATTTGGTTTTGGGCTTTCACGACTGGTTATGCTTAAGTATGGTATCGATGATATCAGGCATCTGTACGGAGGAAAGCTAAAGTTCTTGGAGCAATTTTAAGATTTAAAAAAGAGAAAGAGGAAGAGGGGAGTTTAACTATGGTAACGAAGGCGATAATACCCGCCGGTGGTCTTGGTACGCGCTTTTTGCCCGCGACCAAGAGTTTACCCAAGGAAATGTTACCGATTTTTGATAAACCTGCGATTCAGTACATCGTTGAAGAAGGAGTCAAATCGGGGATAAAAAGTTTTGTTGTGGTAACCGGCCGCAACAAAAGTGTTATAGAAGATCATTTTGATGTTCACCCAGAGCTAGATGCCTTTCTGGAATCTAAAAACAAATCAGAACTTATTGAGGGCATCTCTAAAATTGTTGCTACCTCAAATTTTATCTATGTGCGACAAAAAGAACCGTTAGGGCTTGGACATGCGGTATGGTCTGCCAAGCATGTTATTGGTAATGAACCGGTGGCGGTGTTTCTGCCCGATGACATTATCATGGGTAAAACGGCAACTATGGCACAGCTTGTCCAGGTTGCATTGCAGGAAAAGTGCAATGTGGTTGCCGTGCAAGAAGTGCCTATGGAAGATGTTTCGCGCTATGGCATTATTGGTGTGCGTAAGCAATTTTCACCAAACCTGTTTCAGGTAAAAGAGCTTGTCGAAAAGCCGCGTGTCTCAGACGCGCCATCGAATTTAGCGATCGTTGGGCGCTATGTGTTATCACCAAAAATTTTTGATGTTTTGGAACAACAACATATTGGTACTGGTGGAGAAATTCAGCTGACTGATGCGATTCAGGAGCTTTTGCTTTCCGGTGAAAAAGTTTTTGCCGTTAAAATTCAGGGCGAGCGCTATGACACGGGGCACCCTATGGGATTGCTGAAGGCAAATATTGATTATGCGTTGCGTCATCCTCGTCATGCAGAGACCATCTTAGCGTATCTGAAGTCACTAGATAAAGACTTTGTTGTGATGCAAGGTAAAGCTGATGCGTTAGCCAAACCGGTAGGTTCGTTGGTACTATAAAAAACTTTAAAACAAAAAAGGGCCGGAGTTTAAAACTCCGGCCCTTTTTTGTTTTAAGACTAAAAGCTCAGAACTTTTTGATACCGCGTAGATGCCAGTAACCGGTGACCAGATCACTTGAGCCGCTGATGACTACAAGGCCATCACGTTCATCAACGTTTGATTTAGCCAGGTCGAAAGCCTCTTTAAGAGATTCGCATGCGCGTGCTTTGATGTTCATGTCTTTTGCCAACGTGGTTAAATGTTCTGCTGAGTGGCTTGCAGGAACATTTGCGCTGATCGGTAAATCAACGAAGAGCATGGAACCGTTAACTTTCTTAAGCAGGTAACGAATCAATTTGAGTGATTCGGTTGCATCAACAGACTTATTCAAGCCCATAATGATATTAAGGCCTTTGAGTGGTTTTTGGTAATGAAGCAGGCGAATACCCAAGAACAAGTTGTTGAGCGCATCGAGATTGCTTGCGTTATCAAGTAAGATGCTTGGTTTTTCTTTGTCTAACAGTTCAAAGCGACCTTTAAGTAGGCTGAACTCTTCTGTCCAGAACCCTTTGAGTGTTTTTATAGGATTGAGTTCTGAATTACGTTTTGCTTCGAGCGTTGGTCTGCCGCGGCGACCTTTCTCTGTGGCGAGCAAATTGCCACGAAGGAACGGAGAAAATTTATGTTTAATATCTTCTACATAGATCTGTGCAATGCGCTCACCAAGGGACGCAACGCGTCCGTATAGCTGCTCAAAAATGTATGGCAATGCGGAGAGCTTACGAATTGGCATAGCCCACAAAACACCGCGTGAATCGGCGAGTGATTTCATTTTTTGTAAACGAATTTTGCTTTGCTCAGCAGATATAAACCATGATTTTTCTTTGGCTATTTCAAGCATTTCAAAAGCGATTTGGTCTAAATCGGTGCCGAGTGTGCCGTATTGGTCATCGGCAACGCGGGTGAGAGCTGCAATTTTTGGTGTGAATGCGCATAACGCGTCAAGACGTCCACCGTAGCCAACTTCAGCAATGACCGCATCTTGTTTTTCATTAACAAAATGGAGTATTGCGGCCATATGCAAAAGCTCATACGAGGTTGAGGCAATGTTGGCTTGTTCTGCTGCATTGATAACTTCATTAAGGAGGTCGGTGAATGTCTTATTGGCGATACTTTCAAAGTCTAGGACGATGCGTTCGTTGTAGCTAAGAAAATTGGAGGAGTAACTTATTCCCACTTTAAACTGTTCTTCTTTGAGCAATTTTGCTGCAAAATGCATAGTCAAACTTTTGCCGTTTGTACCACATACAAGGATCACATCGATGTTGCTTGAGGGACTATTTAAAGCCTTATCAAGTTGTTGCATGCGCTGCACAGCCGTCTCGCTGTATTCATAGGATTTGAGACTGCTTAGATGATCTATAATCTCATTATAGTTGCGGATTTTGCCAAGCGGACTGCCTGACTTTTTACGCGCTTGCTCGACAGACGTTAACATAACTCCAATCCTTCTATGTGCCTATCCGGCGTTATGCAGGCAGCGCCAGAATGTGTTGCGAGACGCGCTACGCTGCGGTTATTAGCTTAAAAAGCAATATTCCAAGTTGTATTGAATATTATAATTTAAAGCCCTATAAAGTTCAATTTAAAAATTAAGTTATTCTTTGGATCGTATGTAAAATTTTTAAAATTGTCAAATAATCATACATGCTTAACCAAAGAATGGCACGATCAAAATAGAAATCGCAAGGCTCTTTCAAAATTATTTTTTTGATAAAAAAATAAGTGCGTGAATATCGTTTCTTTCTATTTGGCAAATATAATTCTCTGTGCTATAAACCTCTCTTGATCATAAATGATGATAGAGCGAAAGTCGTCTATGAATATTAAAAATTTGATTACGTCTATAGATCAAGCAAATGTTGCTCGTGCGTGGGAAATGATTAATGCAGCTCATAATATAACACTGCTTACGCATTATAATCCCGATGGAGACGGTGTGTCTGCGTGTGCCGCTCTTGATCATATTTTGAATAAATTGGGTAAGTCTGTAGAAACGGTCTATCCGACACCTCTCAAGGTAGCTATCAAGCGACAGCCAGCAAAAGTACTTATCAACCGCCATGAGCAGCAACCTGATCTGATTATTATGTGTGATACCGCGAACTATGAGCGGCTTTATTATCCAGAGCAGTTTAAGGGGGTGTCTTCGATTAATATCGACCATCACATAAGTTCCTCGATCAATCCGACGATTAACTTTGTAGATGGGAAAGCACCAAGTACCTGTGACTATCTCTATCGTCTTCTTTTTGCTGTTGATGAAGCGCTTGTTGATAAATTCGTTGCAGAGTGCTTGCTGTACGGCATTTTATATGATACGCAGTCTTTTTCGATTCAAGGAACGAGTTCTCAGGTGCTGCGTATTGCGGCTGACCTGATTGATAAAGGCGTTGAGTATCATGCATTGGCTCAGGAACTGATGTTTCGCAAACAATTTGCTGAGATCAAATTTTGGGGTGATATGCTTGCCAGAGTGCAAACAAATGCTTCTGGTAACGCTGTGTGGATAGTTGTTAAACAAAAAGATTTCAAGGCGGCTGGCTTGTCGCTATCGGTTGTCGCTGGGCTTGAAAACTTTATCGCCCAACTTGCGGTGGCTCAGGTGACTATGTTGTTTTATGAGGACGATCAGGGTAAAAGCAAGGTGTCGTTTCGTTCGAAGCGGCCGGATGTCAATGCGGTGGCCAAGCAGTTTGGTGGCGGAGGGCACAAGTTTGCTTCTGGACTCATAAGTGATGAGCCGTTAGATTCGTTGGTTCCCAAGGTTATTGCCTGTTTTGAGTAGATTATAAATGAATGAGCCCCGGTTTACAAACCGGGGCTCATTTACCTTAATTGTTTCTAGTTATTTGAAGTGCTAGTACCTTCGACTTCAAATCCTTTTTTTTTCCATTCCTTTGTGCCGCCTTCGTAGGCTTGTACGTTTGTAAAGTCCATCTTACTTAGTCTAGCGTGGGCTATTCCGCTTACTGAACAATCAGCAGAGGCACAGTACACAACGATCCTTCTACTGCGGTTCCAGTCTGCAGCGGCTTTTTCAAGCGAATCGAGGGGGATGTTAACAGAGCCTGCAATGTGGCAGTCGTCAAAATACTCTTTATCAAGGGTATTGATGACTAGTACCTCACTGCCGGAGGCGAGAAGTGTGTGTAGATCTTCTGCTGATATTCTGTCACTAGCCACAGCGGTTGACTGCGTAATCAATGTACAAAAAGACAGTGTAACAAGGCCAAGCATTGATTCGTTCATAATTTTCCCTAAAAAAGGTGATTTCTAATATATTTTTCCATACATTAACTATCGCCGATTGTTTGGGGATAAATCAATAAAAGTTTCTATTTGAAATTTACATCACTTCAAAAAGAATGAAAATCGATAAAATACCTATTATTTGTAGTCTTTGCTTGCCAGGTAGGCTTGGGCGTCTAGTGCCGCCATGCAACCAATCCCGGCCGAGGTGATTGCTTGTCGGTAACGGTAATCAGAAACATCGCCAGCGGCAAAAATTCCCGGTTTGCTGGTGCCTGTGTGTCCTTGTAGTACTAAGTACCCAAATTCATTCAGCTCAAGCTGGTCCTTAAAAAGCTGCGTGTTTGGGTTGAAGCCGATAGCTATAAAGACGCCGTCGGTATTAAGCGTTGAAAGCGTCTTGGTTTTTTGATGTTCAATGATGACTTGGGTAACGCGTAGGCCGTTGCCCTTGATTTCTTTGATGGTGCTTTCGTAGATGAAGTTAATCTTTGGGTTATTTAAGATTTTATCTTTGATCGGGTCTGTGGCCGTCAGCTTGTCCAAGATATGTACGACGGTGACGCTTTTTGCAAAATGTGAAAGGTGTTCTACTTCCGTTACCGCGGTGTTGCCGCCGCCGATGACGATTACGTCCTTGTCTTTGTAAAAAGGGGCATCGCAGGTGGCGCAGGTAGTAACACCCTTGGCAAAATATTCCTGCTCGCCAACACAGCCAAGTTTTTTATTAGAAGAGCCAGTGGCAATGATGATGGTTGCGCCTTGAAATATTTTTTTGCCAGCGGTAGTGACGGTGTAAGGCTGTTGTGAAAAATCAACGCTGGTAACCGCTTCGGTGACAAGGTGGGCGCCGTAGTGCGCCGCATGGTCGCGCATGTTGAACATGAGATCGGTGCCTTGAATGGCGATGTTGCCTGGCCAGTTTTCAACCGTTGTGGTGGTTGTTAATTGGCCACCGGGTTGGTTGCCTTCGAGAACTAAGGTGTTTAATTTACCGCGTGCAGCATAGAGTGCTGCAGTCAGGCCTGCAGGACCGGAACCGAGGATGACAACATCGTAGACCATACTAATCTCCCAGAAGCGTATGAGAACTAAAAAAAATGTTTATACTGCAAAAATGGAGTTTCAAGTATAGATGAAATAAAGGAGTTGTTCTATGTTGAGCGTTGGTAAGAAAGCCCCCGAAATTAGCTGTGAGTCAGTAGTGAATGGTAGTATCAAGCATTTTAGCCTTTCCGCCATTAACGGCAAATATAAACTCTTATTTTTTTATCCACTTGATTTTACGTTCGTCTGTCCTACCGAATTGCATGCGTTGCAAGATCGTTTAAGCGACTTTACCGCGCGCAATGTTGAAGTGATTGCTATCTCTGTCGATTCTGTGTACAGCCACACAGCTTGGCTTGATGTACCGCGTTCTAAGGGTGGGATTGCCGGCGTTACTTATCCGATGTTGGGCGATATCACCAAAACAATTGCTCGTGACTATGGTGTGCTCCACGAAGAGCTTGGTGTAGCGCTGCGCGGCGTCTTTTTACTCGATAAAGACAATGTGGTCCAGTATGCGGCAGTTAATAACTTGGCTCTTGGCCGCAACATTGCTGAGCTGCTGCGAGTGGTTGATGCATTGGTTCATGTGCAGCAGGTTGGTGAGGTGTGTCCTGCGAATTGGGAAACAAACCATAAAGCGCTCAAGCCAAATGCAGAAGGCTTAAAAGAGTATTTTGCCTCTGTTTAAAGATGTCTATGTAAAAAAGGAGTAGGGAATATTTATGAATTTGGATATGCAATTGAGTAAAAAAGCAGCCATTGCAATACTGGCTGCTTTTTTACTGGCAGCTTTGTCATTTATTTGTATACGCAGAGTTTGTGCTACGCCGCAATTCGCAATAACTTCTAAAAGTGGATCTGGCGGTCGTCTTGGTGATGACGTACATATGTATACAGTAGCAAAGTGGTTTGCTTATAAATACAATATTCCCTTCTATGCTACTCCTTTTAAACATTCTGATATCATGGCGCTTGATAAGGTTGATACCTGTTTAACGCAGGCTATAGAGAAAACTTTTAAGCAAATTATAGATATTGAGAGCGAAGACGAATTAATTAAACATCTTAAGACCTGTAGTACCGCTACGTTATTTTTGGTGAATTTTAAAACAGGTGTGCATTTCTCATCAAAACTGGTTTCTAATAGTAGTTGGCCTGATGGTTATCTCAATATGTATGCCCATTCAAGAGAGCATGCAGAGTTTTGTACTCGGTTGAAAAAGGCTCTCACACCCATCCATCAAATCAATCCAATTGTGCTTCCGAAAGATAAAGTCTCTGTCGCTGTTCATATACGCAAGGGAAGTGGTGATGATGCAGCTCCTGCGTCAATTCAATATTTAGATGAATGGAAACATGTTATATCGCATGAGATCTATAATCCCAATGATTTCCCATCATTCGATAGAAATACCTCTTTTAGATTTCCCCCAGAACAATTTTATGTGGATCAACTACTTAAGCTTTCAGTAATGCTTAATCATTGTCCTCTGTATGTGTACATTTTTACTGATGATAAAGATCCAGACCAACTTGTTCAACGGCTTAAAAAAAGAGTTTTAGCACCAAACATCACGTTTCATTGCAGGCAAAAAAAGCAAGATCTTGCCAACAATAAAAACGTCATCATGCAGGATCTGTGTGATATGGCTCAGTTTGATTGTCTTATTAGACCGGAATCAGGTTTTTCAGCAGCAGCTCAATTGATTGGTAATCACAAGTTGGTGGTTTATCCCCAAGCGGTCCAGTGGGTTGTTGAAAAGAGTCTTCACCAAGCAATGTTGCATATCGATAACTCTTCTGGGATTTTTTGCGATCCGCATACCCACGTTGTTGATTATATTCATTTCGATGAAATTACTCAGCAACATAGAGAGAAAGCAGTACTGCTTTTTAGTCATGTTGAGGGATTAAAAGAATATTTTGTTTAATGAGAGGCTTATGATGATCATCAACAAACTTTCTTACCATCATCGTAATGTGGTCCGCATCAGGATCGGTAGCTGCGTGATGAAGGGAGAATGTTTTGACTTTCTGGTCAAGATGTCCGTAGCGAAGACCGACAAAGGGTATGTTTAGCTCTTGTGCAGTTTTTTCGACGCATTCTAAATATTTTTTCTTGTCATCGATAAAGATTATTTTTGTTGGTTTATCCGGCATGGCATCGAGTAAAGTTTTGAGCACGCGACCTTTTTGATTATCCCCGCAAAACAAGATTCCCTCACGATAGGTGGCTTTAATTGGGAGATGGTCAAAATTTAACTTCTCAACAGCAGGATGGCTTTTGAAAAAAGTTATTCCGATACTCGCAAGGTGCTTGATGGTATTGTCTATAGCATGTGTTGAGCGCGTTGTCAGAGCAATAATGGACTTTTGTTGTTGTTGTAGCGAGTTAATCAGGGTGACAACGTGTTCTTCTACCGGCTTAACAGGAATAATTGTTTGAAGTTCTGACCAAAAAATTAATGTTTTTGCGAATGCTTCGTGTTCAGGTAATCCGGCAGCTTTCCCTTGAGTCATGAGTGCTGTAAACCATTGATCGCCACCTATACTGTGTTTATGAGCAGATTCAAAACAGGTGTTATCAAGGTCGAAAATAATCAACTCTTTGTTATCGTCCGGGTTAATATGATCTTTGATGGTAACTATAGATGTTGTTTCGATAATTAATGGGCAGAGGGCTGTCGTAAGTAGAAGCAGGGAGAATAGAATTGATACCTGTTTTAATGTAATCATGGAATGTTCTTTTCAGGCTAAGGGTTGAAAAGGGAGAACAGATTTTTATTTTGCTCATTGTATTAAGAAAAAATGTAAAAAGGCAATTGCTGCTTTGCCTTGCCAAGTTGTAATTTATATGATATGGTTTTGTCCTTTCAAGAAAGAGGTTTTACTATGTTTACCTACCTCAATTCTCTTCATGGTACTGCCGACATAGTCTTTCTTGGTTGTGCCATTGGCGGCGTTACACTTTTTGTGTTGCGTGGCTTGTTTATGTTGTTTGGTGGCATGCTGGGAGAAGCTGGTGATCACAATGATTACGATCATCACGACGATTTAGAACCATCGTTCAAATTTTTAACCATGCACAGCCTGACCGGCTTTATGATGGTGTTTGGTCTGCTCGGGCTTGGTCTGCGGCAGCAGCTTGATTATCCATTTGGGATGGCATTAGGGCTTGCCTTTGTTGCAGGACTTTTTATGATGCTTCTGGTTGCGGCTATTTTTTATGGCGCATCGCATTTAACAAGTCGGGGCAGCGTGTTTTCGATCCAAGATGCTGTAGGCCTCCCGGCTGTTGTCTATCTGCGCATTACGCCAGATGAAGATGGCAAGGTGCAGGTCCAGATTCGCGGAGTTATGCGAGAGATTGCTGCGCGAGCAGGGACTGGTGAAATGATTGAATCGTTTGTGCATGTTAAAATTGTGCGTGTGATAGATGAATACACAGTGGTAGTAGAGCCACTGAAAAATTAATGTTTTGGAATGTATCGTGACTGTACTATTGATAATACTCTCTGTTATGTTTGGACTCGTGGTTGCATCAATGTTTCCTGTGCTTTTGTTGCCGTTATTTGTTCTAGCATTCATTGGTTTAGGGGTGCTGGCATTTTTTGTAGCACTGCCAATTTTTATTATTGTTTGCGTTGCCATGGTTCCTATCATTTGTATTGCAGGGGTATTGAATAGTCTCTTTCGAAGAAAAAATTGTCGCTTTTACTACTATAAGAAGCAGGAGCGTCGTCAGCAGCAAAAAAATCAGGATGGTGTGATCGATTGCACTGCTGATGAGGATAAATGATTTCAGGGTCTTGTGCTTGTGAAAAGTCGTCTCAAGGATGAAGAGTTTGAATTTTAGATTGCAATGTACCCTACTCTGTCATCCCGGACTTGATCCGGGATCCATGCAGATAATGGATTATAAGCTACTTTTTGATAGAGAATATGTAAATTATGTGTTTGTAAGGTTGTCCTTGAAAATATCAATGCTCAAATTTATTTCCAGTATGGATCCCGGATCGAGTCCGGGATGACAGGGGTGAAAAAGAATTTTTTAGTTATTTGACCAGTTAACGTTTGAAACAAATTTTGAAACTTCTTCCTTTTTAACAACAAGATAACCGGAGGATAACACCGTGTTGATAACAACAAACTTCATCGCAGCAGCAGTTATTGCCGCGATGGTTTTCGTCTTTTTTACCATTGTATTTTTAGCCAACTGTTACAAACGTTGCCCATCGAACAGAATTTTGGCGGTATTTGGTAAGGTGGGGGCTGGGGATTCGGTCAAGTGCTATCATGGCGGCGGCGCGTTCATTTGGCCGCTCATTCAGGATTATGACTACATTGATCTGACACCTATCACACTGCATATACCGCTCAAATCAGCTTTGTCGCAGCAAAACATTCGAATCAATGTGCCAAGTACCTTTACGGTGGCGATTGATACGTTGCCTGAAGCGATGAACAATGCCGCAATACGTTTACTTGGCTTGCCGATCAAAAGCATCGAGATGATGGCGACCGAAATTATTACCGGCCAGTTGCGTCTTACCGTAGCATCGTTACGGATTGAAGAAATCAATCAAGATCGTGAACGCTTTTTGATGGAGATTCGTAAACACATCGAACCAGAGCTACGAAAGATTGGTTTGATGTTGCTTAACGTGAACATTACTGACATCACTGATGAGTCTGGTTACATTGAAAGCATTGGTAAGAAGGCAGTTTCTACTGCTATCAACCAAGCAAAGATTGAAGTGGCAGAGCAGGCTAAGCGTGGTGATATCGGTAGCGCTGATGCTGAGCGTGAACGCCGTGTTAAAGTAAGTGCGTTCAATGCTGATGCGGTACATGGTGAAAATGATGCTCGTGCAAAGATTGCAGCGTTCAATTCTGAACTTTTAGAGCGTGAATCGGAGGCGGCAATGCGTGGGCAGGTTGCACAACAGCAATCGCTTGCTGAAATTAACAGAGCTAAGAGTTTGTCGGAGCTTGCTCGTCTTGAGGCGGAGCAAATCGTGCCTAAAGAAATCGAAAAGCGTAAAATAGCGATTGATGCTGCTGCTGAAGCGGATCGTGAAAAAATTGAAGCGCAGGGTAAAGCGGCAGCGATTTTGTCACTACGACAAGCTGAAGCAGAAGGTATCATGAAAGTGCTTTCAGCAAAAGCAGATGGTTACAAGATGCTTATCAATGCTTGCGGCAACAACCCGCGTGAAGCAGCGACCATGCTTCTTGTTGAAAAGATGGATGAGATGGTCAAGCTGCAAACTGAAGCGATAAAAAATATCAAGATA
>JAHFBQ010000030.1:12403-15522 GCA_023249935.1 bacterium
CGAGAAAGGAAGCTCAACAGCCAATTTCATGAGCAGTATGGTTAAGAGCTTGCCGCCACTACATGAGATTGCAGCGATGAGTGGTATTGATTTACCGACTTATCTTGGGACGCTTGGCCAGCACAATAAAGATGATAAGGCTGAGTAAGTACTAAGCGTGATAGTAAAAAGGCCGCTTGGAATTTTCCAAGCGGCCTTTTTCTTTATTAGCTAAAAAATTGCTCTAAGTCTGCATTGCACTTAGCTCTGGCGATCAGTGTATTAATATATGTCTGTGTGATTACATCCAACATGGATAATTTTGCAACCATACTTATAAAAGCTTGATAGCGCGCTTCGATTTTATCTTCAGAACAAACAAAATTGGCTAAATCTACAATTTCTTGAGATAGGTCTGCTAGGTCTAGGCCAAAAATATCTTGCATCAAGATACGAGCGTAAGGATTTAATGAGCTTGGTGTCGTTGCCAAAGCACTGCATTCATTATAGAGTGATAAGATCACATTTGCGATATCGTTAAATCCGTTTGATCTTAAGAGTGCATGAAAATCTTGAGAAGAGTAGAGTGTCGCTTTCAGTGGATATCGTAAAACAATATTTCTCACTATAGCTTCTGTTACAGAAGCTCGTGATGGATAGTTCTGGCTTAAGTCTGTTATAAAGTTTAGACGGTGTGCTTGATCACTACCACTAGGAATTATTCCCAACAAGGCGCAGAGATGAGATGCTTCAGCAGTCAGCTGTATTAGAGGGGCGGTTTGCTCTTCTTCTTCAGCATCGCGCTCAGTAGCTTCTCGATCCATTCTTTCGTTGTTTCCACGTTTACGAATTACACGCTCACGTGTGGTTGTTGGTGCGCCAAGCTGTCTGGATCTAATAAACACCCTTCTTCGGATACCTGCGGCTGTTGGTTCAGTATAGACTCTGTCTTCATCATTATTGGGGGTTGTTTCTTCCTGCATAGCAGCCTGCATAGCAGCACGTCTTCTTTGGAAGCTATGTCTGTAGTTTTGTCTTTCTTCTAAAGTTGAGGAACTATGTGCAGAAGGACGGAATAAAGGGGTGTCGTCACACATTGACCAAGAATTTGCAGAAAAAACTTCTACTGAAGCAAAAATAGTGAGAAGAACTAATAATAAACGTTTCATAATAACCTCCAGGAACATTAACTTAAACATAACCTCGCAATTAACCTTTCCATTTTACAGGGGTTTTCAACTAGCAACAAAGGGCCTATTTTTGGTAGAAATGGCGGTTTTTAGGGTGCTTTTTGAGGTTGAGATGGGCATGCTTTTGTTATGATCTGGAGGCAAAGCGTCAGGCTTGTCGTCTAGTAAATTGACTGATAAGATTTTTTATCGTACAATCGCGCTCTTAAAAGTGTCAGAATTTGCCGCTTACATTACGCTTCTTCTGGTGAATTCGATTGAAATAAGAAAAATAACATCTGGGATTCTTAGTGTTTAAAAAATTATTCAGCCTTGTTTGTATGTGTTTTGCCATGCTTGGCATTGACAATGTATCTTGTGCCGGTGCTAAAAAGGTGTCTCCTATGGAGGTTGATTCTGGATATTTTGACGGTTTCAATAACCCTTTAACTGACCTTGCGCCACATTATGCTGAGGTTCAATGCGCCATAGGTGCACTCGATGCTGGTGATGTAAAAGGTGTGTACAAGCAATTATTTACCCAACTCATGCTGGCAACGTATGTAATTTCTCATTGTAGAGATTTTCAACCAAGTGAGTTTTTGTGGGAGCAGTATGGTGAGGCGGTGGGTTCGGATCCTATAGTAATTTTCATTGGTAGGATCGGTAATCTTGCAGCTCGTATGCAGGCTGAAGCTTTTGAGGCGGCATCTGGACAGACGAGAGGCTGGATGCTTGAAATTGTTTTAGAGATCAATAGCGTTTTGGGACATATAGGGTATCTATCTGTTGTGGGCGATGATGAGCATACAGATGACATAGATACAGTTATTAAAAGAAGTGAACAGCAAGAGCTTGTAAGGCTTAGCGAACAATATGTTGCAGGCTCTCTCGATAGTATAATCGATGTTGGAGCCAAGCTTGAATTAGTTCTATGCATTAATCTTAGATTGCTTAATAAACTTGTAACATTGTTCAGTAAACGTCCAACATATATTCTCAAAAACAAATCGGTTATAAAGATCTCTCGTGATGAGAATGATTTTGCTGCTGTGGCTGCAACTTTTGTATACCCTGCTGTGGTCAAAATAAAAGAAGCATTGCGGCAACCAGGTAATGCGTTAGAACTGGCGGTTGAGGTCTTACATAAAGAATTTAAGATGTATTGTCAGTATTGTGAGGGTGATGGAGCTTCTCTTGGGAGTTTTGCATTTGATGAGCACTTAGAAGCTACGTTAGGGCGTAGATTGTTATCAAAATCATCATCATCAGTTACTAGTCTAGGAGATGTATCATCTTCTGTTGGTAGTGCTACTAGTTTCTCCAAGGTAGCGCCGGTTGTAGGGTTAAACCAAATATTCAAGCAGCTTGTACAGACGCTTCATTGCACATTGGTAGTCTACGAAGCTTATAGTCTGAGGTTTTGTAAAAACCAAATGGATAGAGCTTGTGGGGAAGTCCTAGCTAGGCTTCGGCAAGCTGCTTGCTTGTTGGTTATAAAAATAATTGAGCTTAGACAGTTCATCCTAAGTCCAGATGGGATTGATTCTTGGAAATTTTGTGTTTTGCGTGATATCCAGAAAATGCTGAGTATAACGTCTTTAGATGAGCAGTATGCTGTTTGGATGGGTGATCAGGATAAATCTTGCGTATCTTGGCGCTCGTGTGGTGCTTGTGATAGTTTTGTATTTGATAGCAATGCCAAAGAAATCGGTCGATTAATTACAGCGAATAAGAACAAAGCTGCTAGAGCAGCAAGTCTTTCACAGGTTTGTTTTGAGATGCGATGCTTACCGCCAGATCAACAGGAGATTAGGAATTGGCTGAACTATTCCGTTATGCCAGCAGTCTCTGCAGAACCAGATCAATGTGATGTGCTACTTGATGCAACATTTGAGAAATTAGTTGAGCATGTTACTAATCCTAAAGTTATAGATTCAGAGTCTGATTCTGGTGATGAGTATGTTGCGG
>JAHFBQ010000031.1:0-1306 GCA_023249935.1 bacterium
TCATCAAGATCGGCCATACCCTTCTTACCCTTGCCACCACGATGTTGAATTGCATAAGTATCAAGCGGTACACGCTTCAAATAACCTTTACGCGTCAACGTCACAAGCATTTCTTCGTCAGGGATAAGGTCGGCATCACTCAAGTCATCAATTGCTGCTGCAATGGTAGACCTACGTTCATCACCATACAGCTCTTTAACCAATTGAAGCTCTCTTGTAATTTCTTTTTTAAGCTCGGTTTCATCATTCAAGATAAGCATTAATTTAGCGATAATTTTTCCAAGCTCATCAAGCTCGGCGGTAATTTTGCCTTGCTCTAAGCCAGTCAGACGCTGCAAGCGCATTTCAAGAATCGCCTTGCCTTGCTCAGCACTCAACTTAAAGTTTTGAGTCAGCCCGAGAATGGCTTCTTCTGCCGTTTGTGATGCTTTGATCAATGCAATCACAGGATCAATGTCTCGTAATGCAATCATTAAACCTTGCAAGATATGCTCGCGTGCACGATTTTTTGCTAGATCAAATTCGGTACGGCGAGTAACAATCTCACGGCGATGCAACAAGAATTGTTCAAGCATCTCACGTAAAGTGAAAAGCACCGGTTTGTTATGCAGCAGCGCAAGCAAGATAATCGAGATCGATGATTGCAGCTGCGTATGCTTATAGAGCTGGTTGAGTACAACCTGCGGCACTTCGTTACGTTTAAGCTCAATCACAAGACGAATACCGCTCTTGTCCGACTCATCACGAATGTCTGAAATACCTTCAATAATTTTCTCTTTAACTAAGTCGGCAATTTTGATAATCAAATCAGCCTTATTAACTTGGTATGGCAACTCAGTCACCACCAAGGCCGGCTGCTTGCGTGATTCTTCAACCTCAATCACGGCACGCACAATGACGCGACCATGACCGGTTCTATATGCTTTAACAATCCCACCACGACCACAAATAATCCCGCCAGTTGGAAAATCAGGAGCAGGAATTATTTCGAACAAACGATCTTCGGTCATATGCGGATTACCCAACAACTCGATACACGCATTGATGATTTCGGTAAAATTATGTGGAGGTACCGAAGTAGCCATCCCCACTGCAATCCCGGTTGAGCCGTTGATCAATAAGTTTGGAATTCTACTTGGCAACAAAGTCGGTTCTACCGTTGACTCATCAAAGTTGGGAACAAATAATACTGTATCTTTTTCAATATCAGCAAGCACTTCTCGCGTTATCTTTGCCATGCGTACTTCTGTATATCGCATCGCCGCTGCGTTGTCCCCGTCAATCGAACCCCAGTTTCCTTGACCAT
>JAHFBQ010000031.1:1316-14982 GCA_023249935.1 bacterium
CGCTTAGAAAAGAGCTGCACCATCCCCACCATCGTTTGATAAATCGCACTATCGCCATGTGGGTGGTAATGTCCGATCACTTCCCCGACAACGGTTGCCGATTTACGATGTGCACGCTCATGGTAATAACCAAGCTTGTGCATTGCATACAAAATACGCCGATGTACCGGCTTTAATCCATCTCGCACGTCAGGCAGCGCACGGCTGACAATCACCGACATTGCATAGTCAAGAAATGATGTACGCAGCTCTTTTTCAATGGATAACATAGAAATGCCGGGTAACACCAAATCCTGCTTGTTGTTCACATCACTAGCCATACTTTTCCCTTCATGGAGCTAGTCATGCAGTGACCGAAGACTAGCAAAATGTTGGACCTCTACCGCAATTTTACAAGTGTATCAGAGCCAACAAAAATAGCGACGTGAATAATCTAGAATGAAGAGCAACACCAACTACCTAATTAAAAAAATCAGTTAAGCCTGTAACGTTCGACCATGGAACGGAGTTTGCATGGCATTATCTTCTAAAACGAGGTCTGGGTATAAAAACATACTTTTGTGATGCCTATTTCACCTGGCAAAAAGACCAAGTCAAACGAACCAATAAGACTATTCGGCGGTTTTTATATAAAAAATATCCTTTGCACTTCGTTCTAGACAATACAATTCGATTCAATTTTAGATTTATTGACAATTTGAAAATAATCCAAGTATCCTGAAGAGGATAGCCACAAAGTAGCACCCAGATACAATTAAATACAAAAGGAATTTTCTTATGTATTTCTCAAAAAGCGTGTTTATTGCTTGGTCTTTCCTGATGACCACCATGCTAGTTTCATTGGTTATTGCGTCACAATCTATTGTTGTTACAAATACTGAAGAGTTCTATAGGGAAAAACTGGGGGATGATTTTGATTTTGAACTTGCTCCTAAATCATCGTTGCCCTTGGAAAGTACAATAGAATTTTTGCTCGCACTGACGTTCCCAGAGCGTCGAATAACTAAGGTTGAAAAAACATCTAAAAGCGCAAACGGATCTTTTGGTCAGATGTTTACGACAAAATCGTCTGATACAAACGCTGATTCGCTTGTTCCTGGCTCGCTTGTTCTCAAAATTTATGAAACAAATGGTCCAGATATGCAGATCGGATACGATAATCAGTCTGAACAATCAGAATTAGATGAACCTACAGTGGGGATTGAGTCAGCGGCGCTCAAATACAAAAAAAGTTCTTGGGAACGTCTTGTTAATGTGAGGGAATTTATGCAGAATTTGCATCCGCAACCTAAAGCAGACTTTCCTAAATTGGCTCATATTGAGAAGGTATTTATTTATCAAGGTTTGCCACACCCAAAAACTACCACGCCAAGGTTTTATGCTATTGAAGTATTGCAGGCTGCTCCAGGGAAAAGTTTGGCTCATATCATGAGTGATGATAACATACCTGAGGAAGAGGCTAGTTCGTGTTTTTTTGAGGTAGGACGAGCTTTGGCTTCCTTGCAAAATTTTTTTATAACAAAACAAGCGCTTCAACAATTGAGAGATAATTTGAAATCGATCATGCCTAATGATACCGCCGTTGAGCTGAACACGAAATTGAAATCTGCTTTTGATTCAGTATCGTCTGTTGCTCATGGTGATTGGCAACCGGGAAATATTTACATATCGAAAGGTCCTGATGAAAAGTTTTTGGTCACTCTGATTGACCTGGAAACAATGTGGGAAACTCTTTCAAAGTGGAAACCTCTTTCCAATGAAAGGCTGGCTCCTATCTGTCAAGAATTTATGTATTTTGTTACTTTTGTTCGGCGGAGGTTTGCAACGTTGCGTCCTTACATATTAGAAAAGTTTATGGAGGGTTTTGTTGCTGGTTATCCAACTGACATTCGGGGCTGGTTGAAGTGGCATCTTACAGAACTTATGCAAATACCTAATAAATGAATGCTGTGATAAATCGTACGAATGCGGCGGTCAAGATGGCAGCAACCAAGTCATCAACCATGATGCCCAGTCCACCTTTTACCCTATGCTCAATAACATTGATAGGGAATGGCTTGCAGATGTCTAAGAGCCGAAATACCACTAGAGCAATCAAATAAACCCAGCGGGCAGCTGGCTGAATACAAAGACACACCAATACCATTGCAACAATTTCATCAATAACAATCACGCCAGGATCTTCTTGTCCAAGCAGAGATGCCGCCCGCGTAGCACAGACCCAACCACCTACTAAAAGTATTCCAAACCCAAGAGCAGCCCAAACCCCTTGCACACCAAGGCCATAGGCAACAAGTGTTGTCAAAATGCTTGCCACCGTACCCGGTGCAAGCACCCGTACCCAAGCAAACCCCAGGGTCGCGCAGCCGACACTCATGTTATCAAGCCACGTTGGCATAACTGATTTTGTAATGATCGATTCTATCTTGCTTTGGTAACTTATAAGGTAATCTATGGCTGAATACAAAGAGAGCAAGGCGATTGGCCAAACCACGACAAGAAATAATTTTTGAACTACGTCCGCCGGCACAGCGATGATGCCAGCACGACACGCCAAAACACCAAAGCCACCATAAAGCACAATAAACTGCAAGAAGGTTTTCCATTTTGCCAGTTGTGAAGTCTTCCAGATGCCGCCGTGTGCTGCAACTACACTACGAAGCACGGTAAGAAATAAATCTCGCCCTATAAAAATAAACAGCAACCCCAATGGTAAAATAGTTGCGTAGGTAAAAACGGCCAACACCCCAAGTACAAGAATTTTGTCTGCCAGAGGATCAATAAATGCACCAAGAGGAGAACTCGCACCAAAGCGTCGTGCAAGCGAACCATCCCAGAAGTCTGTCAATGCCGCTAACGTAAAAAGTCCAAGCGCCCACCAAAACATTCCGTGAGACTGTTGCATGACAAGAAATATCACAAGCGGCGTCAATGCAATGCGTAAAAAAGAAATAATATTGGGTACCATCGATAACAACACAAATTTCTCCCAGCAACGGAGTTTCAACAATTGTGTGTCAGCTTACCAGGATTTTTCGTTCTCGTGAAACGTAATATCCCGCTCACCCTGAGCTTGTCGAAGGGTTAAAAACTAAACCCAAATAACGCTGTCGCTCCATATGTTTGAGGCACATTGTTACCAGCAAAAACAAGTGTTGTCATAAAGCTCAAGCGAAATGCATCGGTAAAGTGATATCCATAACCAACCTTGAGCTGGTGCGAAATTTCATCCGTATTCATCATAAGAACCTCGGTATCATAGCGCCCAAAAGGACGAACCTCGAGCACTTGGTCGCGCAATTTCATAGCAACACGATAAGCACAATCAAGATAGCCACCACGCCCCGCTACACGCCCAAAAATGTTGCCCACTTGCAACGTTAAGCTTTCGCCCAAACGCCACCGCGTATCAGAACTAAAATCAGCAAAACCACGTACCGAAGCTTCCGATTGATTTTTGAAATTATTACCCAGCTCTGGAGCACGAGCCCAAGCAACATACCCACCAAGCGCCATTTTATTTGTTGGTAGATTTGCACCATCACCCGACACAAAACGCGGCACACGACGAGGCGCTTTGGACGCTGCGTTAACCCGGCCATCAAGCTGTACATACGGATTAAGATAGCGGTTGTGCGCATACAACAATGATCCGCTTACGCCCAATGCCAGATTATTTGGGGCTAATGCAACCGACCACACACGATTTGTGTCCGGGTTGGGCGCCGTTGGTAAAAATAGCTGCACACCAATTTGTGCATGCTCCATTTTTTCTAACTGAAACTCATACGTTGCACCAACAAATGCTTGCCCAAGACCATACGTCGTAACCCGTTCCCCCGTTTTCATACCCATATTGCCAACAAGCGCATCAACAAATGCTGATAGGGTATAGTTTGCAAAATCACCCCGTAAAGGAGGAAGGCCTCGCTTAATTGCTTTATCACTAAGAGAACCATCATTATCTACACGCAATTGATTGGTCCCAACCACAATCGGCAACGCAACTGAGAAACGTAATCTGTCATCAAAAAAGACAGCACTACCATTCAGCTGAAGTTGTTCACGATGCGTTGATGCTTTAAACACCACCGGCTCAGCTGCAATCTTTTCAAAATCTGTAGCATTACCGGGAGGAACTGGATTAAAAATCCCGCCCCTTGCAGCCAACCGTGTTACCAGTGCAATATCCTGCAATTGAATATCTTTTTTACCAAACACGCGGCTAGAAAGATCTTCACGATTATTAGCAGCACCAAAAGAACTTGTTGCTGCTTGCACATCAAACTCAATCTCTGTCGTTGTCCTTGCCAAACGTCGCAACATTGTCAACGTAGTAAGTGGCTGCATGAATGGATGATTCTTAAGATACACCGGAGTTTTATCATGCTTGAGCGGCAAAGATTTAGACTTATTTCCCTTGCTTGTCCAACTAAACTCTTTTTTAAGAGATGATACAGCCTCATCAACAGCCTGAGCTAACTCCTCATCACTCAAAAGATCTGCTCTTTTATGCTCTTTTTTTATGTTCTCATGCGCATCACCACATGCTCGAGAACTTATCGTCTCAAAACCAATAAGCAACGCTATGAGCGCCATGATTACATTCATATCTCAACTCTCCCTGACTGACCTGAGCATCATTACTCTGCTCCAAGATGATTCTTTAGCACTTCATCAGCAATTTCTCGTCGCACTCGTTCTTTAACATATGATTTTCTAATCTCTTTGGCACTTTCACATACTTGCGTCTGCTTATTAGCAAGCTCATCAAGGCGCTGCAGAGTTTGCGTTAACTTGAGCTCAAGCTCTTCAATTTTTTTATCAGCAATCTCGTCAATCCCTTGTTGCTTCTGCGTTAATTGGTGTTCAATCATCCCAATTTTCTTATCAACATCAGCGGATACAGTCGATACAAACCAACTCCGCATAGCTTTATAACCGACTACGCCTGCAATGAGCACAGTGAGTACAGCTAGTACAGCTCCTACTCTTATATAGAGTGCTTTATCTTTAGGTAACATTTTCATGAGCAATGCTCCTCATCAGCAAAAAATGCTCTCAAACTTGCAAGCCCGCTATCCGCGGACCCTAAGAAAATGCTGCGTATGCGAGGTATATTGAAGAGCACGCCACTATCGCTAACTTCTATAGCATTCCCCTGAGCAACCCCAAAAACTTTTCGTGCCTTAGCATTTTCAGTTGTCACTATTTCATTTCCATTCAACTTAATATATTGTCCTTGTTCAAGTTGCTGTTCAATATTCTGTGCTGGTAAAAACACCCAAGATTGCTTGTTTATATCTTCAAACACCGTTGCCCAACTAAATGTTGGCTTCTTATTAATAAGCGTCCGCACCAGACCACCTAGCGAGCATGTACGATTCACAGCACCATGCCGCTGCATAAGCACCAAGGAGCGCATACCCTCATATGAGAGATGACCATCTGCCTCTATCGCCTGCTCTTCTATATCAACAGCGCAAGCTTCCTGCTGTTTTTTAATAACCAACACCCCTTGCGGCAATACACGAAGACGACCGCCTCGTGCTACCGTAAAACTTTTACAGATTGCACTTTGTGCCACATAAGGATTTTGTAAGCACAATGCTGCGCCTTGGCCTACATTAATAAATCCTTTTTCTATGACACTCAAATCATAGGCCCCCTTATGGAAAGCAAGCCCACCTGCACGCGGTGATACCACAATACCGGCACTCCCTTGTACAATAACATTCATATAATCTTGAGAATCCAAACCAATGATACATTGCTGATCAGCATTAATATCAAACGTAGCGCCCTTATCAAGCACTAATGATCCTACGCCCCCACACTGCAAAATATTTCCAGTCATCGTCACGTGAAGCCCATCGGTCAAAACAACGCGTGCCCCAGAAGGTTTTCTATCAAATAGAATGCCACAATTAGATGTAAAATTTAACGTACCAGCTCCCCTACAGATAAACACAGCATCAGGACTTAGCTGCAACGCCCCGCTTGCTTGCTGCATCGTAAGTTTTGCATGAGATGCAAGTGTAATGGTCAACTCAGCATTTTCTTCAGCAAAAACAACATCCCCAATACATTCCATACTTGTTGGGATTACCAACTCATTGCCCTGACCTCGAACAATAATGGTGTCCGTTGATCGCAGCACCAGTGGTGCTTGTGCACACACAACACGAGCATTCCCATCAAGCGAGAGCGTGACCGCTTTTTCGCCAAAGCGAATATCGCTCAGTTCTTTATTTGCAACATGCACTAACCCTTCAAGCGGTCCCTTATCTTGTACACGCTTTTGCTTTTCTTTTTCAAGCTTGATCCGCGCAGTCTCGTCAACATGCCTTGCTTGCTCCGCTTGCTCAACAGCTGATGTAAGATTACGAATCAATTTTTCTAACCGCTTAATACGCCCATCCATAGCAGGATTTTCTTTAATAACTTGAATCGGTACAGAGTATGGTTGATACACCGCCTGAGGTGCAGCAACAGAAGCTCCTGCCACCTGCACAGAAGCATATTTCCCATCTAAATGGACTACACAAACCGATGGAATAGCGTTCAACATCATTACCCAAAGAACTATAAGTATCCGTTTTGTACCGTCCATTATGTAATCTCTCCTACTCAAGCACAACTCTGCCATCTAATGTAAGTGTTGCTGCAGATAGTACATGTAAATTAACACGAGGAGCAACAACAAAGGCATTGTTGGTCGATGTTCCTTCGCTTGAAAGCTTAACCGCATTATCAGCAAAAATGGTACCCTTCGCCAGCTGCAAGCCAACATGCGTTGCATGCAATCGCGAACCATTCAAAAACAATGTCGCTTCATCCGTAGCAAATTGAAAATGCTGTGCCCGCAAACCACCTCTATCTCGTGAATCATAACTAAAGGTTAATCCATAATCGAAGGTAAGGACAGCACGATCTTGAATCGTCAGCGGCTTTTCTGAAATATAGGTAAATTTCTTACCAACTCCACGCACCAGCACATCAGGATAGATGTTTAGATAGCCACGGAAGTATTCATAATTTCCAGTCAAAATCAATTCAAGATTCTTCATATTGAGTGTGCCATTGCGATTCATTGTACGCACGTTACCATAATTTGAAATGCCACCAACGCCATAAATTTTTATATTTTGCATCGTCAACGTAGCCGTTGAAATAAGTGCTAAGGCATTGATATTAGATGAAATATCCAATGTGTTCCCACCACCATCAAGCACAATATTTTCAGTACCACCAAAAAACCAGCGATGGTTTAGTGTTATGGCACCGGTTGCTAAATCAGTTTTAGTAGGCGCCAGTTGAATAAAAACATTGTCGCCAAACTGAACAAACTGCAAATCATTATGTGTAATATGTTGTGGCGAAAAGCCTTTTAACGTAATATTTTTAAAAGTTACTCTACCGTGAGCAGGAACCGATATCAAATCATCATCTCGTGAGAAATCAAGCGAATATCCAGAACCATCAACCAACGTATGAGCTGCTGATAATAGCAACTTATTTGTTGAAGAAACCTCTTTGTCTTTTTTAAAGGTAATCGTAGGACCTGTCACCACAACGTCGCCAGACGTTATGCCAGGAATAGCTTTAACTGCGCCGCCATTAATAAGACCAATATTGGCCGCATAACCAGGAACTAATGATTTAGGCCGAATGTTATTATCATCTTCATACGAACCGGTGTCATACCAAAGAGAAACGCCGTCCACCGTAAGCGTTCCACGATTGGAGAACGTCAATAGATTATTTTTTGTAACAACAGTTACATTCCCGTCAACATAGAAGTTACCGCAGGTAACTGTGTAGCTATTGGCAAGTTCAAGTTGCACATCAGAGAGATGCAGCTGAGATGTAACGCTACCAAGCGCGAATCCGCCCTTACCAAGCCCCTTTACCTTTATATTGCTGAGAGCAACTTTAACGCCAGGACCAATAGCAAGCGTTCCACCAAGCGAAAGATCCAGTATGTTTCCATTCCCCGTGATAGTGATTTCTTTGCTCGTATCGCTCGTACCAATAGTCCATAAACTTGTCAGGCGAGTTTCAGCATTCAGAGCAATCTCTGTAGGCCCGAACAGGTGGAGTGTCCCCGTCAGTGACATGGCTGAACCGCCAAGACCAATAGATCTATTATTAGGAATTACAGCCCCTTCACCAAGAATTTCTTTTCCGTCGGCAAATTGCAGGTGATCATCAAGAATGAGTGTGCTACTACTTAAACTTATATACCCATTACACATACTTTGCATAGCCAACGTAAGTGCTGCACCTGTATCAATTGTTATATTTGGGTTTGACACTGTGTCATCACTAAAAATCGGTTGCCCCTCAAAACGATTACCTGTACCACTTACATAGAGACGAGCTGGTAACGGTCCCGAATCAAAACGCATTGTCTGAGAACCCAACAAACGCAACCGCTGAGAAACTGCAGCCTGCAGACGACCAGAAATAATCGATGGCACGTTGTTTACCAACAGCCGCCCCGTATTAAAATTAATTAGCCCACTAGTAAGATTGCGTTCTGATGAAGTTGTTAACGTTCCATCCCATGCAAGATTTGAGCTGGACGATACTGCAATCTTACCCCCAACTAAATTTATTCCAGACTCTTTGCTGCCAAAATTAATTGAGGCAAAACAGACACCTTGCACTAGCAGCGCAGCGATAAGAATGATTTTTTTGCTCTTCATGTCTCTTGCAGCAGCTCCTTCCCAACTCATATAATATTTTAATGAGCCAGCTTGCCTTGACATAAAAAGCTGAGTCAATCACTCTAGGTTAATCTTGTAATAAGTCCTAGAATTCGAAGCTTTTATTTCAAAGCGAATACGTATAGAGTTTCTATTACTAAAAAGAGGTTTTAAGGTGAGAAGATACACACTTACCTTCTTAGTATCAACGCTTGCTGTCTCGCTTTGCATCTTAAGTGTTTATTTCTTTATCTATGAATCTATGCACTTCACACTACACAACATACATCCAACTCTAGATACAACTGAGCAGTTTCCCATAGTCATCCAAATTTGTATGTCTAAAGGCAGCGGCGGGATGGAACGATGTGCTCTCGCACAGCACGAAGCATTACTCGCTGCCGGCATTCACAGCATCCTTATTTGTCGTGAAAACACGTTTATAAGCAACAAATCCCAGCACCATAAATTACCGTTTGTTACCTGTGCATCATACCATCTCAGCGCCGGACAATTCGTCTGGATGCCTGGCGTCAAAGCAGCCTTACAAAAACTTATCACCCTCTTTGGCAACAACATTTTAGCAATCCACTGCAACTACAAACGAGAAATTTTTGTTGCTAAAAAAGTCACTCAAAATCTTAGCATCCCCGTTATCCTCACCCAACACACACCAAGCAAACTTCAAGCTAACGTACGCAGAACTGTCGCTGGCATTATATCGGTGAGCAATAAAATTGCCGAATACTTGACCAACCTGAACAAAGAAGATGGCATCAACGGGCACATCACCGCGATTCCACCATTTTTCGATACCAACCGCATTGCATCATTTATCCCCTCGCAGCAAAACCGCGAACAATATTTCCACGACACCTTTAACATACAGCTCAAGCAATGCCCGTTACTGGTAAAAGTTGCACACCTCTACAGCAATATGCGGCACAAAAACCACCCCCTGCTCTTCCAAGCTATGCACGAACTTATTCATGAGCGGCACACGCGTGTCCAGGTAGCGCTCGCTGGACACGGCCCCAAATTGGATGCCTATAAAAAAATGGTGCATAATTTGCAGCTCGATGGCTATGTGCACTTTTTAGGTAGCACTGAAAACACAAGCGCTGTGTTCCACTATGCTGATGCAAATGTTCTTACAAGCAGCGAAGAAGCATTTGGTATCACTTTAGTTGAAGGTGGCTTGATGAAAAAACCTACCATTGTCGCACGCAGCATAGGAGCCGCCAACTGGCTCATCGTCAACAATGATACCGGATTTCTATTTGAACAAGACAATGCGAGCAGCTTAGCTGACACCATCGCCTATGTGATTGATAACCAAAATATTGCACAAGCATGTGGCCAACGATTACACGACAAAATTATTGCTGATTTTTTACCGGAACAAAGTGTAAAAAAGCTCTTGGCATTTTATGAGCAATTACAACAACGCCATGAATCGTAGTTTTAAATGTTTATTTCTTACAATCATAGCAGCTATCTGCATAACCAGCTTTGGTACCTACAATCATTACGCATGCATCAGCACATACAATCTACCTACAACCACTAAACCTACCGTTATTCTTTCATGCTTACTCGTCGGCAACGGCGGGACCGAACGTTATACTTTGGCATTACAACAAGAGCTTACCAACATAGGAATCAACGCCGTGCTTGTGTGCCAAGAACCAAGTTTTCTTGCGACACAATGCGAAGCACACAAGCTCCCCTATGTTACATGCTCACATCGCCGCCTACGCCTTGGTCCCCTTCTTATTATGTCGGGATTTAAGGCGGCGCTACTCTCTCTGGCAGTTACCTATAAAAGATCATTGCTGGCTATTCACTGCAGCCATCGGCACGAACTTCTCACCGCAAAAAAACTCATCGCAGCAGACAACGTCCCAACAATTCTCACTCACCACACACCAAGCAAACTTGCAACTTCCGTTCGCCGCGCCGCCGATTGCATCATCACCGTCAACCACACAGATGCCAACAGCATTAAAACATCTAATAAAAAAGACGGACTTGATAAGACTGTTATAGCATTACCACCGTTTTTTGATGCAACACGCATCATGACATTACACCCCCCAAAACAAAGCCGAGAGCAATATTTCCAAGAGACTTTTAATATAAAACTCCTACCATGCCCACTGCTCGTTAAAATTGCACACTTCTATGGAAACGAGCCGCATAAAAATCATCCTCTCCTCTTCCAAGCCATGCATGATCTCATTTATAGACAGAACATGCCGGTTCAAGTGGCCCTTGTAGGTAGCGGTAAGCATCGCCAAAAATATGAACAACTTGTCCACAAACTAAAACTATCTGACTACGTCCATTTTTTAGGCAGCACAGAAAAAGTCGCCACAGTGCTGCACTATGCAGATATTAACCTTCTCTCCAGTAGCCAAGAAGCTTTTGGCATTACACTCCTCGAAGGCGGCCTACTCAGCAAACCGACCATCGTTGCTAGCGCTGGTTGCGGCGCAGCAGATTGGCTCATCATTGATCAAGAAACGGGTTTTTTGTTTGAAAATAATAATGCCACAGACCTTGCACGCACCATCACCCATGCACTTACGCATAAAAAGGTTGCACAAATCTGTGGCAAAAATTTATATAAAAAGGTGGTAGGGGAATTTTTACCTCACCACACAGCACAAACTATACTTGCTCTCTACGTTCAGCTTCATGCAGAAATTCATTCACGCAATACATAACTTGCGTTGGTGGAATATCCCTCACCCAATGCGTCCGTTTAGCCGCCATAAGCACTCGTGAACATTCCTTGTCCCATGGTACCCACTCTGGATTTTTAGAACGCATAAGTGCTACAACAGGCACTTTGAGTGCTGCAGCGATGTGCATTACTGCCGTCTCAACAGAGATAACTAAGTCACACAATTCAATAATGGCCGGTAGTTGAAAAAAATGTTCGTTAGCAGAAAATAAAATAACATTGCCAACACCATTATCTGCAAGAGCTTGCCTCATAGCATGTAGTTCACCGGGCATAACATTAAAAATAAAATACGCCTGCGAAAAATGGTCCTGCGACCTGAGCATTGCAATAAGTTGAAGCGCTGCATCCAGAGTCCAACAACGTTTTTTATCTTTAGCAAAAATATTAACAAATACTGTACGAGGTTTGTGCGCAATCCCGTTCGCCGCACTTGTTACCCCCCACTTAAGTAAAGCCAACTTAGCATTGGTGCGCCAGTCGCGTGGAATGTTCATAAATGGCCGACGCTCTTCCCCATTAATATTTATACCAAAAAACTCTTTAAACCAATGTGCATACAGATCCGTAATGTGGTATCCCTGTTCCATGTCTTGCGGTTTTTGTGAACATCGAGCATTAAGCACATGATAAAGAGCCTGTGGAATAACATCAAACCATGACCACTTTTGACGCGTTACAAGACCAGCCACAAACGCCTTTGCCCCAGCTAGACGCGCAAGCACGGCGTAACGATGCGCCCGCAATGTTGCAAGCGAAACCACCACAGGGTACTTTTCGCCACGAGCAGTTTTGATAGAACGTAACACGGCCGGTAATGAATAGGTTTCATTATAAACTTTTTCAATAAAAGGGCATTCGCTCAACCAATCGAATAATGAATAGCGCTTCAGCCCATCCCATTTCCACCATTTCCAGGTACGCCGTAGTTCATCAACCCAGACATGAATCTTTATATGAGGATACTGATCATGAAATGCTTTGAAATAGGTCTGCCAATATAAAAAATCGCCAATTGCCAAATGAGTAACAAAAAGAATTTTGTCGGCCTTCTCTAGCAGCTCGGCAGGAACTAATTGCTGTTTCATACGTCTACTACTCTACTTTATGATCAAATAATGTTTTGCACCTGCTCACGCGCTTTTTCAAGTTCAACTTTGATATCCACACCAACAGAACTGATATCATAGTTAGAACATTTCGCCATGATGGTATTGGTTTCACGCAACAATTCTTGCAGTATAAAATCCAACCGTTTTCCCTTTTCGACCTGATCATTCGCAAGTAGATTTTCAACCGCCAGCAAATGGCTCTTAAACCGCGTAATCTCTTCTTGGATATCGCTTTTATTCAGCGTTGAATACAAATCATCCAACTGTATTTTTAGTTGATCATTCGGGTCGGCTTGATACGCCGCCAACTTAGCATCAACCGCTATTTTCAAGTTTGCCATCAACGTCTCAAAAAGACCGACAATACGCTCGATCGATCTACGACATAGCTCAAAACGTAAATCAAAATCTTTACGCAGTGTAGCACCTTCTTCAGCTCGGGTGCGCATTAACTTATCAGCAACACGCTCTACCAGAGAGACCACAAGCTGCTCATGCTCATCTCCAAGCTCAGTCTTTGTAGAAACAAAAATATTAGGTAAAGCAAAAAGATCTCGCACGGTCAGCTCACCTGGGATTCCATACGTCTTGCTAATCGCCTTCGACGCCGAGAGATATGCTTGTACATTTTTTAACGACGGTTCAAGACTCTCAAATGCCTCATTATCTTCACCGAATTTAACCGTGAGATAAACACGCCCCCGTAACAGTTTTTTCTGTAATACATTAATCAACTTCACTTCAAGAGCGCTGAGAACATTGGGCAATTTGCAAACCGCCTCAAAAAAACGAGCATTAATCGTTTTGATCTCAATGGCCAAACAAACACGCCCTGTACCAGGAACCTCAACCGTTACAAGCTCACTGGCAAATCCGGTCATACTATATAACACTATCGACCTAACTTATGCAAAATTGGTGTAGACGTTTTGGACATCATCAAGATCCTCAAGTCCTTCAAGCAGCTTGATTACTTGTTCTTCCTGCTCTTCATTTTCAAGAGAAACATTATTTTTAGAAATCCACTCAAATTGAGCTTGCTCAACTTTTACGCCTGCAGCTTCTGCGGCCTTTTTGACTGCAATAAGATCTTG
>JAHFBQ010000032.1:0-7508 GCA_023249935.1 bacterium
CCACCTATCCAGAAATTATTATCGTCGACGAAGTTACGCGTTCATTTGTAAACAGCAAATTCATGACCAACCTACTATTTGAAGGCGATGACCAACTCGGCAAATTCCGCCCGTTGTGCAAGACCTACAAAAAAGGATGTACGCCGCACTTGGTCAAAACTATTCACAATGATTTTGCACAAAATAATCTGGTGGTTATCAAGCCACTCGACTCGTCCAACGGCTGGGGCGTCATTATCGCACAACGGCACCATCTCGCGCGCGAACTTGAAAAAGTTTTTGGCAGCGACAACAGTTTTTTAAAAAAAACCTGCGACGCGTCGTACTCCTACTGGCTCACCGATCCAAACAATCAGTTCATCGTAGAAGCATATGCACCTTCAAAAATTGTAACGGTCGACAAAAAAAACTATGACGCCACCATGCGCCAAGTGTTTGTTATCGAAAATGGACCAAACGGCATTACCACTACATTTCTGGCAAGTTACTGGAAACTACCAGCAGTCGGCATTAATGGAGCCGGCACGGCAACAGAACGCCATAAATCAAATGTGAAATCTGGTACAAAACCATCAGCCATCGTAGCAGCGCAAGACGATGAAGTGGTCCGAGAAGCATTGCGCTTCATTGCGCCAAGGATTTATATGAAGATGATGAGGTGCTAGGCGACTAAATACCCAACAACTAAAAAAGATCCGAGTGGGTGCCTGTTCTAGCAAAAATTATTTCAGTCGATGTTTTTTTATAAATAAGCAACCAATCTGGCTCGATATGGCATTCCCAGCAATTCTTAAAATTACCTACCAATCTATGATTCCGATTTTTTGGAGGCAATGGATTTTCTTCAAGCAGAAGCCGCATAATATCTTTAAGCTTCTGCATATCTTTGCCACGCTTTATTGCTACTTCAACTTCTTTTTCAAACCGCCGCTCATAAACTCCCTTCAACATAATATCTACATGCCAAGTTTCTTAAAAAGGTCGTCTGCATTTTTTGCTTTTACCAGGTTTTTACCTTTTTCAATATTCTTAAGCGAACTTTGTGTTTTCTTATTTGGGTCATGGGATTTGCTACAGCCAAGATATCCCTCGATGAGTTCAAGAATAACTTCTCGCATACTTTTATCATGGAGAGCCGCACGCGCCTTAAGTTTTTTATGATCTACTTTTGGAATATCAATGGTAATACGTGATAACTCTATTTTTGTGCTCATCGGAAACTCCTTAAATCTTGTTTTAAAGAAATATGTCCTTAAGACTACCGCGCCAAAGACTGATAGGTCAACCTCTCAAGGAGAACGCTAACTTTTAGGATTAAATTTGAAGAGATAACTTCTACGAGAGAGAAAAAAATTTGGTTGAACTCATAGTGAGCACCTACACCAAGTGCCACTGGGTATTCCCATTCTTTGAATGTGTAGCCCATGTCGCCACCATTGAAAATAATTACTCTTGAATCAACTTCACAACGAAGTCAATAATCATTCCTGCCTGCTCTATTGCAGTTTTTAGCATCTCAAAGTCAGGCAACGCCCAGAGGTCATCTGGATAGCGAGTTGATGTTGAGTAAACGTTGAGTCCTGCTGCGTGTAAATCCAACGTATGAAATCGTTGATCAAATTGGGAGCAGAGCTTTATCAACTTTAAAAGATCATGAATCTTAGGAATCCCCATAGCTCGAAAAGCGAGATAAGCTTTTAATGCTTTCTCTGCAGCCTGTTGCGTATGGTAAATTGCGGGTGCTAAAACTTCATCGTCGCCAGAATGCAAACCCAATCTTGCAAATGCAATATCTTGGCGAGCTAGCCTAAGCCATTCATTATGCCTTTGCATAGACTCGAATTCCTCTAAGCTTAATCTTTGTTGCAAGCGTAGATGGATCTTTTAAAGCACGATCAAACTCATGCTTGGTATATACAATAATATCTTTGGGAACATCAAGATCTGCCAACGCTAGATGCCCTGATATTGGCCTTTTAAGAGCAACTTGGTCTGACTCTTCTACTACAACTGCCAAATCCATATCACTTTCTTCTGTCGGATCACCCCATGCATACGACCCAAAAACATAGATCTCTAAAGGATCATATACTTGCACAAGACACTCAGTTGCCTCTTGAATCAATTTTTTTGTAACCATACAAACCCCTTTCATTTTTAGGCCGCTCATAAGCCTACCGCGCTAAAGCTTGACAGGTCAACCTCTCGATTAATGTAGACGATAACTTTTTTGATGTCCAAATAAGTGCAATCGAACAACCAGAGTGCGTAAGCACGGTTGGTGTGAGTTTGCGCGTTAAAAAGGGGACTAGGGGAAGATTTCCCCTAGAACGCGGGTGTCAAGAGGGGTGTCGTTACACACCACTCTTGTCGTGTGTGACGGTAAACCATCACAGTTTATATCGAGTAGATTGCAACGCAATCGTATCGAGATACGCACGAAAGCGCACCCAACGAATAATTAATTAAATTTGAAGAGATAACTTCTACGAGAGAGAAAAAAATTTGGATGTATTAAATCTTAAGACTGGGTCCCGGAATGTCCCTCGTCCAGCTCGGGACCGGGATGACGATGTGACTTAGATGCTCAATCCCAATGTAGCTACTCGAGTAAATGAGCTTTCCTCTGCTGGCCAGGGTGAGGACGCTGTGCGTCCGCCTGTCCGGCGTAGCCCGAGGGCGAAGCCTGGAAGGCCGGCCAAAAAAGAAAGGGCCTGGATTTCTCCAGACCCTTTTCATATCTCAAACTAGCCGCCTAGATCTCTGAGCTTGCGCTCACAGGCCTGGGCGAGGACACATCGTGTCCGAGGCTGGCCTTAAAACCCAATACCAGCTTTGATATTTACGCCCCAGTTTTGAATTGAAGCGTTGTCTTTGTTGAACTCATAGTGAGCACCTACACCAAGTGCCACTGGGTATTCCCATTCTTTGAATGTGTAACCCAAGTCGCCACCAAGACGGTGTGACAATTGTGATTCGCGAGTTGCTTGTGCTCTTGAAAGATTTGCATCTGTCGCAAGAGTTACAATACCACGGTTGTCAGCAGCAGCCAAGTTAGCGTCAACACCGAAAACGTGTGCTACGTTACCAAGGGCAAATGCAGCTGGTACAAGACCAGAGGTTGCTACAACTTTGCCACCAGTTACTGATTCTGCCTGTCTCCATGCTGGTGCATAATGAACACCGAACAAGAAGCCGCCATTGCCGTATTCAAGACCGAGGTTACCACGTAATGCACTGTTTGGTGTCACACTTAATGCTTGTGTTAAACCATTTGCAGACGGTTCACCAGCAGATTGACGCGCTCCAACAACACCAGCCAAGGCATATTGGCCCCAGTCAATATCATTTATACCAAGTGTACGAGTTTCGTTAGCTTGGAAGCCATAGCGATAGTCAGCTGACAAGTGCAAACCGATACGTTGGTCGCCATCGTGCCAGAGTCTGCCACAAACTTTACCACCAAAGCCTAGTTCCCAGTGCCCGCCATTGCCGTACAATGGTTCAAACACATATTTACCTGTAACGCTGTTACCAGTTGGTATGCTTACGCCAATGTTAAGACCAGCGGTCCAGCCATCGTTACGCACAAAGTCATAGCCAAGCATAGCTTCGATATCAGCAATACCTGTAGCTGTTTGCTTACCCTTTATCAAAGCATTCTTAAGCGCGCTTTGACCACCATGAGCATCACCAAAAGCATTACCTAGGGCTGCAGCTGTTCCCGTGCTAAAGCTACCATCCAAGAATGTTGTTACTTGAGTAACGTCAGCAGCAGCTCCAGTTACTTTAAGATTCATGTTGTTTTCAACACGTTCAACCGGTAATGAGATGGACAAATGCAAGCCTTCAAGAATTTTGCTCAAGCATTGTACATAGGCAAATTCAACACCATACGAAATGGTTTTTGGTGCTAGCTCAATTGATACCGGATGAGCTTTTGGTGCAGCTACAAGGGCTCCATTATGGATTATGGCACCAAGATCAAATTCATCTGCGGTGAGGTTGTTACCAATATTTGCATCAAATTTGGCTTTATCTTTGATACCAAAATATTTGCCAAGATCAGCAGCTTTGTTCGATTCGCTGTAGTAGCCGCTTACCATGAAGTTGCCACCAAAACGGTCGCCATCATGACTAAGATCTTTTCCTTTGGTCATGGTCAAGTCACGCATGACATGGCTGTCAAGCAAAAGACTTGCGTTTTGAGGACGAGGTGATGAGTTGAAGTTCTTGTTTGTGAATGCGCTCACGTGTGATGCGCTGAGTGCTAAGGCTGTAACGAGTAAACGTTTAAGCATGTTCATATACGCTTTCTCCTAAAAAAGTACACATTACTCTACTCTGTTGCGATAGACCGGACGTGTTTGTTAGACGATTTCTTTTAATTTATAAAAGGTTCCTCTGTATAATCTCGGCTGCTGCAATTCCTTTCATCTTCCTTTCCACTCATGCTCCTCTTTTTGAGCCGTTGCACATGCAAAGTTGTTACTTCAAACACTCGTGTGCGAAACATTGCCCTTCGTCTGATCGCCGTTATCAATGAACGGCAGATCAATCCTATTCCAAAGGGTATGAAACTATCTTAGCGATGATTATGGCTTGATGCAATCAAATTTTCTTCTGCTGGCGAATAGCTCGAAGTCTACGTAGTTTGCAATATCATGCAGTGTGACCCGATCAGCAGATAACTTAGAAATTTTTAGCCGTGCAACCGGTGACGCAAGGCTGCTACCGGCAAACCATGGACGACACAAGGTCCATGCCGGCAACGTTATAATTTTTATCCGATAAAATTTCCCGACCAGATCATGAAGCGAATACTTTTTTGTCTCGTAACAATGAGTGCTGGCTTGCCGAGAGACATAGTAAAAGAATGACAAGTGCATAAGGAGTATAAATATTCTTGTTTTGATCTCAAAGTTTTTATGGGTAAAAAAATTTTTGTTGTCAAAAACGCCCACCTTGTTATGGTGATGTAAAAGTGTTACATATTACACGAAAGATACATATGGCAACAAAAAATCCACGCATTAATGTTACTTTTGAAAAAGAAACAGCAGCACTTTTGGCCCAACTAGCCAAGAAGAGAGGTACATCTATTGCTAGCATCACAAAAGAACTCGTTCTCGATGCACTCGAGCGCCAAGAAGACATTGCATTGAGCAAATTAGCTGAGAGTCGAGATACTAAAAAAACAAAACGTATTCCCCATAAAGACGCCTGGGAATAGCATGTATACGGTAGAATATCTAGACAAGGTTACCAAAGACGATATCCCCGCGCTGCCATCAACTATGAAAAAACTCATTAAAAAAGCAATCGAAGAGCGCTTAATAATTGACCCTATCGGCTTTGGCAAACCGCTACGTTATGCCTTACGCGGCCACCGGCGATTGCGCGTTGGCGACTACCGCATCGTCTATCGTATCGAACAGGAACTCCTCACCGTGGTGATTGTAGCGATTAAACACCGTAAAGATATCTACGAGGCGTGAAAAAGGCCGGGATCGCTCCCGGCCTCTCTTCTTACACTTCCATCAACGCTTTTGCCCGCGACAGCAAGCCTGCCAGCGTCTGACCAAATTCTTGCTTACCCTCAAGATCCCGCAACGTCACGGTGTTTTGATCAACCTCTTTCTGGCCAATCACAAGCATCCACGGAATTTTATCAAGCTGCGCCCGTCTGATTTGTGCTGAAATTTGATCACCTGAATTATCAATCTCAACACGCAGTCCAGCCGCACGTAAGGTGGCTGCAGCCGCTTGAGCATAATCAGCCTGCTTCTCGCTAATGGCTAAGATGCGCGCTTGCACTGGCGAAATCCAGAACGGTAAGCGACCTTTGAAATGTTCCAAGATCACACCAATGAAGCGCTCAAGCGAACCGTAGATCACACTATGCACCACAACAGGCCGTTGGCGACTTTGATCTGCAGCAATGTATGTAGCATCAAAATTAATCGCTAAATTAAAATCAACCTGTACGGTGCCACACTGCCACAAACGTCCCATGGCGTCTTCAATCTTGATATCAATTTTCGGTCCATAGAACGCACCATCGCCCTCTTCAATCGTGTAAGCGATGTTGTTGCGCTCGAGCGCGCTTTGCAATGCCCCGGTAGATTTCTCCCACATCTCATCACTACCCATAGATTTTTCTGGGCGCGTTGAAAGCATGAAAATAATTTTGTTAAACTCAAACGCCTTGTAAAGGCGGCTTGCCATGGCGAGCAAACGCTCAACTTCACCACCCAATTGATCGATTGTTGCATAGATGTGTTGATCATCTTGTATGAATGCGCGCACACGGAAAAGCCCATGCAACGTACCAGAAAGTTCATGCCGATGGACATAGCCAAATTCACTCAAACGCAATGGCAGCTCGCGGTATGAGCGCGGACGCTCTTTGTACACAAGCACAGAACCGGGACAATTCATCGGTTTTACACACGAAAAACCTTCATCAATCTTGGTGAAGTACATATTTTCTTTGTAATGATCGTAGTGACCTGAAGTCTTCCACAACTGCTCATTAAGAATCAGTGGCGTACGAATTTCTTGGTAATCAACCGGACCACGTATTTTACGCATGTAATCAACCAATCCATTGAACAGCGTTAAGCCTTTAGAGAGAAAAAACGGCATGCCGGGTGCTTCATCATGAAATGAAAAAAGCTCAAGTTCTTTGCCTAGACGGCGGTGATCATATTTTTCTGCATCTTCAAGACGCTTGAGATAATCATCCATATCCGCTTGTGTGGCGAACGCAATGCCGGTAATCCGCTGCAACGCTTGTCCATCACGGTTTGCGCGCCAATAAGAACCTGAAATCGAAGTAAGTTTGAAGTGTTGTACTTCGCCAATGTACTCAAGATGGCCACCGCGGCAAAGATCGGTAAACTCACCCTGGGTATAGGCTCCCACCATATCACCAGGAATGCCCTCAATCAACTCAAGCTTGAACGGGTTATCTGCCCAGAGCTTGCGCGCTTCGTCTTTAGAGATCTGCTTACCGGTCATCTTGTAATTTTTAGCGATGATCTCACGCATACGCGTTTCAATTTTTACCAAGTCCTCTTCTTTAAAGGACTGCGTCGGCAAGAAGTCATAAAAAAAACCCGTCTCTGTCACAGGGCCAATGGTGATCTTCGTGCCTGGATACAGCTGGAGTACCGCCTGCGCTATGACGTGCGCTGCGGTGTGACGCAGATTATGCAAGTATTGTTGCTTGTCGTCCATAAAACCTCTTCAGCATGGTAAAAAGTTATTGCCCCTCAAAAAACAATTGCCCGAGTATACGAAAAAAGTGGCCAACTGTCACGAATGAAGAAGAAGCTTCTTGAGGGCTGAGTAACCAAAACCACACTCATTTAATTATTTTCTTAACATTTCACCCAAGCCACAAGTATTCTGAGCGCAAGTGGAAACAATATTTCCAGCAGTAAACCCACGCTTTCCTTAACCCCTCGGTACGCGCCATGGCGGCCAAGCGGCCAGCCACAAGC
>JAHFBQ010000032.1:7518-14902 GCA_023249935.1 bacterium
TCCCTACAACGCAAGCAAGGTTATACGATGCCAAAAGAAGTAAAAAAGAAAAAAGTCGTGGCAACGCCGATAAAAGAGAAACAGTCTCTGCCTGTTGCAACCAAAGAAAAAAAAGCCCCCTGTATCCATGAACATGATGAATCGGCTACAAAGGCAACACGAATTCATCGTATTTTCGTGCTCGACACCAATGTGCTACTCCACGATGCGCGTTCGCTTTTCGCGTTCCAAGGCGTTGTGGTTGGCATCCCCTTCGTTGTCTTAGAAGAGCTCGATACCTTTAAAAAAGAAAGTGATGAAAAAGGTCGCAACGCACGCGAAGTCATCCGCTCACTTGACGAGCTACGCTCTCGCGGCTGCCTCAGTCAAGGCGTTGATCTCAACCACAGTACCGGCTCTATGCTGCGCGTCTTTCAAACACCTGAACTACGCAGCTTCACGCAAGAAGTCGGTTCCGCATCAAAAGACAATCTGATCTTGCAAACGGTAAAAGATCTCGTTGAGCAAGGCAATGACGTAACCCTCGTATCTAAAGATATCAACGCGCGCGTAAAAGCTGATGTGATGGGACTTTCTGCAGAAGATTACACCAAAGGCAAAGTAAGCTACGACGAGTTTTATAAAGGCTGGCGCCGCATACAAGTCAGCGCCCAAGAACTGCGCCTCATGAGCCAAAAACGTCTTGGACAGTTGCCTTATGACCCGCAGCTTCAACTTAATGAGTTCATCATTCTTGAAAGCGATAACAACCCAGAAAACTACCGCCTCTACCGCTTTCTTGGCGGCGATCAATTTAAAGAAGTACCGCCCTACAGCATCATGCATACCTTTAACGCACGCAACGTACAACAACTCATGACCATCGATTTGCTTATGGATGACAGCGTCAAACTAGTCACCCTACTGGGCCCTGCAGGAACAGGGAAAACCTTTTTAACGCTCCTCGTCGGCCTATACAAAGTCACCTTTGAAAAAATTTACAGCAAGTTACTGGTCACCAAACCGGTCATCGCACTCGGTGCTGACATCGGTTACCTGCCCGGCGACGTGCAAGAAAAATTGCACTATTGGATGCAACCGGTACACGACAACTTAGAATTTATCTCAAGCCAGATGCTGCGTGGTAGCAATGACCTGCTCGGCGGCATCGGCCATAAAGATCAAGATCGAGAAGGCAAAAAGAAACATAAGCATGACAAACACGGCAAAGATGGAAAACATCACGAACAAAAGCAACACCAACCAATGGCAAGTAACCAGCTGGTAGAGCATCTTCAACAACGAGGCATTTTGAGCCTTGAGGCAATCACTTACATGCGTGGCCGCTCGATCCCCTATCAATTTGTATTCATCGATGAGGTACAAAATTTAACGCCGCATGAAGTTAAGACGATTGTGAGTCGTGCAGGTGAAGGCACCAAGGTGATCTTGGCTGGCGATCCATCACAAATCGATTCACCCTACCTTGACTTTAGTAGCAACGGATTGACCGTTACCTCACAGAAATTAAAAGACCAACGCATTTGTGGCACCGCGTTTCTTGAGACAAGTGAACGCAGCGACCTTGCTAAGATGGCAGCGGAACTGCTTTAGATAAAGTTAGTTTATTGAGCTAAGATAAGAGGTAAAGTCGCTACTATACGTCGTCCCGGCGGAGGCCGGGATCCAGGTTCTTCTGAAATTTCTATTTCTTTAGGGAGATAATTTTTTAATGTTCGTACTACTGATAAGAAAAAAACCCCTAAAATTATACAGTTTTTAAAGTTAAGCCTGGATCCCGGCCTTCGCCGGGACGACGTCAGGAGGCACGGTCGAAGTTTATCCTGAGCGAAGTCGAAGGACCGGGACGACGTCAGGAGAGCAGAAAAACGCCCCTTTTAGTTGATACTCACTTCCTCTCAACCACCTCAATCACCCGCTCTACCACCTGGTCAATGGTCATATCACTGGCATCGATTACTACGGCCCCCGTTGGAATACGCAATGGTGCGATCTCACGCTTCTCATCCCGCTCGTCGCGAGCTGCCACATCAGCACGCACCTGGTCAAACGTCAAGCCCAAGGCCAACGTCTTAGCATCTTGCATCCGCCGCTGAGCGCGTACATCCACCGAAGCAGTCAGATAAAACTTGTACTGAGCATGAGGAAACACCACCGTGCCGCAATCACGGCCATCGGCAATCACATCATGTTTTTTTGCCAAATCGCGCTGTGCATCGAGCAAATACGCACGAACCACCGGCAATGCGCTCACCCGCGAAGCAAGCTGATCGATGCCGGCAATAGCAAAAAGCTGCTGCGTAAAATCTTGCCCACGCACCGCAACGGCCGCGCCAGCAGCACTGTACGAGTACTCAACCTTAGGCAATGCATCGAGCTGTTCCCGCGTTAACTGCGAGATATCAGCTTCAATATTTCCATGAAAAACGCCACAGGGATCATAAAACAACAGATAGGCTACAGCTCGATATAACATGCCCGTATTCAGGTAATAGATCCATAATTGTTGCGCAACCCGCTGCGCAATGGTACTTTTGCCACTACCAGCAGGCCCATCTATCGTAATAATCATGCGATCAAGCCCCTTTTATTTTATTGGCTTTAGGATATACTCGTCGTTTATGCTAACGCATTTTTGTATTAGGGAAAACGTTCTTTTTGTATTTTTATTTAATGGGGTTTCTATGAAGATTAACTATTTTAGTTTTATCGTACTTATGTTCACGCTTAGCTCTTTTGATACTGTTTTTGGAGCAAAAGCCCCTTCTTCTGATGATGAGGAATCTGGGTACTTTACTCGGCAAACTTTGGACAACCGATGTGGTTCGGCACGTCAATTTGGTGCAAAAGCAGCTATCTTCACCGAAGAAGAAACGCTGTTGGCACAAACAATCGCTGTGGGATTACTACAGGAATTAAACCCTGATGATCATTCTAAAGCTAAAGGCCTCTCTGAATATTATATGTCCATCGCCGCGGCACTGCCAAGCGATGAACACCAAATCAGTTATAATCAACCAACCGGCTCAGGACGAGTAACTATACAATTCACACGCTACCCAGCTTGTGACTCAGTACAGATTCGCAGACTAAGCGAAGTTGACGAAGAGGACTTGGAAGAAGAAGCTGACGATCAATGGGCCGCAATGAAACGAAAACAAATGCGCCATCCTAAGCAATGGATGCTTCCGTCATCAGATGGTAAAAAGTTATTTTACATCGATATAGAAATCGTTAATTGGTCTGGCCTCACTTCTCTTGATTTTTTCAATCACCCTGTCTTTGAGGAGATTGGTGTAGCACAATTACTCGCGAATCTCGTTACTACAATCAAAATATCAGGTTGCTCAATTGCAACATTTGATCCCCATGCTTTTGCAATATTCAATAACCTTGAGCACCTTGATATAAGCCATAACAGAATTAGTAGGCTTTCTACCCAAACAGGAGATTGCCCGTTACCAAAGCTTCGCTCTCTTAATTTAAAAGCAAATATCATCAAACGCGTGGGCACATTTTTCCGCCAAAAATTTGACTCCTTAAGGACACTTATCCTTGCCGACAACCAAATTATGCAACTTTCTGCCAGCAGTTTTTCTGGGCTAGCTAGGCTCCGCCATTTATCTCTCAACGGTAATTTTATCGATTCTATAGTTAAGACCGCTTTTGATGGCATTGGCTCAAACACCCCTGACTCATCCGTATATCTTGATCTTGGCAATAACTTTCTAACGACATTTCCTCCGATAGTGTCGCTTCAAGATAGACTTCAATTAAACGTGTATCATAGCTTTATTCCTGAAAGCGCTGCCAGATCAAGTTCAAAATTCCGTATTTACCACGCAGCACCGCCATCACCAAAAAAAGTTGCGAGCTCTCCTCAGCCAGCTACAATAAATCTCTTTGATCCTACGCAAGTTCAAGCAATTGTTAATGAAGAAACTGGAGAGACTGCGTATGAAGAACTCCCTGCAAAATGGCTACCTATTCAAGGTAGCCGCAGTACCACATTTGAATTACAAGCAGCTACCAAATACCCTTCCTATCGTGATCAGAATGGGCAGTTGTGGGTATATCAAGAGCGTACAAACGAAGAAGGCGAAGATGTTTCTGGTTACCATAAGGCCGCTGATACTGGTAGTGACGATGGCGGTTTTGACACCGCTACCACCAAAGATCCCTTTAGCCCTACCGGTAAAAATCCTGGCGGATTTCCCTTTAGCCCTGCCGCGAAAAATCATGGAGATTTTCTCTGTAGTTAATTCTTGTTTTTAGATTGAAACAGAAGCCCTTCTCAACTACACTAATTCCCTTGTGAAGTAGCATAGTCGAGAAGGGCTTTTTACATGGCTGTAAAACCAGCTGTCATGCAAGACAGCAAAGTCACCCCACTCATGGAACAGTATTTCGGTATCAAGGAGCAATATCCTGATGCGTTGCTATTTTTCCAAGTCGGTGATTTTTATGAACTGTTTTTTGATGACGCCAAACAGGCTGCCTCTTTTCTTGCACTTACCTTGACCAAACGCGGCAAAAATAAGGGTGAAGACATCCCTCTCTGCGGCGTGCCAATTCATGCAGTCTCACATTACTTAGCAAAATTGGTTCGCGGCGGCTTTAAAGTCGTCATGTGTGAGCAGCTTTCTAAGCCGCAACCAGGCACCGTCGTTAAACGCGGCGTATCGCAAGTGTTCACGCCCGGCACGTTGATCGATGAGCAACTGCTCGACACAAAATCAGCCTCCTACCTTCTTACCCTAGCACCAACAGGTGATTGTTGGGGTATGGTATTCAGCGAGTTATTGACAGCACAACTATTTGCCACGCAAGTTCCGGTCAATGCATTAAAAATGTTAGAGACTGAACTGACACGATTTTCGCCCGATGAAATCATTGTTCCCAAAGCATTAGAACAAAATGCTCTGTGCTCCACGCTACGCGGCATGGGCTACCCGATTAGTTTTAGTCAGATGTTTGAGCAAGGCGAAATCGCAACTGCATGGATTGAGCAACAATTTGCAGCTAGCGCCCAAGTCAAACTCAATCAAGCACCAGCAGTCACCCAGTCACTGCACACCCTGTACTGGTACCTGCACAAAAATCAGCCGGCTTCGCTCCCGCTGTTTCGCAATATTCATCTCTACGAGCCAGACGACTACCTCATACTCGATGCAGCAACACAAAAAAATTTAGAACTCCTTGAAGATGTCTCCGGCTCACGCAAACATTCACTCTATGCAGTGCTTGATCGTGCCGTGACAAGTATGGGATCGCGCACCATAAAAAAATGGCTCCAGCGCCCGCTGGTACAACAAGACAGTATCATGCAACGCCAAGAAGTGATTAAACAGCTACTCGCCACACCGATGACGCTCATGCAGCTGGAAGAAACCTTGGGTCAGGTCGCCGACCTTGAACGCATTATCGGACGCATTGCATTAGAAAAAGCAACGCTACGCGATTACCAAGCACTCAAAACATCACTTGCTGCGACGCCGGCGCTTAAAAAATTATTACATGAACAGGTAAAAACAGCGCTTGCACAGCTCTTGCATGAAAAAATTGCAGATCTTGCCAAGCTGCATGAGCTGCTTGAAGCGAGCATTAATGATGATGCACTGCAAACCGACCTACTCATCAAGCGCGGCTTTCATCATGAACTTGATACGTTGTATCATTTGACCGCCAACGCACAGCAAGAAATTCTTGCGCTGGAACAACGCGAAATTGCTGCCACCGGCATTGGCAGCCTCAAAGTCCGTTTCAATAATATTACTGGCTACTACTTTGAAATCACACAGAGCAACGAGGCCGCAACCCCAGCAACCTACCGACACGTGCAAACATTGGCCAACCGCAAACGCTTCACTAATGATGAACTGATGCTGCTCGAACGCAACATCATGCGCGCTCAGCAAGACACCGCAACACTTGAACAAGAAGTCTTCACCCACGTTAAAAAGGAAGTCGCAAGCTACCTGACACAGCTGCGCAACCTTGCGCAAGCAGTTGCCCATACCGACGCGCTCATCGGCCTTGCTCGCACCGCTTATGACCAAGGGTACGTACAGCCTTCCTTTAATAGCCAGCGCATTATCGATCTAACCGGCAGTCGCCACCCGGTGGTAGAAAAAGAACTTCCCGGCACGTTTATCAAAAATAATGTACGCATGGACGACAACGCCCGCCTCATTGTCCTGACCGGTCCAAATATGGGCGGTAAGTCTACCTACCTACGCCAAGTTGCACTGACCGGCATCATGGCACAGATGGGCTCATTTATTCCGGCCATCGCCGGTACATTGCCGCTGTTCGATCGCATTTTCACCCGCATCGGCTCAGGTGATAACGTGGCACAGGGAAAAAGTACCTTCTTAGTAGAAATGGAAGAGACCGCCACCATCTGCACGCAGGCAACAAAAAACAGCCTGGTCATCCTCGATGAAGTTGGCCGCGGGACCAGTACCTATGATGGCATGGCACTTGCTCAGGCAATTATTGAATATTTAGCTAGGACTAGTGGATTGGATCCCGAATCGCGGTCCCAGCCTTCGCATAGAGCTTCGGCGGGCGCAAACGTCGAGCAGATGGCTGAGGGCGGCATAGCCTTGGCGACGACGGCCGGGATGACAAGCCAGGAAAATGGCGTGAGTTGCCTGTTCGCTACTCACTACCACGAGCTCACCACGCTGGAAGCAACCTGGCCAAATATTAAAAATTACCATGCGGAATGTATCGATCGCGATAATGCCATTACCTTTACACACCGCATCAAAGCAGGTGCTGCCACAAAAAGTTTTGGTATCCATGTTGCTCAACTTGCTCAACTACCAACTACCATCATCACTCGGGCACAAGAGATTCTTGATTCGTTACCCGCAGCTTGTGATCCCGGAAGAAATATTTGTCATCCCGGCCTAGGCGCCGGGATCCAAGCCGCAGAGACACCAGCCCAGTCAAAACATACAGTGACAACCAATGTCGTAGACACCATCAGCAATCTTGACCTGAATACTCTTTCTCCACGTGAGGCATTTGATCTTCTATGGAAGCTACAGAAAGAGTGCAAGTAGCCCATATACTAAATTTAAAATTATTTTATAAACTAACGAGCTAAAACAAGAAGTAAAGTCGTTACTACACGTCGTCCCGGCGAAGGCCGGGATCCAGGTTTGCGTATTTTTCTATTGATTGTTGGATACAACTTTGAACTTTTCTGTGAACAAGCAAAAGAAAAGAAAAGAAATACTCTAGACAATACAGTTTTAAAGTTAAGCCTGGATTGTATCTTGATGCCCTCTTTGAGGGTGGTAGAATACGCCATAAACAAGGGAGTGACGCCGTTTAACCTGGATTGGTTATAAATAACCGATGGGATCTTGGA